>NZ_JBHZGV010000039.1:0-3094 GCF_043359985.1 Comamonas trifloxystrobinivorans
AGCAACCGGCCCCTATCTGTGATGGTGAATGCGCTTGAGAAGCGTGGCACGTTGTCAATGAACCGGCGCCGGCTGGAACTATGCCGATACCTTCGGGCTTTGCGGCTGCTATGCAAAATCCCGTGCGGCCCTGACCACCATCACCCCATTCATAGATGCTGCCAACCCTGGCCAATCTATTCACAAACCCCGCGTCATTAGCTCAACTGGATAGAGCAGCTGAATTCTAGTCAGTAGGTTGAGGGTTCAAATCCTTCATGACGCACCACAAACACACTCCAGCACTACCACGCTGGATTTGCCGCCTACGGGCGGTTTTTTATTTGGGAGAACGCTCATGCTGAATGAACCGATAATCCTTGTGCGCCACAAGTTGGACGACCACTTCTGGTTGGGTAACTACTCCAACTGGTGGAGCGATGGCCACGAGAGCCGCGCCGATATGACCCGGCATCACGATGATGTTTGCTCGCCTTTCTGGGTGGTTGGCGAGTCGCACACAGACGCCATGGGCAAGCAGTGGCGAGCCCAGACCTATTGCGTTATCGATGACTTCGGTAACTTGAAGGAGGTGCCCTATGAGCAACCTATCTGATGTATGGGCCGCAGCCCAAGCAGCCAAGAATCAACGAGCAAGCGACCGTGCAGACGACTTCGAAATGCGCTGGCAGCAGATCGCACAAGAGCCCGACTTCGACCCGAGCGACTGGGAGAACTTCTGCGAAGCGCTGGGGGAGCTTGGGCCTGCTGGCCGCGCCCAGGTGTCAGGTTTGATGCAGGCCGGGCAGCATGAGGCACTTGGAGCTCTAATCTGCGAGCTGTCCGAAGGCTATCAGGCAGAGCGGGCAAAGATTGCGGCGGGAGGTGCGGCATGAGTGAGAAATTGAAACCCACGCCGGGAGTTTGGGGTGTTTACGAAGCCAGCTGCGCTAGCGCCCAGTGGCCCGGAATCGATGCAGACGGACACGCTGTTGTTATCTTTGGTGCACGCAGAGATGATGGCGGCGTTCGCGGCAGGAATAAGCGTGAAGCCAAGTCAAACGCCCGCCTCATCGCCGAAGCCGGAACAGTCCACAACGAATCCGGCCTATCCCCTCGGGAGCTGCTGGAGGGGTATAGGGAGTTGCGGCAGGCGCTTAGCAAGTTCTACGGCGAAAGCGACGAGCCCTACTCCCGCGCTGTTTGCGACACTCTCGCCAAACACAAGGAGGTATAGGGATGCGTGTTTATGCAGTTTTCCGCCGACTGCGATGGTTTGGCAGCAATGAGTGGCACGTTTACAAGCTATTCGCCACCAGGAAGATGGCCAAAGCATTCTGCGATTCGCGCAGCATGAGCCAGCAGCGAGTCTATTCCTTCGCAGTTCAATCCATTAAGGTAGAGCAGGAGTCCCCATGTTCATCTACAAACTAGGACCTTATGAGAGCCGCCCATTCCACTCCCGCGAAGCCGCTACCAATGCGGCTTTTCTTCATTCTGAGGCAGTCAAAACTGCATTTGTAGTGAGGCCCGCATGACCCCAATGCTCACCATGCCCAGCCGCTCACTCTGTCCTATTCCGGGCCAGAAGCCGCTCAAGTACACCAACAAAGACAACACCGATATTCGCAAGACGTTTGCCAAATGGCAGCGACTTCTTGCGATGCAGGAGAAGAAATGACATACCAACCATTCCAACTCGGGCGGCCCAGAAAGCCGCCTTTTTTATTGCTGCTCGCTGTCGTGCTTTTGGCGGGCTGTGTGGCTCAGACGCAGATGGCAATTTGACCAACCCAACGGAGAGACAACCATGAGCGCTGTAGTTGAAGTTGAAGCAGTCAGCATGGTTCCCGCAAAGAGCGCGAACCCGACTGCCGAAGTAGTAGCCCATGCCAAGACGGTGCAGCAGGTAATGCAAGCCGTTATGAAGCCCAACGTGCACTACGGAGCTATTCCCGGCGCTGGCGACAAACCAACACTGCTCAAGTCCGGGGCCGAGGTTCTGTGCATGACCTTTCGCATTGCCGACAAATACGAGGTATCCGACCTGTCTGCAAACGGCGTGATTCGCTACCGGGTGAACTGCATTGGAGAGCACCAGACAACCGGTGTGCCGCTTGGATCCGGCCTGGGCGAATGCTCAACGGATGAAGAAAAGTACCGTTGGCGCAAAGCGGTGTGCAAAGAGGAATTCGACGCAACGCCAGAAACCCATCGACGCCTGAAATTCGGGCGTAAGGCTGGCGGGCATTACACGGTGCAGCAGATCCGCACAGAGCCTGCAGACCTGGCCAACACGGTTCTCAAGATGGCTTGCAAACGCGCCAAGATCGCCATGGTCTTGAACGTCACCGCAGCCTCTGACATGTTCAGTCAAGACCTTGAGGACTTGGATGCAGAGCTTGTGCGCCATCTGGCCGAGGATGAACGCCAGTCTCAGTTGCAGATGATCCGCGACGAATGGATTGCCAAAGCCACTGCAGCAAAGAACCGTGACGAGCTGGGGGCGATCATGAAAGAAGGCGTGAAACTCTTTCAGTCAAGCCGAGATAAAGACGGCTATTCGGCATTCGCAACAGCTGTGCAGAAGCGCGGCGCAGAGCTCAAGGAGGCGCAAGATGCGTGAGATCCTCATCCGCTGCTCAAGCCTGGGCAAGATCATGACGGATCCTAAGACCAAGGCAGAGGGAATTTTGTCGGTGGGTGCCAAGACCTACATCCGCGAATTGGCCCAGCAGGAGATCTTTGGAATTGATTTCGAGTTCTCCAGCAAGGAGATCGAAAAAGGCCTGGAAGTCGAAGACCAGAGCATAGCCCTGCTCAATCGGGTTCGTGGCCTGTCGCTGGCGAAGAACACCGAGCGGCGCAGCAATGGCCTCATCACTGGCGAGTGCGACCTCTACGACGCAGAGCGCAGACGTGGGCACGACCTCAAGTCGTCGTGGTCAGCAAAGACGTTCCCCGGCTGGGTCAAAGATTGCGAGGACAAGCTCTACGAGTGGCAGATGCGCGGCTACATGATGCTGTGGGATGCGGACGAGTGGGAGGTCAACTACTCGCTGGTGGACACGCCAGATCGGCTGATCGGCTACGAGCCGCTGCAAATGCATGTAGT
>NZ_JBHZGV010000004.1:0-343078 GCF_043359985.1 Comamonas trifloxystrobinivorans
CTCAGACGGCAGCCGTGGCATAGCCACGGCTGGGGTTTGGGGGAGCTTGGCCTGAAATCGATTTATGCAACAACGCCTACCTGAAGGTGAATGAAGGAATTGAGAATGCAAATGTCGGAGTTTTCATTCTCACAGAAAATTTCTTTGACGGTTCCAGTGGATGGCCACTTACAGAGTTTTCAACCTTCTTCATGGAACTCATGAAGAATAACAAAAAGGTGCTAATGGTCAATGCTGGTATCGCCCCAGAGAAAATTCACTCAATGATGAAGGCATATCGCTACCTAGACTGGAATGATGGGAAAGGACTTCCAGAAATTGCAAACGCCATTAAACGAAAACTTGGTGTCTAGGGTGCGCCCGCAAAGAGCCAAAGGCCCATGAAAGGCGCGGGCGAAACGAATTTTTGAGTCCACCGTCGGCTCCAAATTACCATTCGCCGCTTCAGCTGTCCAGCGAACTCATTGCGCAGAAATTCAAAATCGAGTTTTCAGACCCTCCCGAGCCTTTTATTTGATGAGGCACGCAGTCTAACGACGGCACGCCCCTCAATTCAACTTTAGGCCGAATGCACTCATTTTTTCCGAAAATGAACACAAATTAATGTTCCACCTGTTTCGTGAAGCTGATGGGCAACCGGTCGTCCAGAGCATGACTTATCGCCCGCTGCGCGTAAGCATTGAGGACTGCCTATTCTCGTAGTCACCGGCAGCTTCTGGCTGCGGATTATCGATTCGCCGAAACTGTTGCCAGAAAAGGTCGGGTAACCTTGAGACAACGCCGCGGGTTGAACCTCACCAAGGAGTGCTACCAAGCGCGCCCTATCATTAGACGTAGACGGAAATGGAGCCTCCTCAGCCCTCAGCCACGTCAAGGCCGTCACCCTCAATCGGTGTAGGCAGTTGGGACGGTCCAACTTCGCGATGAGGATAGAAGCCAGGCCGACCCATGCCAGGTTTCTTCGTAAACTGAATTGGCTTCAGCTTATTAGCAGTCGCTGCGGAGATTCGCTCATTCTCCAGCACGATGATTTGGCCGAGACCTGAAAAATCTGCTAGCCACTCGTAGAATTTGTCGGTGACAGTTGCAACTGGAACACTATGCGTTTCATCTGAATCAGGGTCCGCATAGGCTTTCAACGGCGAGTCAAGGACAACTACACCGAGATGAGGATGGCCCTTCTTAAGTGCGTGTTCCATGAGCGCAATGACAAGCGCGGACAAGTACAGGGCGCGTAGCCCCGCGCCGAAGCTCAATCGCGTACGGTCATTGAGGACTAGGTCGCATACTTCTGCGTCGAGTGCAATATTTTCGATGTCATTGAACCCCCACAACTTCAAGTAGCTCAGTGCGGTATCCGCGACAGAACGCCCTGAGGCGCCGCCATCGCGATTCACCTGAATCTTCGGGCGCAGCTTCTGCTTCTTGAGCCGTTCAATCTCGACACGAAGGCGCTCCATCTCATCAAAGATGGCAAGCTGAGCAGACAGTTCCGTGCGGCGGATTGCCATTTGTTTGGGGTCGGCGGAAAATTCAATGCGTGTGCTCTGCATCGCCTGGGTTTCACGATTCTGCAGCGTATTCAACACATTGCCCAGTTGGTCCACATCGATTTGCCAAGACTGCAAGCGCCGACGCTCTCCCTCCAAAGCCGTCAACAGACCGGTGCGAAGTCCTCGAATCTTGCTCGCCTCCGCATTGATGGCCGCCTTGTATCGCGCGGCTGCCTCAGGCTTAACCTCCTGTGCTTCCGTCTGAGCATTCGTTGGTGTTCTGCAAAGCGGGCACGGCACGGCGGGAAGCTCTTCGAAGAACGCTACGCCCTCATTGGCCGCACCAAGCCGTTCCAAGTCGTTCGAATACTTCTGCTCCAACAACTCAAATCGACTAACCATGGATTGAGCGTGATTCCGGCCGTTTGTGGCACGTGCCAACTGCTGCGAGGCCTCTACAATTTCGCGACGCACCGCACGCAGTTTGGCAGCCCTTTGGTCATACTGCGACGACATCGCCACTAGGACCTCGTCGACACGTTCGAGCGCATTTGCAACGTCGTCTCGCTTGGCATCCTTCGAAAGCCCCGCCTGTACGCGCGTCAACGCGTCCTCCGCAGACGACAGCTGCCCCTTGATTCGCTCGACTTCGGACGTTTTCTTTCGCAACTCGACCTTCGAGTCATCAACGCCGGTAAGAAATAAGTTGAACGAAGCAGTTCTTTTTGTGACTGCGAATCCCTCGCCGCTGGTTGGATTCTCGCTCAAGATAGCTGTTTGCGACCAAAGAGCCCAATGACGAATATCGTCGCCAGTCACTGCACCACGGTCGCTTAACGAACGGATAATTTGCTTGCCAATGGCGCCACTGAGCTTCACCAACAGTTCACTGAGGTCGTCCTCAAGTGGTTCAAAGGCCAATTCCTCTTCATTGCCCTTAGCTCTGCAGTACACCTTCGGCTGCCCACCAATTAATGCCCGACGGACTTGGTACTCAATGTCATCGCTTTCAAAATGCAGTTGCAGCTCTTGATAGCCTGCCGAGAGAGGGAAGGTTTTGGGGAGTTTGTCTCCACCAAGCAAGAACCAAAGGCAATCACGGATGTATGACTTTCCTGTATCGCTCGGCCCACGGATGAGCGTCCGCTTCTTGCCGAAGTCGAGTACTGCATCCTCCCTATCCGGACCAGTGGACTTGAGACGCTTTAAGACAATTGCCACGAAACCTCCAAACCTGTTGCCACTGTCTCGAGTTCAGCGCCCCAGAGGTGACCGCTCTCCGCAAACTGCTTAGTTAACTTCGCGGAATCCGCGCTCCCGAAATGCTCAGCGACCCAGTTACATCGCATCTCCAGCTTTCGTAGGTATTTCGAGGTAAGAGAAGATGTCATCGCCCTTGAGAACTCGCCAGCGTGATATGTGATGCCGTCTTCATCCCACGAGGCTGATACAAGGCCTCGAGTACTCATCAGGTAGAGACCCTGCTCGATGAGCTCTCGGCGACTCAGCAGCTCAGCCCCGCGAAATGGCACTGGGGTATGCAAGCTACTAGGCCCATCCAAATCGGCTGAGTAAACGATGGCGTAGTCCAAGAGAACGAGCTTTTGTATATCGGCACCTCTTGGCCCCAGCGACTGCAGCAGGTAAACCATACGAATGCCCAACTCAAATGGTGAATTGAATACAGGAAGGATACGACGTTTGGCCGGCTTCATTTGACCCATTTCAGCTTTCCCTGGTTAGCCAATTGATGACAAGTCCCAGGAAGGTCCCCCGGGCGCAGCCGAGGCGACAGGACGCTATCGTTAACTTTGAGCCCCGCAACCGCAGACAGACTCGCGTCAAGGCGCTCTTCTCCGGACTTGTGCTTAAAACTATTAACGCTCGGGCGAACGCCAACTAGCACCATTTCAAGCAAGGCGTTGAATTCCTCTTCGCCATAGAGGTCTCGACTGAATATCTTCAACCCCTCTGCGCAATAGAAGAGAGCACGATGTACCTGCAAGTGCTCCTCGTAAAGCTGCGCTCTAAGTACATCGTCAAGAGTCATCGGCTGCCCAGCATGCTCCTCATAGAGACGCCGCAGCTCTTCGACGTAAATCTGCTCTGCTGCTGTCGGAAGGGAAGGAGCAGAAGGGTCGTCGCCGCGTTCCGCCTCGATGCCAAAGAGTTCGAAGTGCCGTGCTCGGTTGACGGCATGCCACGCCAGAAGGTCACGCAACTGACATTCAACAATGGTTGAGAAGTCGTAGGCACCAATGAGGCTTCTTACCGCTGGCGTCAACTCTGCACTGCGCCCCTGCAAGCCAGACTTGCCCGCGATCCAGTCGTCAAAGAAGCGCTGCTTGAACTCCGCTGGCTTGCTGAGGAGGTTATGCAAATCATTTCCAACGCCTAGCGGTGCACAAAGGAGGTATTGGCGCGGTGCAGGGTAGGTGCCTGCCACAAGCTGAAGGAAAAACTTGGCCAGCTCCGGGAAGAACTCCGAGGGCCTGATGCCTGCGTTGTAGTGCTTCGCTTGGTAAAGGTCCCACTGGCCGGCTGTCAGCGTCGGAACAAGTCGGGCCTCAACGTCGCGACCACCGTCGCCAGCGCCACCAAGCTGTTTCACAACAGCGTACGAGCCCCCATTTGATAGTTTGCGCTGCCTACATGCTTCTTCAATGAACTTCTCCCACTGGTCTGGGGAAAAATGAAGAACAAGCGAAGACGGGGGCACCGTCCCACGCTTCACTTCAAAGCGATTCTTCCGCGGCTTGCGCGGCACAGATGCTGACGTCGCCATTGCCTTGGAGGCCTCGCTTATGGGCGCTTGCACTCCACCTCCCCCTTTCAAGCCCTGGCGCTCGAGCGGCCAAGTACGTGGAGTTTACCTACATCGGAGAGGCACAACCTCTTCGACGTCTCTGCTGCGACAAATCGGCACGGAATCCTAAGTCACCCGTGAGTTGTGAGTGGGAATCACCGAGCACCCGTATAGCAGTCACTGGCGACTGCCATCTAGCAGCCTAATGCGCCACGTCTAGATTGCTCCAGTGCACATAGTCATCTACTAGACATGCTTATTACACAGCATCATTCAAGGGCTTGCCTGCGTTTTCCCCCAGGAGCCAAGCGTTTGGCAAGCGCAAAAATAGCTGCTTTGAGGCTATGCAATAGGCAATCATCGTCAGTAGTGAAAAACTTCAGCATTCGGATTTGACTCTCTACAATCCCTTGGTATCGATAAAACCAATGAGGAGCTTGGACTGGCATGGTGTCACCCCGTTTAATCGCAAAAATTGAATCGGAAGAGCCAACGATGCGGCTTGCTGTGCTTATTGACGCAGACAACGCGCAGGCAGCCGTGATTGAAGGATTGCTGGCAGAGGTTGCCCGCTTTGGCGAAGCCACGGTGAGAAGAATTTATGGCGACTTCACCTCCCCCACAAGCGCCTCTTGGAAGAAAGTTCTCCAAAAACACGCTATCAAGCCAATTCAACAATTTGCGTACACGACAGGTAAAAATGCCACCGACAGCACGCTCATCATTGATGCTATGGACCTGCTCTATACCCGCAAATTTGATGGATTTTGCCTGGTAACCAGCGATAGCGATTTCACAGGTCTCGCCACTCGCATTCGTGAAGAAGGACTGACGGTGTTAGGGTTTGGCGAGCAAAAAACACCAGAAGCTTTCCGTAGTGCTTGTCATAAATTTGTCTTTACAGAAGTGCTTCGGCCTACCCATGCTGCTCCCGCCTTGGCAGCAGAAGTGAAGGTGCAGCCCCTAGTTACGGCTGCACCTACTTCTCCTGCCATCACAAAGCCAGCTTCAGCGACACCTGTTCCTGCTGTTCAACCGTTCCCCAGACAATTCGTGTTGCAGGCACTGGAACAGTCCAGCGACGACTCGGGCTGGGCGCATCTCGGTACTTTTGGTGGCTATCTGACCAAACTACAGCCAGACTTTGACTCCCGCATCTACGGATTCAAGAAACTATCTGATCTGGTCCGAGCGAAGACAGAGATCTTTGAGACCAAAGAAGTCGTGCCTGCGGGCCAAACACAATCTGTTCTGTACATAAAAGCAAAGAGCTAGTAGTGCGCAACCGGTTCGGTTGCTTGGATGATTGCCCCAACTCATGCTGCAGCAACCAGCTGCTGCTTTAAACAAGCATCAATCACCGTCATGAATATTCTCTCATTCGCTGTTGTACACAAGCTGGTCGCAGAAGATAGCGTCTTGTCGATTGCTGTTTCACCTTTGGTCAATGGACGGAGCGTGTCGAAGCTTGGCGAGTTTGATGTCAGCACCGTAGTGGCGATGGGTGCCTTCGAGCTGGAAGAAATGGATTTATTTACATGCAGTTGCGGCACAGCTGCCTGTGCGGGAATTTTCGAATCTTGCGCAATCCAGTTGACGAAAAACTCGGTGTGTTGGCTTTTGCCGGCCGAAACGTTTGGGGAATCTATTGGTGAAGCCTTTGAGCGCAAAGGCAATTACTTTTGCATAGAATTCAGCAGAGCACACTACGAAGAGACCTTGACGTCTCTTCGCCAAAATTTGGTGACTCTGGCACTGGAGAAACAACTTCCCGTTCTCATCGGACCAGTTTGGTTGAATCCCAAAAAGGATGCTTGGCCGTGCGACCAAGTGGAACAGCAACTGGAAGCCAGCAGAGTTGAGTACACCGAGCGGTTAGCTCGCTACAAAGTCTATGTCAACCTCTGGGGAGCGCTGCTCAATAAACGTGTCCGGATTGAGCTTCCTAGCCAGTACGCGATTGCTGTTTCTCTGCCAAACCTTTGCCAACTGGTCGTAGATGCTGAAGAGAAGACAAGTGGAAAGGAGAAAGCTGTCCTCGAAGCAGAGGTTGTGGCAAAAATGCACGAGGGGGACGAGCAAATCCTTGCTCTGGCTCGTACATTTTCTTGGAGCGAAATCATGCTCATGGCTCACGGTACACCGAACGACCTGCCCGACGGAGAAAGCGACGAGATATTTTCGATGCTCCTGGATCGCACGACTTGGCCCGACGGCTTTAAGTTGTCGGTAGAAGCAGAGCGGTAAGCATCAATAGCTACTCAGTCGCTGCATAGCGCAATCAATCCCCCATCAACCACTCCACCCCCCAAGGCGCAAAGCTCGCCACAAAGGGCTCCAGCATGGTCAGGAGTTCGGCGCGCAGGACGTTGATGACGTGCTGGTCTTTGGCGATGACGGGGCTGCAGATTTTGATGGTGCGGCGCAGGGTGGGCGAGACGATGGGGGCGGCTACCAGCTTGCCTTCCAGCAAGAGTGGGCGTATCGGCATGACGGGCAAGATGGTGTAGCCCACGCCGCTCTCTACCAGCTGCATGACGATGGAGGTGCTGTCCGATTCGGCCACCAAGTTCAGATCGGCGCCGATGATGGTGCAGGCCTGATCGATCACGTTGCGCAGGCTACGTGCCTCGGGTATCACCAATGGTAGTTTGGCCGCATCGGCCAAAGTCCAGGGTTGCGAGGCTTGCAAGCCAGAGCATGGCAGGCCCACCACGTACAAAGGTTCTCTGTAAACAGGCGCGGTATGCAATAAGGCGGATTGCAGGTAATCGCCCATCAGGCAGATATCGATCTTGCCGCGTTCCAATCCTTCTTGCAGAACGTCGGTAAAGCCGGTCAGCAAACGCACCTTCAAATCCGGGTATTGCTTGCGCAGCGATGTCACGATGGTGCCCGACAGTGCAGCGCCCAAGCCAGGCAGCATGCCTATCGAGACCGATCCCATCAGGTTTTCTGCAGCCGCACCAATCTCCGCTTTGGCTTGGTACAAGCCTTGCAGCGACACCCGCACCTGGTCTACAAAGCGGCGGCCCGGCTCGGTCAATAACATGCCGGAGCGGTTGCGTTCAAACAGGCTTGTGCCCAGCTCGTCTTCCAACTGTTTGAGTTGCCGCGACAGTGCTGGCTGCACCACGTGCAGCAACTCGGCGGCTCGCGTCAAGCTGCCTGTTTCTGCGATGGCCAAGATGGTTCGCAGTTGTCGAATTTCCATAACCGCTCCTGTGCACGGCAGCTATGCCCAACCGCTATAGCTACTCTAGAAAAATGTGATTTGTCTCGCAAAACCTGGCGGCCTACTATGGACCAACAACAGCTTGTGCGGTGCGATTTGGCTCAGTTCTTGTAGCGCCTCAATGTCGCACCAACTTGCCACAAGCCGCTGTACCGCTACGCAAATAACAACGTGCCGGTGGTGAGAAGAATACATATTCAGGAGACAAACATGCAGCAAAGGCAGCGGCGTGTCCGCCGATTCATATCGCTCTCTCCTGCCTGGTTAGTTGCCATGGCATGGCTGGCACCCATGCCCTCCATGGCGGCTGCCTGGCCCGATGAGAAACCCATCAACATCATCGTGCCTTTTGCTCCCGGTGGCTTTACCGATTTGGCGGCCAGGCGGCTGGCCAACAGCATGGGTACGGCATTGAAGGCTACGGTCGTCGTGCAGAACAAGGTCGGCGCCAGCGGTCAAATTGGCACGGCCTATGTTGCACGCGAAAAGCCCGATGGCTATACGCTCCTGGTCAGTGCAACCCAGCACGTGATCTACCCGGCCATACAAAGCAAGCTACCTTACAACCCGCGTAAGGATTTTTCCGAAATCGCCATTCTTGGCTATGCCCCCAATCTGCTCTTGGTGCTAGCCAAGTCTCCGGCTCGCAACTTGCAAGAGTTCGTCGAGCTTGCAGCGCAGCAAGAGGGCGGCATGGCCTTTGGCTCCAGCGGCATAGGAGGCTCAGCCCACATGTCGGGCGAGCTGTTCAAGCTGACGGCAGGCGTCAACCTGCGTCATGTGCCTTACAAAAGCGCGTCACCGGCCTTGGCAGACCTGATCGGCTCGCAAATCCCGTCGGTGTTTCAAGATGCCACCTCGGCAGCTGCTTTTATCCGCAGTGGCGAGCTGCGGGCGCTGGCCGTCACATCCCAAGAGCGGCTGCCGTCGCTGCCCGACGTGCCCACCATTGCCGAGTCGGGCTACCCCAGCTACGAATCGCAAGCCTGGGTGGGCTTGTTCGGGCCGGCCGGCATGTCGCCAGCCATTGTCGACCGGCTCAGTCGCCTGGTGCTCGACAGCAATGCGGAGGCCGCCAACGCCAAATGGCTTTACGACAACAACGCCATCCCTGCCAATCTGACGCCAACGCAGATGACCGCCTTCGTTCATGCCGAGCTGGACAAGTGGCAGCAAGTGGTCAGCAAGGCCCAGATTACCGCGCAGTAAAGCCGGGCCAGGCGTAGCCCTGAGCGCTCAACAAGGCACGCCAGCTACTCAAGCGCCAGCGCCATGCTGCCGGCGCCCACCGACAACCCCGAGGATCACCATGAAGAAGATACTGGTCGCCAATCGCGGCGAAATTGCTATTCGCGTTATTCGCGCTGCTCGCGATTTGGGCATCAGCAGTGTTGCCGTTTTCTCCAGCGATGACGCCCATTCGCGCCACCGCGTTCTGGCAGATGAGGCTGTTGCTTTGGCCAACGCCGGGCCGGCAGCGTATATAGATATCGCGGCCATCATCGCCGCCGCGCAGAGCACGCAGTGCGACGCTATTCACCCCGGTTACGGCTTTCTCAGCGAGCGCGCAGATTTTGCCCAGGCCTGCCAAGAGGCCGGCATCTGCTTTATCGGGCCCAGCAGCGCGCAACTGGCACTGTTTGGCGACAAGGGTTCTGCCTTGGTGTTGGCACGTGAATGCGGCGTTCCAGTCATGCCCGCCACAGCAGGCGGCGCCAGCCTGGAAGAAGTTCAGGCTTTTTTCCAAGCCCAAGGTGGCGCCGGCATTGTGATCAAAGCCGTTGGCGGCGGCGGCGGCCGGGGCATGCGGGTGGTCAAGAACCAGGCCGAGATCCCCGAGCTGTACGCCCGCTGCCGCTCCGAAGCTTTGTCCGCTTTTGGTCTGGACACCGTGTACGCCGAGCGGCTGGTGAACCGGGCACGCCATATCGAAGTACAGATTGTGGGCGACGGCCAGCAGGTGGTAGCCTTGGGCGAGCGCGATTGCACGTTGCAACGCCGCTTTCAGAAAGTGGTGGAGATTGCGCCCAGCCCGGTGCTGCGGCCCGAACTGCGCGCAGAGATTTTGCAAGCCGCGCAAAAGCTGGCGGCCCAGGTGCGCTACCAAAGCCTGGGCACTTTTGAATTTTTGGTGGAAGAAGAGGAAGACGGCACGCAAAGCCGCTTTGTCTTTATCGAAGCCAATCCGCGCCTGCAGGTAGAGCACACCATTACCGAGCAGGTGACCGGCCTGGATTTGGTGGCGCTGCAAATACAGCTGGCCAGTGGCAGAAACCTGGCAGCGCTGGGCATCAACCCGCAAGATCCGCCGCGCAGCCAGGGTTACGCCATCCAGGTGCGGGTGACCGCAGAGTCCACCGATGCCCAAGGCATGGCCCGCCCGGCCCACGGCAGTTTGCAGCGCTTTGACCCGCCTTCAGGCCCCGATGTGCGCGTGGATACGCATGCCTACAGCGGCTACGCGCCGGCGCCAGCTTTCGATACGCTGCTGGCCAAACTCATCGTCTCCAGCCCGGAGGCCAACTTTGCCAGCGTGGTGCAAAGGCTGCGCCGCAGCCTGGCGGAGTTCCGCATTGTTGGCATCCCTAGCAACCTGCACTTGCTGCAAGCGCTCATCAACCGGGATGATTTCGCGCAGCAGAAGAACCACACGCGCTATTTCGAATCGATCCTGCCAGAGCTCTTGGCCGAAGCCGATGTGCTGGCCCAGCAGCAAGCACAAAAGGCCGAGCTGATTGAAGGCCCCGGCCAGCAAACAGCCAACACGCCTCAGGCCGCGCCTGCCCTGCGGCAAACACTGCCAGCAGGCCAGTTGGGCAGCTACGCACCTTTGAGCGGGCGCGTGGTGGAGATTGCAGTGGCGGTGGGCGACACCGTACACAAGGGCCAATCAGTGGCTGTGATTGAGGCGATGAAGATGGAGCATTCCATCGCCGCCGACAGCCACGGCCGCGTGCTCGAAATCCGCGCCCGCGCTGGCGAGCAAGCCGCAGAAGGCGATATTTTGCTGGTGCTCGCTGCCGAAAGCGGCCATGGAACGGCTGAGGTGGCGGAGCAGGCTGTCGACCTGAACACCATTCGCCCCGATCTGCAAGCCGTGCTGGACAGGCACGCGGTGCTGTACGACGCAGCCCGGCCAGATGCGGTGGCCAAACGCCGCTCACGCGGCCAGCGCACCGCCCGCGAGAACCTGGCAGATTTGTGCGACGCAGACTCGTTTGTCGAATACGGCGCCCTGGTAACTGCCGCCCAAGCCAGCCGCCGCAGCAAAGACGACCTGATCGCCAATACGCCGGCAGACGGCATCGTCACCGGCGTGGGCAATGTCAACGGCGCGGAGTTCGGCTACGAGAAATCGCTCACCGCCGTGATGGCCTACGACGCCACTGTTTTGGCGGGCACCCAAGGCAAGCGCAGCCACATCAAAACCGACCGCCTGGTGGAGCGCGCGCAGCGCGACGAGCTGCCCTTCATCATGTTTGCCGAAGGCGGCGGTGGGCGCCCGGGTGATGTGGATTTTCCGTTTGTCTCCGGTCTGTACCAGCCCTCGTTCGCTGCCCTGGCAGAGCTGAGCGGCGAGGTACCGCTGCTGGGCATTGTGTCGGGCCGCTGCTTTGCCGGCAACGCCGCCTTTTTGGGCGTGTGCGACGTGATCATTGCCGACAAAAGCGCCAATATCGGCATGGCCGGCCCGGCCATGATTGAAGGCGGCGGGCTGGGCATCTTCCAGCCCGAAGAAGTGGGCCCGGCGCCGGTGCAGTACAGCAACGGCGTGATCGACATTCTGGTGGAGAACGAGGCCGAGGCGGTGCAGGCGGCCAAACACTATCTGTCCATGTTCCAAGGCAGGGTGCGTGACTGGTCTGCACCCAACCCGCTGGCTCTGCGCCATGTGGTGCCAGAGAACCGCCTGCGCGTGTACGACAGCCGCAAAGTGATTGAAGGCATTGCCGACACCGGCTCGGTGCTGATGCTGCGCGCCGGCTTTGGCCACGGCATCCACACCGCGCTTGCCCGCATCGAAGGCCAGCCGGTGGGCATCATGGCCAACAACCCTTTCCACTTGGGCGGCGCTATAGATGCAGCAGCGGGCGACAAAGCGGCGCGCTTCATGAACCTGTGCGATGTGCATGGCCTGCCGATCATCTCGCTCATAGACACACCCGGTTTCATGGTGGGCCCGGACGAAGAAGCCAAGGCCCAGGTGCGCCACGTATCGCGCATGTTTGTCACTGCGGCCAAGCTGCGTGTTGCCATCTTGGCCATAACACTGCGCAAAGGCTATGGCCTGGGTGCCATGGCCATGGCCGGCGGCGGCTTTCGTACCACCAGCTGCACGGTCTCCTGGCCCACCGGAGAGTTTGGCGCGATGGGCCTCGAAGGCTCGATTCAGCTGGGCTTCAAAAAAGAGCTGGAGGGCGTGCCCGAAGGCCCGGAGCGCAAGGCGCTGTACGACCAATTGGTGGCCCGCGCCTACGAACGCGGCCACGCCATCAACGTGGCATCCGCCACCGAGATTGATGCGGTGATCGACCCGGCTGAAACCCGCACCTGGATCCGCCAAGGCATTGCCACGGCCAGCATGCGCGCCAGCCGTGCTCGCCGCTCCTTTGTCGACACCTGGTAAGGAGCAGCCATGCCCAACAACAGCTCTGCACAAAAACCACTCGCCCTGACCGGCATCCGGGTGCTAGAGATCGGCACCGGCCCGGCACTGGCCTACGCCGGCAAATTGCTTGCCGACTTTGGTGCCGAAGTCATCAAGCTGGAAGACGAAGCAGGCGATGCACTCCGCCACTTTCCGCCCTTGCTGGAGACAAGCGAGGCAGAAACGCAAAGCGCGTTGAACGCCTGGTTGAACACCAACAAGCGCAGCGTTACCCTGCACCCCTCCAGCCCGCAAGAAAGTGAATGGCTGACCGGCTTGGCCAGAAGCTGCGACGTAGTGCTGGACGCCCGCGCCTTGAAGCAAGGCCTTGCCGCTTTGAAGCAAGCCGTATTTGCAAACACTGACGACCAGCTGGCGCCCATTGAGGTTTGCCTGACCTGGTTTGGCGAAGACGGGCCGTATGCCAATTACGTGGGCTCTGAAGCGGTATGCCGCGCCATGGCTGGTGCCGTGTTTGGCAGCGGCGCGGCCGAAGGGCCACCGCATATGCCGCACGATTTGCAAACCGGCATTGTGGCGGGCATAGCCGCTTTCTCCTGCGCCCTGGCGGCCTTGCTGGGCCAGGCCGACGGCAGCCGGCGTTATGTGATCAGCATCCACGAAACCGCGTTCTCGGTGGTGGAGATGGAAGCCGGCATGGTGCAAGACCAGCGCCACCCGCTGGCACGGCTGGGCGTGAACCGCTTTTGCAATACGCACCCGGGCGGCATCTACCGCAGCAAAGACGGCTGGATTGGCATCTTCGCCCACACCTTGCCGCAATGGGCGGCCTTGTGCCAAGCCATTGGCTTGCCGCAATACGCCAGCGATGCCCGTTTTGAGAGCGGGCCACTGCGCATGCAACACGCCGACGAAATAGACGGCTTTCTGCAACCCGCCTTGCTTGGCAAGACCGCGCAAGAATGGTTCGAAGTACTGACGCAAGCCAAGTTTCCCGCTGTGCTGGTGCCCACGATGGCAGAGCTGCTGCAGCAACAAGTGCACCGCGAGCGTGGCACGTTTGTGCCGGTACGCACCAGCACCGCCCAGTTCGAAGGCATTGCTGCGCCTTACCCGTTGGGCGATGCCGGCCCGCTGGCGGGCGGCTCGGTGCCAGCCAAAGGCGCGGACGATGCGTACTACCGCAGCGCTGCAGCACTGAGCGCAAGCAAAGCGCTACCCAAAGCTGCCAAAGGTTTGGCGCCGCTGCGAAAAATCCGCGTCATCGACCTCAGCATGGGCTGGGCCGGGCCATTGGCAGCGCGCACGCTGGCCGACCTGGGCGCCGAAGTCATCAAGGTGGAAGGCACACAGTACCCGGATTGGTGGCGCGGCATCCACTACACCGAAGCGTTTTACCGCGATCGCCTGTACGAGAAAAACTCCAACTTCGCCTGGCTCAACCGCAACAAGCTCGGCATCACGCTCGACCTGACCCGGCCCGAAGGGCGCAGCCTGCTGCTGGAGCTGGTGCGCGGCGCCGACATCGTGGTAGAGAACTACTCCACCGAGGTGCTGCCCAAGCTGGGCCTGGATTACGCCGCCCTGTCTGCCGTGAACGAGCGCCTGGTAATGCTCTCGATGCCGGCCTTTGGCGCAGGCAATGCCTGGAGCGAAGTGCGCGCCTATGGCGGCACCTTGGAGCAAGCCAGCGGCTTGCCGCACCACACGGGGTTTGCGCACAACCCGCCATCGCTCACCTCGTACGCTTACGGCGACCCAATTGGCGGCTGGAACGGCGGTGCTGCGGCGCTACTCGCGCTGCTGGTGCAGGCGCGCACCGGCAAAGGCCGCCACGTCAACCTGTCGCAGGTGGAAGCCATGTTGCCCATGGTTTCGCCCTTCCTCGTTGAGCAATCGCTGCTGGGCCAAACCAGCCCCAGGGCCGGTAACCAGCACCCGGTGCACACGCCGCACAACATCTACCCTTGCGCGGGGCAAGATACCTGGCTGGTCATCAGCGTCAGCCAGCCAGAGCAATGGCAAGCCTTGCTACAGGTGATGCAACTGCCAGCACTCAGCAGCGATGCATCGCTCAACGAACCTGCTGCCCGCATGCAGCGCCGCGCAGAAATTGACGCGGCCATTACCAGTTGGACCCAGCAACACAAGGCCGCCGAGGCCATGCGCATGCTGCAAGCGGCAGGCGTGAGCGCGGGGGTGGTGAAACCCATCTGGGCGGTGTTGGAAGACCCGCATTTTTTGAGCACCGGCTTTTTTCAGCCCGTGCAGCGCGAATACCTGGGCCGCTACCTGAGCAGCACGCCCTGGTTCCGCGAGCACGGACAAGCCGCGCCCTTGCGCCATTTACCGCCCACGCTCGGCCAACACAGTGCAGAAATTTTCGAGCGCGTACTGAGCCTGTCTGCAGAGCAGATTGCCACGCTCAAGCGCAACGGCATCAGCGGCACCGAAGCACGCATGAAAAAAACCGGCCCGGCCAACGCAGCCCAGGGCTGAACCCCACCTTTACCCAAGACGAGGAGACAAGCCATGAACCACCACCCATCGCGCCGCGATTTTCTGCTGGCCTCGGCCAGCGTTGCCGGGGCTTCCGCGCTGACACTGGCACCTGCAGCGGCCCATGCCCAGGGCAGCAAGTGGCCCACCAAGATGATCCGCATTGTGGTGCCCTTTACCGCAGGCTCCATCACCGACAACGCGGCCCGCTTGCTGGCCGACGGGCTGACCAAAACCTTGGGGCAGACAGTGATTGTGGACAACAAGGGCGGCGCCAATGGCTCCATCGGCGTGGCCGAAGTGGCACGTGCTACACCCGATGGCTACACGCTGCTGGCCACCAACAGCAGCAGCATCGTCATCAACCCCTCGGTATACAAAAACTCACCCTACCAATCGAAAGACCTGACGCCCATTACCGTTTTGCTGGATGCGGCTTTCGTGCTGAACGTACACCCGGGTTGGGCGCAGAAGAACAACATCAACACCGTGCAAGATCTGGTGGACTACGCCAAGCGCAAACCAGGCGAGCTGAACTACGGATCGACCGGTGTTGGCAATATTGCGCACCTGGCCATGATGATGCTCAGCAATACCGCCCACTTCGAAGCCAACCACGTACCCTATAAATCAGGCGCACAAGCGAGCATGGGCGTGTTGGCCGGTGAGCTGGATGCGGTTTTCGACACCTTGGTCAGCGTGCCGCAAATACAGGGAGGCAAACTCAAAGCCTTGGCTGTCACCACGCCCGAGCGCATTGCGCAATTGCCCGATGTACCCACCATGGCCGAGTCCGGCTACCCCGGCATCAACTCCACCTTCTGGCTCGGCTTTCTGGCCCCGCCCGGCCTGCCGCAAGCCTTAGTAGACCAACTCTACGCCGCCACCAAAACCGCCATGACCGCCCCCGCCGTACTCACCGCCCTGAGCGCCCAAGGCGCCGTCACCCTGCCCACCCCCCAAGAGTTTGCCGCCCGCATCAGCAAAGAAAGCGCCTCCTACGCCGAGGTGGTGAAACGGGAGAAGATTGTGTTGGAGTGAGTGCTGGTGTACGAGGTATTGGCAGTGCAGAGACTAGGGCTCGCATGTACTTTGCACTGCAGTACACCCAAACGCCCAAGCTAGGGGCTGTCAACTCCGCATCAGCAAACCGCTGCCCGGGTGCGCTACGCTCAGCGCATTTCAACCACGGAGCACCATGCCATGCCTTACATCATCGAAACCTTCGACAAACCCGACAGCCTGCCGCTGCGCAAAGAACACCGCAACGAGCACCTGCAGTTTCTCGACGACAACAAAGCGCTGCTGATTGCCTGCGGCGCCAAGCTCAATGACGACGGCAGCGACCAAGGCGGCGGCCTCTACATCGTCGATCTGGACACCCGCGAAGCAGCGCAAGCCTTCATCGAAAAAGACCCATTTTTCAAAGTCGGCCTGTTCGCCAACGTCAAGATCACCCGTTGGCGCAAAGCTTATGTGGACGGGGTTTGCAAGCTTTAAGCCATTGACACAACGGCTCAGCGCAGCACCTTTCTGGCGTCGCACCTTGGCGACAGCAAAAGAGCCGCTTACTGGTTTGTCCTGAGTCACACCCCAAACCGGCGCCCTACAATGGGCGCATACAGGTTCAGATTTGAAGACCATCTGTGAGATGGCTTCGTCGCGCCTATAGGGTTTGTATCCGCCTCTCGCAGTACACAAAGGAGGCAATGATGCAAACCAGCGCTATCAAGATTCGCGGTGTCCAGGATGTCATATCCTTTATTGACGGATGCCAGGGTATCAAAGGCCGAGCGGGCGTGATCTGGTGGCTCGCACTAGGTGGCCTTTTTCTCGATGCTTTCTCCAACTCAGCACTCAGCGTAGGCCTCGGGCCGATGACACGCGATCAGCAGTTGACCGCTGCTGAAGTGGCGTGGATGACATCGCTCGCTTCGTGGGTCTCTATCGCCTTCAACCCCATTGGCGGCTGGATGGCCGACCGCTGGGGCCGCATGCGCCCTCTCATCATTGCCAAGGGGCTGGCCGTGGTGGGCGCGCTGCTGGTAACTTTTGCGCCTGATTACTCCACCATTCTCTTTGGCCGCTTTTTTGTCGGTGCCGCTTACGGTATTGATTTCGCCATTGCCATGGCGGTGTTGGCCGAGTTCACTCCCGCCAAGTTGAAGAGCCGGCTCAACGTTTGGCAGGGCATGTGGTACATGGCCGTCTGTACCAATCTGGTGCTGGCTTTGTGGTTCAACTCCTGGGGCGTTGGCGATTCGCTGTGGCGCTACTCGGTAGCAGCAACCGCCGTCTTTGGTTGCCTCATCTTGGTTCTGCAGCTGTCGCTGCTGGTGGAGAGCCCCACCTGGCTGGCACGCAAAGAGCGCATTGAAGACGCGGCCCGAGCCATGACACGCATTTACGGTCAGCCGTTTGTAGCTGCTCCCGTAGCGGAAAGGCTCCCGGTACTCAACCTGGCCAAGCGTGGTTTGGCCAATGTTCTGCTGATTTTCCGTGGCATTTACCTGCCTCGCACCATCTTGGCTGCCACCGTGCAAATTGGCCAATCCATCCAGTACTTTGCCGTGGGCTGGTACCTGCCATTGATCAGCGCATCGCTGTTCGGCAAGGATTTCCGCGAAGCCACGCTGGGTGCGCTGGTCTTCAATATCTTCGGCATCATCGGCGGCTTTTTGTCACCCACCATCGGCCGCGTTCTCGGCCTGCGCCGTGCATCGGCATTCGGCTTTGCCCTGGTGTTTCTGATGCTGCTGATACTGGGCCTGTTCAACGGCAAGATGCCTGTCTGGGCGGCTGTGGCGGTGCCTTCGCTGTTCATTCTCTTCCACTCGGGCGGCCCGGGCGCCAATGGCAAGAGCCTGTCGACCTTATCGTTCCGCAGCGAGCTGCGCGCCGGTGCCAATGGCGTTATTGGTGCACTGGGCGCCATGGGTGCGGCACTTGGTTTGCTGGTCTTCCCGCTGTTCCGCCAGCAGTATGGGCTGGAGACCACGTTCCTGATCCTGTCCGTGGTTCCATTGGTGGCCAGCATCATCTGCTTCACCATCAAGTGGGATCCAACCCGCAGCTCAATCAACCCGGACAACGAACCCGATGCGCCGCAGTTCGAGGAAGACGCCATCAAGGCGGTACCGGCCCGCCAAGCCAGCTGATAGAAAAACGAGGAAAGAGGCAATGGTCCATAACGAAGTTATTCTGGCTATAGACGAAGGCACTTCGGGTACGCGTGCGGCCTTGGTCGCCCGCGATGGTTTGGTGTCCGAGCAGAACTATATTCCGCTCGATGTCAGCTGCCCGCGGCCTGGCGTGGTAGAGCAAGATGCCGATGTGCTGCTGGAGAAGACGCTGCAGGTCTGCCGCAAGACCATCGAAAGCGCCCGAGCAGCAGGCCAACACATTGTGGCCATGGCCATTGCCAACCAGCGTTGCTCGGCCGTCTTGTGGGATACCAGTACCGGAAAATCGCTGGCGCCGGTGATGGTGTGGCAAGACTCCAGACACCGCGATGAGATTGCCTTGCTCTCCCCGCGCTGGGATGCAACGCTGGTGCAATACGCCGGCAGGCCGGCCGGTGTGCGCTCGCCGTACCTGTGGGCCAAGCACAAGATCCAGGAGGTACCCGAGATTGCCGAGGCATTGCGCCAAAAACGCCTGGCCTTTGGCACCATCGACACCTGGCTGCTCTGGCATCTGTCGCAAAACCGCGAACTGGTGACCACCCCTACCAATGTGACTTCGGGCAACGCCTACGTGTTGCAAGAGCACCGCTACCTCAGCGATTGGCTGGAGGCGTTGGAGTTTCCGCAGCAGTTGCTGCCCCAGCTGAGAGAGGACGCCGATGACTTTGGGCGGACCCGCGCTGACTTGCTGGGCATCGAGGTGCCCATTCTCGCCTGCGCTGGCGACCAGCACGCTGCCGCCATTGGCTTGGGTTGCCTGGAGCGCGGGCAAGCCATGTGTGTGCACGGCACAGGCAGCTTTGTGGATGTGCTGACCGGCACCCGGTTGGCGGCCCATGATGCGGCGCACGAGAGCTCGCTCACCATGACGGCTCGGCGCACCGGCGGTGTGTCTCACTTCGCCATCGAAACCTATGTGCCCACCACCGGTTCGGCGCTGAACTGGATTTGCGAGAAGCTGGAATGGTTCAGCGACCCCAAGCAGATCAGCGAACTGGCCAGCCGGGCCACGACTTCGCCCGATCTGCTGTTTGTACCGGGGCTCACCGGCCTGCGCATTCCAGCCATGGAGCCAGCCGCCCGAGCCTCGGTGTTGGGCATCTCCATGGCCACCAGCAAAGCCGAACTGGCCAAGGCGATTTTGGAAGGCATTGCGCACGCAGTGACCTCTTGCATGGAAGCCAACCAGCAGGCATCGCACACCCAAGTGGCCGAGCTTTTGGTAGGTGGCGGTTTGGCCGGCAGCGATACCTTGCTGCAAATACAGGCCGACCTGATGGGCATGCCGGTGCGCCGTCTGGCCGAAACCGACAAGGCCAGTTTGCGCGGCATAGCCTTCCTGGCGGGCAGCTCTGGCTTGCTCTGGGATTCGCTGGAGCAGGCCTGTGCCACCTTGAAAACCGACGCCGTCTTTGAGCCCCGCATGGCCGCAGGCGAGCGTGAGCAACGGCGTGCCATTTGGCACGCCCGCGTAGCAGACGAATTGGCACACGCACGCCAGTACACCCGTAAGGAACAAACGGAGAAAGCAGCATGATAGGTTGGCCAACAAACCTATATGGCAAAGACAGCGCGCAGCTGACCTTGACCGAGCCCCTGAAAATTGCCAGAGCAGAGCAGCTCACCCGCCTGGGCGACGAGCACTTCGATCTGCTGGTGATCGGCGGTGGCATCACCGGCTCTTACGTGGCTTTGGACGCCAGCTTGCGCGGCTACCGGGTGGCGCTGATCGAGAAGGATGATTTTGCTTCTGGCACCTCGTCCAAGTCTTCCAAGATGGTGCACGGCGGCTTGCGCTATATCGAACAAGGCAATCTGGGCCTGGTGCGCCATTCGCTGCTGGAGCGGCAGCGCCTGCGCCGCAACGCCCGGCACCTGGTGCACCGCCTGCCCTTTCTGTTCCCGGTGATGGAGCGCGAAGGCGTGTTCGACAAAAAGCTGGCCAAGGCCTTTAACAGCCTGCTCTGGACTTATGACCTGGCCGGTGGTTGGCGCGAGGGCATCTTGCACCAGAAGCTGTCCAAGGCCGAGGTCTTGTCGCACTGCCCCACTTTCCGCGAAGACTATCTGATGGGCGGCTTCATGTACTTTGATGCCCGCGTGGACGATGCCCGCCTGACCTTGACCGTTGCGCGCACTGCCGCCTTCCACGGCGCGGCCATCGCCAACCATTGCAAAGCCAGCACCCTGACGCGCAACGAGCATGGCAAGGTGGATGGCGCCATGGTGCAGGCGGATGGCAAAGAAATCCGCATCAAAGCCCAAGCGGTGGTCATGGCCACCGGCGTGTGGCTGCGCGATTGGGATGGCCGCAAAGCCGGCCAGGAGCCACAGCTGCATGTGCGGCCCGCCAAGGGCGTGCACGTGGCCATTCCCTGGCTCAAGATCCGCAACGATTGCACCGTCACCATTCCAGTGCCTGGGCGCAGCAGGCGCGCCACCATTACCCGCTGGGGCAATGTCTCGTACCTGGGTACCACCGACGAGGATTACGAAGGCAGCCTGGACGATGTGCATTGCACGCGCAAGGAGCTTGATTTTCTGCTGGAAGGCGCCCGCTCCGCGCTCAAAACCGATCTCCAACCGGAAGACGTGGTGGGCAGCATCGCCGGTTGCCGGCCTTTGGTAGGCCCTGCAGGCGGCAAGACGGTAGAGATGAAGCGCAACCACGAAATTCACGTGGCCGCCGACGGCCTGGTCACCATTGTGGGCGGCAAGCTGACGACCTCACGCCACATGGCAGAGCAAACCGTGGACACGGTGGCCAAGCTGCTGGGCCGGCGCAAGAGCTGCTCCACCACTTCGGCCTTTTTGTTGGGCGCCGCTGGCTACGACGCGCAGGCCATTACCGCCACCGGCGGGCTTTCCGCACACCTGGGCGAGCGTTATGGCACCGAGGCCCGGTTTGTGAGCGACATCATGCAGGCCCAGCCTGCATCGCTGCAACCCATCGTCGCCGGCCTGCCTTATACCGAAGCGGAAGTGATCTACGCCGCTCGCCATGAAATGGCCAGAACCGTGGAAGACGTGTTGTCGCGGCGCATGCGAGCCCGCTTGATGGCCCGTGATGCCTCATCGCAAGCTGCCGCGCGGGTGGGAGAAATCTTGCAGACAGAGCTCGGCCTGAGCGAGTCTGAAGTCTTGGAGCAGGTGGCCGCTTACCGCCAGTCTGCAGAACGTGAAAAGTCGATTCTTATGGGAGATACGCAATGCTGAGCAAAGACGCAATCAAACGTGGCTACAACCGCCGCAACTACGTGGTTGGCGCCCACACTCCGCCAGGCTATGCAGCAAGCATCAGCAACTTCGATGGCCCTGCCGATCTGCAGCGCCAGCCGGTCGCCGTGAGCGAGGCGCAAATTGATGCGCTCAAAAAAGTAGCAGACAAGGTGGAAACCGCCCGCGAGGCTGTCATTGCCCGCACCCGCGACTGGTGGGCTCGCACCATGGTGGCCGAGACCTCGGGCCGCCCGGCCACGCCGGATGCGGTGATCGTGCACGCCTCGAAGGTAGAGCAAATCCAGGCGGTGATGCGCATCGCCCACGAGCACGCCATTCCAGTTACCGTGTCTGCGGGCCGCAGCAACGTCACCGGCGCAGCACTGCCGGTGCGCGGTGGCATTGTGTTAGACGTCTGCCAGCTCAACCAGCTGATCGATTTTGACGAAGCCAGCCAGATCGTGAACGTGGAAGCCGGCATGTTCGGCGATGTCTTTGAAGAAACCATCCAAGGCAAGTTCAAGATGACCATGGGCCACTGGCCTTCGTCCTTCGGCATCAGCACCGTGGGCGGCTGGGTGGCTTGCCGGGGCGCGGGCCAGCTCTCCACCCGTTACGGCAAGATCGAAGACATGGTCTACGGCATGGACGTGGTGCTGGCCGATGGCAGCCTGATCACCGTGGGCGGCTACCCGCGTGCGGCCGTGGGCTCCGATCTGCAGCAGCTCTTTATCGGCTCGGAAGGCACGCTGGGCATCATTGTTCGCGTTCGCTTCAAGCTGCACCGCCTGCCCGATTACGGCAAGGCCATCGCCTACGAGTTCAATACCTTTGCAGAAGGCCTGGAAGCCTGCCGCCAGATCATGCAGCAAGGCGCCAACCCGGCGGCTTTGCGTTTGTACGACGAGCTCGAAAGCGGCGTGCAGTTCAACCGCCCCACCACCAACGTCTTGATGATTGCCGATGAAGGCGCGCCCGAGATGGTGGACGCGGTGATGAGCATCTGCGAGCGCGTGTGCAAAGCAACCGGCACCGAGCTGGACGGCGCAGCCATTTTGGAGCGCTGGCTGGACACCCGCTACCTCACCGGCAAGAGCGCCGAAGGCTTTAAAAAGAGCCCCGGCTTTGTGGCCGACACCCTGGAAATGTCGGGCCGCTGGCGTGACCTGCCAGCCATCTACGACGAGGTGGTCAAGGCCATTGCTTCGGTACCAGGAACGCTGGCCGGCTCGGCGCACCAATCGCATGCTTATGTGGACGGCGCCTGCCTGTACTTCTCTTTGCGTGGCGAAGTGGAAGTGAGCAAGCGTGCCGAGTGGTACCGTGCCGCCTGGGATGCAGCGAATGCGATTTTGCTTAGATACAATGCGACGCTCAGCCACCACCATGGCGTCGGTCTGCTGCGCGCACCGTACATGGCGGAATCGCTGGGCACGGCATTCTCCTTGTTGCAAACCACCAAGAAGATGCTCGACCCCAAGAACTTGCTCAACCCCGGCAAGCTCGGCCTGTCTGACGACATCACGCCTTAACGGCAAGGACTGCTAGTATGGACCGCTCCCTTGGTGCAAGGCTTGCCCGGCACCCCGTCATGGCAACCCTCTATGGTGCAGACCAGATGGGAGCGTTCCTGGCCAGCAAGGCGGAAGTGGCCATCGTCGCCAATATCGAGTTGCGCAAGTTGCGGCTGGTGGTCTCGACCATCACCAAGGCCGACAAGCTGGCCATTGTCAACATCGACAGCTGCGACGGCATCTCTCAGGACAAAGGCGCCGTCGACTACCTGGTCGACATCGGCGCCAGCAGCCTGCTGTCTACGCGCATGGCCACCGTCCAGCGCGCCAACAAGGCCGGCCTGCTGACCATGCTCAAAGTCTTCGTGACCGACCGCTCCACCTGGCCGCGCAGCATCAAGGCCATCGAGCAAAGCGATCCAAACCTCGTACAGATCATGCCCGCGCCCATGCTGGCCCACATCACCGAAGCAGAAAAACAAGCCATGCCCCCCATCGTGGCCTCCGGCTTCATCTGCAACCAGGAACAAGTCGCCCTGGCCTTGCGCTCCGGCGCATGCGCAGTATCAAGCAGCGACGCAGAGCTGTGGTCGCCTGGCGGTTGATGGGTGCTTGGGGCTTGGGGCCTGCGATGTAGCGCTTATGTGGACGGGGTTGGCAAGCTTTAAACCCGCAACACCCATTTCCGAGGCAGGATGCGTTTGGCCTCGGCGCGGGCCATGTCGATGAGATAAAAACTGCCACCTTCCCCTAAGAAGGTGGCTGCTATTCGTTGACGGTGCAAGGTTGAGAATTAGGCCACTACTTCTTCGAATAGTGTGGCAGATATCTGTTTGAGCTCTTTGATCACAACCTTCATGGCAGGTGTAATGGGACGATTGCGTGCAGTAGCCATTACCGAGCGAATGCGAAAATCTGCCCCTAGCGTGTGCCCGACGATGCTTCCTGCGGCCAACTCTCGGTAGATTGACAATTTGGAGACGATCGCCGCTGCACGTTGTGTCGCAATGATCTCCTTGGTGATCTCAATATCGTCAATTTCATATGCGGCATTTAGTTCTAGCTGATGTTTGGCAGCCCAAATATCAATTTGCCGGCGAAGGCCCTGCCCCGGACTAGGAAGTCGTAGCGGAACCCCATTGAGATCAGGAATGGAATCTCTGCTGAACCGCAATGTGAAGTCGGGATGAGCGGCTAGAACTACCTTGGCCGATCCCAGCTCGTCGAGCAACAACTGTGACGACATGCCTATATCGCTCAGTACACCAATGTCAACCTGCGCATGCAGCACCCATTCGTACACGTAACGCGAGTTGCCACTGATCAGCCGCACCTGAACGTGAGGGTATTTTTCCTGAACAGCATCTAAAAGTCTAAGACCCGCCGCATGCATGAACGAAGGCGACAGAGCAATGTCTACCGGACCTGATGGTTCGCGACCCTGGTCTCCAGCCGCGCTCAGCGCCTCTTCCAATTGCAACAATGCCGGACGCAAAGTGCTCTGTAAGCGATCGCCAGCAAGCGTCAGGCTGACACCGCGACCATGTCGGTACAACAGTGGGGTGCCGCAGATCTCTTCTAGCTCCTTGATATGCCGACTCACTTGTGATTGTGGAATTCCCAAGACACTGGCAGCACTGGACAAGCCGCCAGATTCAGCGACCATCAGGAAAGTTTGCAGAATTCGCGTGTTCATTCGACATGGCAGGTAGTGCCACCCGGCAGCACGGCAAGTTAACCGGCTTCGTCGAAATGGCTATGTAATCTTAGCGTCTCGCCGCCCCTAGAACCCCTGATCAGCCCTGCATGCAGTAGATATCTGTCATCTATTTTCAGGACTTTATTTCGAAGTCTGCTCTCAGAATAATCGGCTCATCTCCAACTAAAGAAAAAATTCGATGAGACGCCTGACTGTTCTTCACAACCACGCTGCGAGATATGGCGCGGTCATCGCTCTGATTGCGCACACCTTCGCGCCATTCAATACCGCCATCGCACAGGAATCGTCCAAGCCAATCCGCCTTTTGGTTCCTTTCGCGCCTGGAGGCTCGCAAGACATTATTGGTCGCTATCTAGCATCACAGCTGGCGGGGCGTCTCCCGGGCCCGATGATTGTTGAAAACAAGAGCGGTGCAGGCGGCGTAATTGCAGCCGATGCAGTAGTCAAGGCGCCAGCGGATGGCTCCACACTGCTTTTGGCAACGGGTGGTTCCATCACGATCGCTCCGCACCTGATGTCCAAAATGCCATACAAGGCGCAACAAGATCTGGTACCTGTCGCGATGGTGGCAGACACGCCAATGGTCATTGGCGTTCGGACTCAGAGCCACTTTCGCTCTTTGGCCGATTTACTCAAAGCAGCAAAAGCCGCACCAGACAAGCTTGCCTACGCATCCACAGGTACAGGAACGGTATCTCACTTGACTGGCGAACTCTTAGCCCAGGGCGCCGAAGTGAAGTTGACACATGTTCCTTATCGTGGCGCAGCCCCAGCCATCATCGATCTCATCAGTGGAAATGTAGATGCCATCGTGACGAGCGCCGCATCTATCGAACCCATGGTGCAGAGCGGGAAAGCTCGGGTTCTCGGCACCTTTACCAATGCGCCCCTGCAAAGCCTGCCAGGTACTCCAACCGTACAAAGCGCTACAGGCCTTACTGGTCTAGCGATACCGGTATGGGTCGGAGTCATGGCTTCTGCAAAAACACCTCAAGCAACAATTGCCCGTCTCACCGAAGAAACCCTGAAAGTCTGCCAGCTACCCGAGACCAAGAAACGTCTTCAGGATGCAGGAGCAGAAGTGAGCTGCGTTGGAAGCCAAGAGTTTGCTCAACTCATCGCAGAGGACTCACAACGTTGGTCGGACGTCGTCAAGCGCGGCAACATCAAGAGCGAATAAAGAAATATATGAAAGTAGGAATTGTTGGAACCGGCGGCATCGCGTTAGGTAGCGCAGTGTGGATGTTTCATCGTGGCCATGATGTTTCGCTTTGGTCCCCGCGTGGTGGGGGTGCCGACTTACTGCGCGAGCAAGCTCTGAATTCCACTGGTGTTCTTGAAGCCAGCGTACACGTCGAGGTTGCAAGTACTGCAGAGGAACTCACGCTGGGCAAGGATGTGCTGCTGATTGCAGTCCCAGTCAATTGGCATCGCACCGTAATGGATTCGCTAGTCCCTCACTTGAAGGCGGGACAGCTGGTTATTGTCAGCTCCATGAGCTCACTTTCGGCCCTCTATCTGTATGAGGCAGCATTGGAGCGAGGTATTCCTATCTCCGTGGCTAGTTTCGGCACCACAGTTCTCACGGCACGCCGGCAAGACGGTGCCAATGTGAAGATCATGACCAGGCGCACATCGCTCGGCGTTTCTTGTCTGCCTCGTTCATCACAAGATGCTGCACTTGCAGCTTGCGAAGCACTGTTCGGCAGCGGATTTACCCTTGACGAGAACGCACTGGCGTCTGCGCTGACCAATATCAATCCCGTCGCTCATGGTCCTTTGGCGCTTTTCAATTGGACAAGAATTGAGCGCGGAGAAAACTGGCCTCAATACCATTTCATGACCCCTCGTGTTGCAGCGGTGATTACACAGCTCGACAGCGAGCGCCGGGCGGTGGCCAATGCGTTCGGATTACAGGTGAGAACGATCGAGCGGCATTTTGCCCAGTCCTTTAATACGGAGTCTGAGCAGCTCTCCGATATCGCATCTGAACTGCATCGCATGCGTGGTGGCCCGCCTGGCCCCACAGATACCCAGACGCGCTTCCTATCGGAAGATATTCCATACGGACTCGTGTTCACACTCGCGTTGAGCCATGTTGCCCAAGTTCCTGCTCCGGCTACTGAAGCAACTGCAGCCATGGCAGGCCTGATCGTCGGCGAAGACTTCACTGCGATGAACGATTTGATTTTTGCGCTGCGACTGCCCGCGGAATCCGTCAGCGGCTTGCTAACCCGCGTCAATGCCAGTAGATGAAGTGCTCTTGCTAAAGGCACATTTCCAGAGAAAAAGCTCTGCCCCAAAAGCGGAGCAGGCAAGCATCACGACGTTCACGATACTTGGGAAACACTCACATTGGTCGTTGACTGAGAAATGTGCCCTATATACAAAATAGGAAAAAATGAAGTCTTCTCGCGATCAAGCTTTGGCGTGCAAAAGCAAGTTCAATGCCGTCAGCACAAGCAACGCCCCGGCCGCTATTGGTCCATATTCACAAGCCATTGCAATCGGCGATCTACTTTACGTGTCTGGCCAGCTTCCGCTGTCACTGGATGGCAAAGATATGCCCGCTGACATTGGCGATCAGGCACGCTTGTCACTGCAAAACATTGAAGGAATCGGCCGCAGCATGGGCTGCACGGTAAAGGATGCCATCAAGCTCACCGTTTATATGACTGATCTGAGTGGCTTTGCCAAAGTCAACGAGGTAATGACATCCATGTTGACTGCACCCTATCCTGCACGCGCCACCGTCGAAGTTGCTGGACTCCCCAAATCTGCACAAATTGAAATAGAAGCAATTTTGGCGCTTCCCACCCAACAGGAATAAGCACAGTGCATCTTCCAAACTCCTGGACATCGGACGCTGTCCAACGCATTTCCCGTGACTTCTGTCGCTCAGCCGATACCCATATCATTCCGCTGAACTTGCCTGGGTTTCAGAACATCTCGATGTATATCAAAGATGAGTCTACCCATCCTACAGGCAGCCTCAAGCATCGACTTGCTCGCTCACTATTCTTGTATGCCTTGTGCAATGGCTGGGTGCGTGAAGGAACGACCGTCATTGAAGCGTCATCGGGGAGCACTGCAGTGTCGGAAGCCTATTTCGCACGCATGCTCGGACTTCCGTTTATTGCGGTCATGCCGCGCTCAACCTCCCCGGCAAAGATAGATCTGATCAAATTCTATGGCGGTCAATGCCATTTTGTTGATCGTGGCGATCAAATGTATGAGGAGGCAGCGAAGCTTGCGATGCAAACCGGCGGTCACTACATGGATCAGTTCACTTACGCAGAGCGGGCAACAGACTGGCGCGGCAACAACAATATTGCCGAATCTATCTTCAGCCAGCTAGCTGACGAGGTCCACCCTGTTCCGCGTTGGATTGTGACGGGAGCTGGCACCGGCGGCACTTCTGCAACGATAGGACGTTACATTCGATACCATGGTTACTCCACCCAGCTGTGCGTTGTAGACCCAGAAAATTCAGTTTTTCTGGACTACCACCGCACAGGAGACATCACGCTGGCCAACACCGAATCATCTGGCGTCGAGGGTATTGGCCGCCCCAGAGTCGAACCATCCTTTATTCCCGGTGTCGTTGATCGAATGATGCTTGTGCGCACCGTTGACTCCTATGCCGCGATGCAGTATTTGGCAAAGCTAACCGGGAAACGTTACGGAGGCTCTACCGGAACGGATTTTTATGGAGCACTCCAACTTGCCTGTGAAATGGAAAAGGCAGGAGAAACCGGCTCTTTGGTCTTTCTGGCCTGCGATGGCGGTGACCGATATCTTGATACCTACTATGACGATGTATGGCTGGCATCACAAGGTCATGAGCTTGGTCCAAAAATACTCGAAATCCAAAGGCTCTGCGAAACAGGCGAGTGGATTTCAGAGGACTGCCCAGCTGAAATCTTGTAGCAGCTGACCTACTGATGCACTAAAGCATTGCTGTTCCAAAGCGGTCGCTGGGAAGCAATCGTTTAGCGATCAGCAAATGTGACCATCGACAGTTGGCCGGTGCTGGCTATCAACCGAGGTGGCATCCACGAGCAGCAGTTCTCTCAGCCAAAAAAGGCCGCCTTCATCGCAGAAGGCGGCCTTTTTTATCAGCTGGTTGCTTGGCCGTTATGGCCGGGCTCAGAACGATTCGTTCGGGCCCAGGTAGCGCCACTGACCTACGGGCAGGTTGCCCAGTACGACCTTGCCGATGCGGATGCGCTTGAGGCCCACCACGTGCAGGCCTACGGCTTCGCACATGCGGCGGATCTGGCGTTTTTTGCCTTCGCGCAGCACAAAGCGCAGTTGCTCGGGGTTTTGCCAATCGACTTCGGCGGGCAGCAGGGCTTCGCCGTCGAGCGAGAGGCCGTGGCGCAGCAGGGCCAGTTTGTCGGCGGGGAAGTGCGCTTGCACGTCTTTTTCAATGTTGTCGTAGACCACGCGCACCAGGTACTCTTTGTCGACCTCGGAGTCTTCGCCAATGATGTGCTTGGCCACGCGGCCGTCCTGGGTGAGCACCAGCAGGCCGACGGAGTCGATGTCCAGACGGCCGCAAGGCGCCAGGCCCTTGAGCTGGCTGAAGTTGAAACGGGTTTTGCTGTGGTCTTCGCGCCAGTGGTTGGGTGGGTTGACCAACACCACGGCGGGTTCGTGGCCGTCTTCGGCCTGGCCGCTGACGTAGCCCATGGGCTTGTGCAGCAAGATGGTGACTTGCTGCGCCTGCTGCTCTTGCGCTTCGCGCTGGATTTCGATCTTGTCGGTCACGCTCACGAGCTGGCCCATGGTGGCGACTTCACCGTTCACCAGCACCCAGCCGTTTTCGATCCAGGCATCGCCTTCGCGGCGCGAGCACAGGCCCAGATCAGACAGGCGCTTGTTCACGCGCAGCTGGCCTTCGGCCTTGAGTTGTACGTTTTGCGCCTGCGCAGCAGCGGTTTGCATGGTGCGAGGCGTCTCATCTGCGCGCCAGACGTTGGCTGGCGTGGGGCGCTGTGCACCACCGGGGCGTGCCGCACCGCGGTCGCCACGATCGCCGCGTTCTGGGCGATTGCCACGGTCAAAGCGGTCGCCATCACGGCTGGGACGATCTCCCCGGTCCGCACTAGGGCGACCGAAGCTGGGACGATCGCCACCTGGGCGGCCGTCACGACCACCTTCGCGGCGGTCACCGCCGGCAAAACCACGGTCGCCGTAACCGCCACGGTCACTACCTCGGTCTACACCAGGGCGGCCATAGCTGGGGCGATCACCACCTGGGCGGCCGTCACGGCTGCCTTCGCGGCGGTCACCACCGGCAAAGCCACGGTCGCCATAGCCAGCACGGTCCGAGCTGGGGCGACCAGCGCCTGGGCGGCCACCACCCGAGCGAGCGCCAGCACCGCCACGGTCAGAGCCCGAGCGCGCAGCACCACCGCCGGCGGGCCGGCTGCGGCCGGCATCGCGCGAGGCGGGCTGGGGCGCAGGGGCGGGCTTGCGGCTGAGGCTCAGTTTTTTACGGCCTTCGCCTTCGGGGGCGGAGTTTCCGGACGATTCGGGGGCAGGTGCATTTGGCATAGCCCGCTATTGTCGCGCGGAATGCCCTGGTGCCTATAGGCAGCAAGCCAGCGCCAGAGCCGCTTTCAGGGGCATTCTGGGGGCGGTGCCAGCGCGGCTACAGCTATTCCGACGCAGGCACCGATTCCGCACCCGTATGGCCATGCCAGCCGCGGCCGCGCAGCGCAGGCAGGTCGATCACGCGCAGACCGCCGTATTCGATACGAATGGAGCCTTGCTGCTGCAGCGCGGCCAGCGCCTCGTTCACCCGCTGGCGCGAAAGGCCCACCAGGTACGCCAGCTCTTGCTGGGTGATGCGCAGCACGTCGCTCACGCCGGGGTAGAGCACGGGATTGAACAAGGCGGCCAAGGTGCGCGCCACGCGCTCTTCGGGGCGGTTGAGTCGGTCGATTTCGCGGGCGCTGATGAACTGCGCCAGCCGCTCGTTGAGCTGGTACATGACAAAGCGGTTGAAGCCCAGCGAGTGGTCGAGCAGCCAGTGGAAGGTTTCCACCGGTATGCCGCCCACCACGCTTTTGCGCAGCGCCTGGATGTCGTAACGGTAGATTTCGCGCTTGAGCGCCGTGCCTTCGCCAAACCAGCCGGTGCGCGGCAGGCCGGCAAAAGTCATGGTGCGGCCTTCGCTGTCCTCGGCGCTCATTTTCAGCAAGCCTTCGATTACGCCAAACCAGTAGGTGACCGGGCGGCCCACGCGGCACACGTATTCGCCGGCCTCGGCATCGGTCACCACCAGCTTGCGTACCGCGTATTCGCGCTCGCTTGGCTGCAGCACGCGCAGCCACGGAATGTCCGCCAGCTCATCGGCATAGGCGGCTCGGCGGCGGTGGTACAGACTGGCAACTTGGTTCATGGGCCGCAAGGTTGCCCCAGGCAGCCGCCTCTGCAAATAGGGAAGCCACTGAGGGGCGGCCGCCCGCTGTCGCTTTGGGGGCAGCTACACTGGTTGCCACTTTTTTGCAGGAGACACCATGACCGATCTGAACGCTGCTTTCGAGGCTGCCAAGGCCGCTTCGATGAACCTGAGCGAGCGCCCCGACAACCAGACTTTGCTCAAGCTCTATGGCCTGTACAAGCAGGGCGCGGTGGGCGACAACAACGAGCCCAAGCCCGGTTTTACCGATTTTGTGGCCTCGGCCAAGTGGAACGCCTGGAACCAGCTCAAGGGCCTGGCACAAGAGGATGCCAAGCAGCAGTACATCGATCTGGTGGAATCGCTGGAGTGACGGCCCGCTGCCACCCCTCGCGCCCATGCGTGTAACGGCCTGCGGGCCGTTTTTTATTGCGCGAAATCAATGCTGTATTGCAACATGCAAATTTCGTATCGCGCGGACGACAAGCGCCGTATCAGCGCAGGAAAACACCGAGAGTGCTTACCCTAGGATTGTCGTCATAAAGACAAAATAGCGTCAAAGTAGCTTCTACATTCCGTGTCAAGACGACGGGCTGCCGCTAACGGCGGTTCCGATCCATAAAAAACGGCTGAGGAGACAGCGCATGTCCACTACCTTTCCCAAGCTCTTGCTGCAGCACGCCGCCAGCCGGCCGCATGACGCTGCTTTGCGCGAGAAGGAATACGGCATCTGGCAGACCTACCACTGGCAAGAACTGGCCACGCTGGTGTCGCATATTGCAGCCGGCCTGGCGCAAGCGGGCCTGGTGCGCGGCGAGCACATGGTGCTGATTGGCGCCAACCGCCCCCGCTTGTACGCCACCATGCTGGCCGTGCAGTCGCTGGGGGCGATTCCGGTGCCGCTGTACCAGGATGCTGTGGCGGCGGAATGTGTTTTCCCGCTCAACAACGCCGAGGTGCGCTTTTGCCTGGTGGAAGACCAGGAGCAGGTGGACAAGCTGCTGGAGCTGCGCGAGCAGTGCCCGCTGATCAGCCACATCGTCTACGACGACCCACGCGGCCTGCGCAATTACAGCGAACCCGGCCTGGGCTCGCTCGACAGCCTGATTGCCGCTGGCAAGGAATACGCCAACAACCACCCCAAGTGGTTCGAGGAGCAGGTGCACGCCACCAAGAATGAAGACGTGGCCGCCATGTTCTTCACCTCGGGCACCACCGGCAACCCCAAGGGCGTGGTGCACACGCACAGCTCGCTGCTGCAAAGCGCCAGCGCGGGCGCCGAGTTCGAGAAGCTGACCGACAAGGAAGAGGTGCTGGCCTACCTGCCGCCCGCCTGGATCGGGCAGAACATTTTCAGCTACGCCCAATGGCTGGCCTGCGGTTATGTGGTGAACTGCCCCGAGTCGAGCAGCACCGTCAACATCGACCTGAAGGAAGTCGGCCCCACTTATTACTTTGCGCCGCCCCGCGTGTTTGAAGGCATTTTGACGAGCGTGATGATCCGCATGGAAGACGCGGGCACGCTCAAGCGCAAGATGTTCCACCACTTCATGGACGTGGCCAAGCGCGTGGGCCCGGCGCTGCGCGACGGCAAGGCCGTGGGCGCTCTGGACAAGCTGCAGTACAAGCTGGGCGACTGGTTTGTTTACGGCCCGCTGCGCAACAACATGGGTTTCAGCCGCGTGCGCGTGGCCTATACGGCGGGCGAGGCGATCGGCCCCGATCTGTTCACGTTTTTCCGCTCCATCGGCATCAACCTCAAGCAGTTGTACGGCTCTACCGAGACGGCGGTGTTCGTCTGCATCCAGCCCGACAACCAGGTGTTCGCCGATACCGTGGGCAACCCGATCCGGGGCGTGGAGATCAAGATGGCCGACAACGGCGAGATCCTGGTCAAGTCGCCCGGTCTGCTCAAGGAGTACTACAAAAACCCCAAGGCTACGGCCGAGGTGCTGAGCGAGGACGGCTGGTACCACACCAGCGATGCCGGCTTCATGGACAAGAGCGGCCAGCTCAAGATCATCGACCGCGTCAAGGACGTGGGCCGCCTGAAGGGCGGGCCCAACGACGGCGCCATGTTCGCGCCCAAGTACGTGGAGAACAAGCTCAAGTTCTTCCCCTTCATCAAGGAAGCGGTGGCACTGGGCGACGGGCGCGAGAAGGTTTGCGCCATGGTGAACATCGATTTCGAAGCCGTGGGCAACTGGGCCGAGCGCCAGAACCTGCCCTACGCCGGCTACACCGACCTGGCTCAAAAGCCGCAGGTGTACGCGCTGATCAAGGACTGCGTGGAAAAAGTCAACGCCGATCTGGCCACCGACGCCATGCTGGCTGGCAGCCAGGTGACGCGCTTTTTGGTGCTGCACAAAGAGCTGGACGCCGACGATGGCGAGCTGACCCGTACCAACAAGGTGCGTCGCGGCTTTATTGCCGATAAATACGGCGTGCTGGTGGAGGCGCTGTACGCCGGCCGCAGCGAGCAGTTCATCGAAACCCAGGTGAAGTTTGAAGACGGCCGCACCGGCTCTGTCAGCGCCACTTTGAAGATCGATGACAGCAAGACTTTCACGCCCGTGAAGTCGGCCGCTTGACAGGAAAGACCACACCATGACGACTAAAAAAATCGGCGACGTCATTCTGGACATCAAGAACATCAGCCTGCGTTTTGGCGGTGTGAAGGCCTTGACCGACATCTCCTTCAATGTGCGCGAGCACGAGATCCGCTCGATCATCGGCCCCAACGGCGCGGGCAAGAGCTCCATGCTCAACTGCATCAACGGCGTGTACACGCCGTCCGAGGGCTCGATCACCTTCCGTGGCCAGACTTTTGACCACATGAACAGCCGCCAGGTGGCCGAGATGGGCGTGGCCCGTACTTTCCAGAACCTGGCGCTGTTCAAGGGCATGAGCGTGATCGACAACATCATGACCGGCCGCAATCTGAAGATCAAAAGCAATCTGCTGATGCAGGCCCTGCGCATCGGCCCGGCCCAGCGCGAAGAGATGGCGCAGCGCGAGTTTGTTGAGCACATCATCGACTTTCTGGAAATCCAGGCCTTCCGCAAAACGCCGGTCGGCCAACTGCCCTACGGCCTGCAAAAGCGCGTTGACCTGGGCCGCGCCCTGGCCATGGAGCCGCAGGTGCTGCTGCTCGACGAGCCGATGGCGGGCATGAACGTGGAGGAAAAGCAGGACATGTGCCGCTTCATCCTCGACGTGAACGACGAGTTCGGCACCACCATCGTGCTGATCGAGCACGACATGGGCGTGGTGATGGACATCAGCGACCGCGTGGTGGTGCTCGACTACGGCAAGAAGATTGGCGACGGCGCCCCCGATGAGGTGCGCAGCAACGAAGACGTGATCCGCGCCTACCTCGGCGCAGGCCACTAAAAGCAGAGCAGCAGGAGACAAGCAATGGCATTTTTTCTCGAAACTCTGTTTGGCGGCCTGATGGTAGGCATGCTCTACGCGCTGATCGCGCTGGGCTTTGTGCTGATCTTCAAGGCCTCGGGCGTTTTCAACTTCGCCATGGGCGCGATGGTGCTGTTTGCCGCGCTGGCGATGGCCCGTTTCTCGGAATGGATTCCGCAGTGGCTGGGCATGACGCCAGGCTTTCTCTCGATCACGCTGGCGCTGATCGTGTCGATGCTGATCATGGTGGTGGTGGCCTGGTGCATTGAGCGCTTTGCGCTGCGCTACCTGGTGAACCAAGAGCCGATTTCGCTCTTGATGGCCACGCTGGGTATCGCCTACTTCCTCGACGGCCTGGGCCCGCTGATCTTCGGCTCGGCCGTGTACAGCATCAACGTGGGCATGCCCAAAGATCCGATGTTCGTGCTGGAGGGCATGTTCCAGGGCGGCGTGCTGATCAGCCAGGAAGACCTGTATGCCGCCGCCATTGCCGCCGTGCTGGTGGTGTGCCTGAGCGTGTTCTTCCAAAAAACCAAGACCGGCCGCGCCCTGCGTGCGGTGGCCGACGACCACCAAGCCGCGCAATCGATCGGTATTCCGCTCTCGCGCATCTGGGTCATCGTCTGGTCGGTGGCCGGTTGCGTGGCCCTGGTGGTCGGCATCATCTGGGGCAGCAAGCTGGGCGTGCAGTACTCGCTGTCACTGGTGGCCTTGAAGGCGCTACCGGTGGTGATTCTGGGCGGCCTGACCTCGGTGCCCGGCGCGATTGTGGGCGGCCTGATCATCGGCATCGGCGAGAAGCTGTCCGAGGTCTACCTCGGCCCCATGGTCGGCGGCGGCATCGAAACCTGGTTCGCTTACGGCCTGGCTCTGTGCTTCCTCTTGTTCAGACCCCAAGGATTGTTTGGGGACAAAATTATTGACCGCGTATGAAATACGAGTACAAGAATTTTGCGAAATCGGCGCAGGCTTTGCGCCGCAAAGACTGCAAGTGCGGCGCTATGCCGCTGCACTTGGCTGCCGCAGGCAGCGCCCCTGTGTACAAGATCATCGACCGCGTGTAACTGGCAACTGGAGACTCTGACCTATGTTTTATCGTGAAAATGGCCAGTTCAAAACCAGCTACGCGGCCGACCAGCAAATCTTCCCGGTGCTGCAGGACAAGTGGGCCATCATCGCCATCTTGCTGGTGGCCTTTCTGGTGGTGCCGTTCGGCTTCAGCGACTACACCTTCAAGGCGGTGCTGATTCCCTTCCTCATCATGTCGCTGGGCGCCATCGGCCTCAACATCCTGGTGGGCTACTGCGGACAGATCTCGCTCGGCACCGGCGCCTTCATGGCAGCGGGCGCTTATGCGGCCTACAACTTCCATGTGCGCTTTGAAGGCATGCCGCTGATCTTCTCGCTGATCGGTGGCGGCCTGGTGGCCATGCTGATCGGCGTGCTGTTCGGCCTGCCCAGCCTGCGCATTCGCGGCCTGTACCTGGCCGTGGCCACGCTGGCCGCCCAGTTCTTTGTGGACTGGCTCACCAGCCGCGCCGCCTGGGTCACCAACAACTCCTCGTCGGGTTCGGTGAGCGCTGGCAAGCTGTCCTTCTTTGGCCTGGCCATTGAGACGCCCGTGCAAAAGTACCTGTTCTGCCTGAGCGTGCTGTGCGTGCTGGGCCTGCTGGCCAAGAACCTGGTGCGCAGCGCCGTGGGCCGCGAGTGGATGGCCATGCGCGATATGGACGTGGCTGCCAGCGTGATCGGTATCCGCCCCATGTACGCCAAGCTCTCGGCCTTTGCGGTGAGCAGCTTCATCGTCGGCGTGGCCGGCGCGCTGTGGGGCTTTGTCCACCTGGGTGCCTGGGAGCCGGCCGCTTTCAGCCTGGATCGCTCGTTCCAGCTGCTGTTCATGATCATCATCGGCGGCCTGGGCTCCATCGTCGGCAGCATTTTTGGCGCCGCCTTCTTCGTGCTGCTGCCGATCTTTTTGACCCAGGTGCCGCACTGGCTGGGCCTGCCGATTTCCACCGCCACCGCCACCTACCTGGAGCACATGGTGTTTGGCGCCCTGATCGTGTTTTTCCTGATTGTCGAGCCGCACGGATTGGCCAAGCTGTGGGCAACGGCCCGCCAGAAGCTGCGTCTGTGGCCGTTCCCTCATTGATTTTTTCCAGAGCAACGCAGAGTGTTCGTAAGCGGGGTCATCAGCCCCATACATCCCAAAGGAGATAGAACCATGTCTTTCAAAAAAGCTGTGATCGCCGCTGCTACCGCAGCACTGGGTATGGGGGCACTGATTGCCGCCCCCGCCGCGCAAGCCCAAGAGCAGTTTGTGCCGCTGCTGGTGTACCGCACCGGCCAGTTCGCACCGCTGGGTATTCCATGGGGTGACGGCAAGCAGGATTACCTCAAGCTGGTCAATGCCAAGGGCGGCATCAACGGCGTGAAGATCGCGTTCGAAGAGTGCGAAACCGCTTACGACACGGCCAAGGGCGTGGAATGCTACGAGCGCCTCAAAGGCAAGGGCGGCGGTGCTTCGGGCTTTGACACGCAATCGACCGGCATTACCTTTGCCGTGACCGACAAGGCCGCTGGCGACAAGATGCCCGTGGTCACGCCCGGCTATGGCCTGTCGCAATCGGCCGACGGCAAGGTCTTCGAGTGGAACTTCCCGCTGCTGGGCAACTACTGGACGGCGGCTGACTCGATGATCCAGGACATCCTGAAAAAGGAAAAGGGCAACCTCAAGGGCAAGAAGATCGCCTTGGTCTACCACGATTCGCCTTACGGCAAAGAGCCCATCCCACTGCTGGAAAAGCGTGCCGCCAAAGAAGGCTTTGAGCTGATGAAGCTGCCAGTGACCGCGCCTGGCGTGGAGCAAAAATCCACCTGGCTGCAGATCCGCCAGAACCGCCCTGACTACGTGCTGCTGTGGTCGGCCGGCGTGATGACGCCCACCGCCGTGCGCGAAGCCCAGGCCACCGGCTACCCACGCGAGAAGATGTACGCCATCTGGTGGGGCGGCTCAGACCACGACGTGAAGGACATCGGTGCCGGCGCCAAGGGCTACAACACCGTGACCATCCACAACACGGCCGACCGCGACAAGGTGCATGACGAAGTCAAGGCCACGCTGTACGACAAGGGCCAGGGCACCGCCAAGGACGCCGCCGAACTGGGCCAGCTGGCCCACACCCGCGGCATGATGATTGCCATGCTGCAGGTTGAAGCCATCCGCACCGCGCAAGAGAAGTTCGGCAAGGGCAAGGTGATGAACCCCGAGCAAGTGCGCTGGGGCCTGGAAAACCTGAACCTGACGCAAGAGCGCCTGAACGAGCTGGGCTTTGGCAAGATCATTCGCCCCTTCAAGACCAGCTGCGACAACCACCTGGGCGCTGACTGGGCCCGTATCGCCACCTGGGACGGCAGCAAGTTCAATGTGAACTCGGACTGGTACCAATCGGACAAAACCTTGATCGCACCGCTGGTCAAGGAATACGCCGAAAAGTACGCTAAAGAGAAAAACGTGACCCCACGTTCCTGCAGCTAAACCCTGCCCGGCCGGGTGCCGGCCCGCATGGCGGGCACCCGGTCTGTTTTCCCCAGACATCGCCTGTAATGCTTGTGAAACAAGCGCTACCAGCTATCAATTTTGAGATCTAGGTGACGGCATGACCGCTTCTCCGCAAACCCCATCCACTGCCTCTGCCGCCGCTGCGCCGCTCTTGGTCGTCAACGGTATCGAGGTGATCTACAACCATGTGATCCTGGTGCTCAAGGGGGTGTCGCTGTCGGTGCCGCGCGAATCGATCGTGGCCATTCTCGGCGGCAACGGCGCAGGCAAAACCACCACCTTGCGCGCCATCTCCAACCTGCTCAAGGGCGAGCGCGGCGAGGTCACCAAGGGCAGTATCGAGCTCGAAGGCGAGCGCATCGAGGCGCTGTCGCCGTCCGACCTGGTCAAACGCGGTGTGGTGCAGGTCATGGAAGGCCGCCACTGCTTTGCCCACCTGACCATTGAAGAAAACCTGCTCACCGGCAGCTACACCCGCACCAGCAAGGCCGAGATCGCGGCCAACCTGGAAAAGGTCTACAACTATTTCCCGCGCCTCAAAACGCGCCGCACCAGCCAGGCCGCCTACACCTCGGGCGGCGAGCAGCAAATGTGCGCCATTGGCCGCGCGCTGATGAGCAACCCGCGCATGGTGTTGTTAGACGAGCCATCGATGGGCCTGGCGCCACAGATCGTCGAAGAAGTGTTCAACATCGTCCAAGACCTGAACCAGAAGGAAAAAGTGACCTTCGTGCTGGCCGAGCAGAACACCAATATGGCGCTGAAGTACGCTGATTACGGCTACATCATGGAGAGCGGCCGCATCATGATGGACGGCGCCGCCAGCGACCTGGCCAACAACGAGGACGTGAAAGAGTTCTACCTCGGCATGGGTGGCGGCGAGCGCAAGAGTTTCAAAGATGTCAAGAGCTACAAGCGCCGCAAGCGCTGGTTGGCCTAACCCCCCTGAGGCGCTGCGCGCCATCCCCCCGAAGGGGGACGACACCCTCGGTGCGGGGCGGCCCTTCCTCGGTGTCCTTGCCTTGGGCCGCGCCAGTTGCCAGCACTCGCCCACGGGGTGAGCCTCGAAAACTCTCTGTTGCATCTGCCCCATTTTTCACAGGACCAGCCATGAACAATTTTTATGAAGATCGGGAAACCCGCAGCCGTGCGGAGCGCGAAGCCGATTTGATGGCCCGCCTGCCCCAGCAGATCGCCCATGCGCAGCAAAACTCGCGCGCCTTCGCCGCCATTTTGCAAGGCGTGGATGCGGCCAGCATCACCAGCCGCGAAGCGCTGGCGGCCTTGCCGGTGACGCGCAAGTACGAGCTGCTGGAGCGCCAGCAGGCCGAACGCAGCAAAGCCACGGGCAGCGGCGTTTTTGGCGGCTTCAACGCCGTGCCGTTTGGCTCGGGCATGCCACGCATGTTTGCCAGCCCCGGCCCGATTTACGAGCCCGAAGGCAAGCGCCCTGATTACTGGCGCATGGCGCGCGCCATTTACGCCGCCGGCTTTCGTGCGGGCGAGCTGGTGCACAACAGCTTCAGCTACCACTTTGTGCCTGCGGGTTCGATGATGGAATCGGGCGCACAGGCGCTGGGTGCCACGGTGTTCCCGGCAGGTACGGGCCAGACCGAGCAACAAGTGCAAGCGATGAGCGATTTGAAGCCGCACGGCTACATCGGCACGCCCAGTTTTCTGAAAATCATCCTCGAAAAGGCCGAGGCTCAGGGCCAGAAAATTGCCTCCGTCACCAAAGCCTTGGTGTCGGGCGAAGCCTGCCCGCCTTCGCTGCGCGACTGGTTTGCCAGCCACGGCGTGGCCGCCTACCAGTGCTATGCCACGGCGGATCTGGGCTTGATCGCCTACGAAACCAGCGCCCGCGAAGGTCTGGTGCTCGATGAGGACGTGATCGTCGAAATCGTCCGTCCTGGCACCGGCGACCCGGTGCCTGAAGGCGAAGTGGGCGAGCTGGTCGTGACCACGCTCAACCCCGATTACCCGCTGATCCGCTTTGGCACCGGCGACCTGTCGGCCGTGCTGCCCGGCGCCTGCCCGACCGGCCGCACCAACACCCGCATCAAGGGCTGGATGGGCCGCGCCGACCAGACCACCAAGGTGCGTGGCATGTTCGTCCACCCCGGCCAGGTGGCCGAAGTCGTCAAACGCTTTCCGCAGGTGGAGAAGGCGCGCCTGGTTGTCACCGGCGCCATGGCCAACGACCAGATGACCTTGCAGGTGGAAACGCGCGAGCTCGGTGCCGGCCTGGCCGAGCAGATTGCCGATGCCGTGCGTGAGGTGACCAAACTGCGCGCCGATGTGGCCTTGCTGATGCCCGGCGAGCTGCCCAACGACGGCAAAGTGATCGAAGATGCCCGCAGCTACGCTTGAGCTGGAGCAAGAAAAACACCTCGCATGTGTGTAGGACAGCGGCGAGACTGCCGCTGGCTTTGCATGCTCTTACATGTCTACGCCAAATCTCTGTGGTAAAAATAACCAAGGCGGCTAGAGCTACCAACCGGTAGCACAGCCGCATTTTTGTCGTGTCAGCGCCTGCCGGGTGCGCCTCAACCAATAAGGAGAGACTACCTATGACGACCGAACACCAATACCCCGAGAACTTCCAGGCCCGCGTGGTGGGCGAAGTGCAGCACCGCATTGGCGATGGCCAGCTGGAGACGATTCCCGCGCCTTTGGATGTGGATGTGGGCACCGCCATTGCCAGCTTCGTGCTGTCGTGGACTTCGGAAGGCCAGCCGGTGACCATCACCTTGTCCAAGCCCGAGTTCGAATACCACGTCGAGAACGGCAATATCGTCGTGGCCTGAAAACCGCCAGGCACTTGGCTGCAGGCCACTGCCGCCAACGCCTCACGCCCCCCCGCAAGCCGCCGCAGCGGCCTGCTCTCACGGGTGAAGCTGGCAGACCAGCCTCTGCTTACGCCAGCGCCGTAGCCACCCGCACTTCCCCTTCCAACAACTTGTGCACCGGGCAAGCCTCTGCAATTTGCAGCAGGCGCTTGCGCTGCTCGTCGCTCAAATCACCTTGCAGCGTGATGCTGCGCACAATGTCGCTGCCCTTTCCAGGCACGCCTTGCGGGTTCAACGCCAAATCCACCTTCACGCCTGTCAGCGGCCACTGCTTGCGCGCAGCGTACATCTGCAAGGTAATCGAGGTGCAAGCACCCAAAGCGGACAACAACAGCTCCATCGGCGTGGGCGCGGTATCGCCGCCACCCAACTCCACCGGCTCATCCGCAGGCCAATGGTGGCCTTGCGGATTGCTCAGGGTCACGCGGTAAGGCGTTGGTGTGCTTTGGGTAAAGGCTTTGGCTTGTTGGCTCATGCTGTCTCTTTCTGCAAAAACGGTTGACTCAACCGTTCACTGTAGCCTGCGTGGCTCGGCGTGGCTGTCGGTCAAAGCGCACTGCAGCGCGTGGTCGTTTGCCCCTGCGTGTCTGCAGCTTCGCATCTGCTCAAGCTACCGCCCCGTCACCCGCGCATTTCTCGCAGGCTGTTGGCTGTCCAGGATGTTCTCCCACACCTTTCAGCCAGCGCCTGCGGACGCAGCAAACGCCGGCGGTTTGGCTGCCGCAGGACAGCCAAACTTCGTGCTCTGACTTGCGTCATCTGTTTGAACGCAGCGCCTTGGCGCGGAGAGAGTTATGACGCACGCCGGCGTTTACTCCGATCGCAGGTTGCCCCGATTGCCCCGCTACGCGGGGCGGTCGGGGACGCTGGATGTAGGGCAGATTTTTCGCCTCCATTTTTGGCTGGGCAAAAAGGGAGGTCGCCTGCCGGGGCGAGACCCGGCCAACTGCAGCATGCAAAGCAGCCAACGCCAGTTAGAAAAACACCCTGCCAGCAGCCGCGACGGACCATAAAAAATGGCGCCTCGCAAGGCGCCATTTTTGAAGAGCTCGGCAGCACATCCGCTGCCACCGCCCCTTACTTGGCGATCACTCGCACCATCTCCAGGCACTTGTTCGAGTAACCCCACTCGTTGTCGTACCAGGACACCACCTTCACAAAGGTCTTGTCCAGGGCGATACCGGCTTCGGCGTCGAACACCGAAGTGCAGGTTTCACCGCGGAAATCGGTGGCCACAACCTTGTCTTCGGTGTAACCCAGGATGCCCTTCAGAGCACCTTGCGACTGGGCCTTCATTTCGGCGCAGATTTCTTCGTAGGTGGCTTCGCTGTTCAGTTCCACGGTCAGGTCGACCACGGACACGTCCGAGGTAGGCACGCGGAAGGACATGCCGGTCAGCTTCTTGTTCAGCTCAGGAATCACCACGCCCACGGCCTTGGCAGCGCCAGTGCTCGAAGGGATGATGTTTTCCAGAATGCCACGGCCGCCGCGCCAGTCCTTGTTCGAAGGGCCGTCCACGGTCTTTTGCGTAGCAGTGGCTGCGTGCACGGTGGTCATCAGGCCGCGCTTGATGCCCCACTTGTCGTTCAGCACCTTGGCCACGGGAGCCAGGCAGTTAGTGGTGCACGAAGCGTTGGAGATGATGGCTTGGCCAGCGTAGGTCTTGTCGTTCACGCCGTAAACGAACATGGGGGTGTCGTCCTTGGAGGGAGCCGACAGGATCACCTTCTTGGCGCCAGCGTCGATGTGCTTTTGTGCGGTTTCCTTGGTCAGGAACAGGCCGGTCGACTCGATCACCACATCGGCGCCCACTTCGTTCCACTTCAGGTTGGCGGGGTCGCGCTCTTGCGTCAGGCGGATCTTCTTGCCGTTGACGATCAGGGTGTTGCCTTCCACGGCCACGGTGCCCTGGAAGCGGCCGTGCACGCTGTCGTACTGCAGCATGTAAGCCAGGTAATCAGGCTCCAGCAGGTCGTTGATGGCAACGATCTCGATGTCGGAAAAGTTCTGCACTGCCGAGCGCAGCACGTTGCGGCCGATACGGCCAAAGCCGTTGATGCCTACCTTGATTGCCATGGTTTTCTCCAAGTAAATAGAAATTCTGGATGCCCATCCGGTTGCAGCGCAGGCCACGGTATTCGCTGCCCTGCAAACCGTCGGAGCGACAAAGCACAAGCGTCCCGGCCCTGTGTAGCTGCCGTGGCGCGTCAATCACGCGGCATATTGTAGAGGCGCGCCGGAGGACGGCGCTTTTGTGGGCCATTGCCACCGCAGGCCAACGCCCTGCCCGCTGAGCCGCCGGCGACAAGCTGGCCGACATTGCCCAGCGATTGGCATGAAAAAGGCCCCGAGATACGGGGCCGTGCGGGTTGTAGCGGGTTCAGGTTCAAGCCATGGCGGCTTCTTGCGCCTGGATGCGCTGGCGGCGCCACCACATGCCCAAGCCGCCAATGATGGCCAGCAGCACGCCGCCGCCCATCATCATCGGAGCTTCAGCGCTGCTGCGGTCGGCATCGTCTTGCATGTACTTGGCCATCTGGGCGTAGGACAGGATTTCCTTGCCATCGCCCTTGACCTCGTAGGTGTCCTTGTTGGAGCTGGTGGCGTCGTACTCAATCTCCACCACGTCGGCATTGGCCATGGCTTGCACGGCCGATTCGGGCACCAGGCTGGTCAGGCGCACCTTGAGCGCTTCACCGGTTTTGGGCTTGATGTCGAGCTCGTAATAGTGCGACTTGGATTCGCCACCGCGGCGGCGTTTTTTCGTCACCGTCACCAAGGTGGCCTGCACCATATCGCCACTGACCTTGGTCAGCGCCGACTCTTGCGGAATGCCGCCACCCGTGGCCGATTGGTAGAGCAGATAGCCACCAAAACCCAAAAGCGCGATACCTGCAAGCAGCAGGTATCGCGCATAGCCGAGGATGAAATTCATAGGACTTTCCTTCTCCTCCCCTCAGGAGGTGCTTGTTATAGGCTTGGCCAATATAGCCAGAACCTATGACAATGGAAAGTCCGAAAGTGAAACTTAGCGTTTCTGCAGAGCCACTTGCACGGTGTTGGCCACGTTTTCGGCGGTGAAACCGAAGTGCTCGAACAACACACCAGCGGGTGCCGACTCACCGAAGGTGTCGATGCCCACCACAGCGGCGCAACCGTACTTCCACCAGAAATCGGTCACACCCATTTCGACCGCCACGCGGGGCAGGCCGGCGGGCAGCACGCTGGTCTTGTACTTGGCGTCTTCCTTGTCGAAGGTCGTGGTGCTGGGCATGGAGACCACGCGCACGGCGATCTTGCGCTCGGCCAGCAGGCGTTGTGCCTTCAGGGCCAGCTGCACTTCGGAGCCGGTAGCGATGATCACGGCCTGGGCCTTTTTCTTCAGACCGATGTCCGAAGGCTCGGACAGCACGTAGGCGCCGCGGCTGATGTTGCCGATAGCTTCGCCGTTCTTCGGTGCGTAAGGCAGGTTCTGGCGCGACAGCAGCATGGCCGTAGGCTTGTTGCGGTTGGTCAGTGCCACGCTCCAGGCCACAGCGGTTTCGGTCGTATCGGCAGGGCGCCACACGTCGACGTTGGGGATCATGCGCAGGCTGGCGGCGTGCTCGATCGACTGGTGCGTCGGGCCGTCTTCACCCAGACCGATGGAGTCGTGCGTGAACACGTGCACCACGCGCAGCTTCATCAGCGCTTCCATGCGGATGGCGTTGCGGCTGTAGTCGCTGAAGGTCAGGAAGGTGCCGCCGTAAGGGATGTAGCCGCCGTGCAGCGCCACGCCGTTCATGATGGCAGCCATGCCGAACTCGCGCACACCGTAGTTGATGTGGCGGCCGATCTGGCCGTCTTCGGTCTTGACCACGTCGCCCTTGTCGTCCACGCGGAAGGCGGGGGTCGACTTGGTGTTGGTGAGGTTGGAGCCGGTCAGGTCGGCCGAGCCGCCCAGCAGCTCAGGCAGAGCCGCAGTGAAGGCTTCCAGCGCCAGCTGGCTGGCCTTGCGGCTGGCCACGGTCTCGCCCTTGGCGTGCGCGTTGGCCACGGTTTCCACGGCCACTTGGGCAAAGTTCTTGGGCAGATCGCCGGCCATGCGGCGTTGCAGCTCGGAAGCCAGCGCGGGGAAAGCCTTGGCGTATTCGGCAAACTGTGCGTCCCAGGTCTTTTCGGCCTTGGCGCCCAGCTCCTTGTGGTCCCAGGCGGTGTACACGTCGCCAGGGATCTCGAACGGGCCGTAGTCCCAGCCCAGCGCTGCGCGGGTCAGTGCAATTTCTTCAGCGCCCAGAGGCTCGCCGTGGGCCTTGCTGGTGTCTTGGCGGTTGGGGCTGCCCTTGCCAATATGGGTCTTGCAGATGATGAACGAAGGCTTGTCGCCGACCTTCTTGGCCTTGGCGATAGCGTCACTAACGGCCTTGGCGTCATGGCCGTCAATAGGGCCAATCACATCCCAGCCGTAGGCCTTGAAGCGCTCGGCCGAGTTGTCCACAAACCAGGGCTGCACCTTGCCGTCGATGGAGATGCCGTTGTCGTCGTACAGAGCAATCAGCTTGCCCAGCTTCCAGGCGCCGGCCAGAGCGCAGGCTTCGTGGCTGATGCCTTCCATCAGGCAACCATCGCCCAGGAAAACATAGGTGAAGTGGTCCACCACGTCATGGCCGGGGCGGTTGAACTCGGCAGCCAGCAGCTTTTCAGCCAGCGCAAAGCCCACGGCATTGGTGATGCCCTGGCCCAGCGGGCCGGTGGTGGTTTCCACGCCGGGGGTCACGCCCACTTCGGGGTGGCCAGGGGTCTTGCTGTGCAGCTGGCGGAAGTTCTTCAGCTCCGACATCGGCAGGTCGTAACCGCTCAGGTGCAGCAGTGCGTAAATCAGCATCGAGCCGTGGCCGTTCGAGAGAATGAAACGGTCGCGGTTGATCCAGTTGGGGTTGCTGGGGTTGTGCTTGAGGTGCTTGCTCCACAGCGCCACAGCCATGTCTGCCATGCCCATCGGGGCGCCGGGGTGACCGGAGTTGGCTTGTTGAACGGCATCCATTGCGAGTGCGCGGATCGCATTCGCCATATTCTGTGTGTTGACCATGGGAGTGGAGGGGAAAAAGAGCGACAAAGCCGGCATTTTAGCGGCGTGCCAGCAAGGCTGCGCGGCCTTCCGCACTTTGCCGTACGGGGATAGTGGGCCTACGCCTACGTGGGCAGTCGCTACTGCGGCCGAAACTGGGCTTTTGGCCGGCGCGGCACAGCAAGAACCAGACGCGCCCAGGCCTTGCGCGCTTTACGCGCTGACTTAGCATCCATGAAAGGAATTGTCATGCAACACCGCATTCGCAACACCAGCATCGCTATCGCCCTGGGTCTGGGCAGCCTGGCCGCTTTTGCCAGCACCGCCGACAAGCTGGCCGCTACGCAAGCCGCCAAAATGGATTTGAGCCAGGCCATCAGCGCCGCCCAAAGCCAGCACGGCCTGAAGGTGCTGGAGGCCGAGATTGACCTGAAGAAAAAGCAACCCGTGTTCGAGTTCAAGGGCGTGAACGCCCAGAACCAGGAGCAAAAGCTCAAGTTCAGCGGCACCGATGCCGCGCAGGTGGTAGAGAACAAGACCGAGGGCGCAGCCAACAAAAAGTACCTGGACCGCCTGGCCGCCGCCAAGGTGGGCATCAACGACGCCATCGCCACCGCCCTCAAGCACACCTCGGGCCGCGCCGTAGAAGTGGATCTGGACGACCACCTGGGCGTGCTCACCTACGACGTGAAGATCATCGACGCCAACAACAAACAAGTCGAAGTGCGCGTGAACGCTGTGGACGGCACGATCAAGCAGTAAGCACTACCGCCTCAAGCTGTGCAAAGGCCGGTTTGTCACCGGCCTTTTTCGTGCAATGTCATCGGCGCTTGGTGGATCGATTACCCAATGTGCATTGACTAACGGCGTGCTCACTGGCCAACGCTCAAGACAGCCAATCCGCGCGATGGGCCTGCAACCAGCCATGCACATGAGCCCGTAAAGCCTTGGCATTGCTCAAGCAGCTTTCTACGGTTGCTTTGGAGACCGGCTCACCGGAATAGTCCGTCAAATGGCGCTGCTTGCGCAAAGCATCGAGAGGCCAAATTTTCTCGGCAGGCCACTGCACCGTCAGCGCCAGGGTTTGAATCGCGGTTTGGTGATGGCCGGGCTTGCTGGTCAAGGTCCGATAACCATTGGCCAGAAGGCTCAGCATGGCCAGTTGCATGATGGCTTTGTAGGCGGCGTCAAACTGGTTTTCTTCACTCAGGCCCGCAATCTGTGCATCTGCGATATTGCGGTCCGCTGCAGCCAGCAACAGCGCGACTTGTTGCGCGCCGGGCTCGACGGTCTCAAGGCTGACCCCCAGCAAATTCTGCAAGCTCATCCTCAGTCCCCATCACAAAGATCTTGGGTTTGGACAGCACGTCGCGCATGAACGGCTCTTGTGCACGCGCAGCGAACTCCTGGCGGCTCAACAACTGTGGATTGATTTCTCTGCCGAGCTCTGCCTGCAAAGGCCACAGCAAGCACACCGCCTCGTCAAAGCCTATGCTGCCCACCAGCATCAGGTCAATGTCGCTGCCGGCTGTCTCTTGCCCCCGCGCAACCGAGCCGTAGATAAAAGCCAGGTCGATTTGCTCCGCCACAGGCTCCAGCGCGGTTGCCAGCACATCGGCCACGCCCGAAGTTTTGCGCAAAATGCTGGCCAGCTCTGTAAACACGGGGCAGCTTTTGTCTGCCCGGTACAGCTGCTGGTTGCCGCGCTTTTCTCGCTGCAGCAGACCAGCCGCCACCAGCTTGCCCAATTCTCTCGTGATGGTGCCCGCAGGCAAGCCGGTGCGTCTGGCAATCTCACGCCCATGCAGCTGCTCATCGGGGTGCAGCAACAGCAAACCCAACACTTGGCGCCGGTATTCCGGCAACAGCACAGCAGCGAGATATTGATTCATTTAAGGCGTCAATTGTCGCTTTTTTTGCATCAACATGCAAGACTCAGAGCAGTGCATTCCAACTTGGCGGATGCAAAAGACCGCCAGCACGGACGAAAAACTAAGCCAAATACGGCTGCACCATATACACCGCATCGTCCCCATAGCCGCGCAAGGCGGCCGCGTTCTCGGGCGACAGTGCGGCATGCAGCGCGTAGCCTTTGCGTTGCCAATACTCTTGCGAGCCTTGTACGGAAACCAGGGCTGAATAGCGCGGCGTCCAGCGCTGCGCATCGCGCCACAAGGTTTGCAAAAGCGCCGATGCCAAGCCCTGGCCGGCGCAGGCGGGGTTGACGGCCATGTCGTGCAAATACAGCGTGTCTGGCGCTGCAGCGCCCTCAAACAAGCCGTGCAAGGGCGTGATGCAGCCCAGGCTGGAGCGGTAAGCGGCCAGATAGGCCAGCACCGATCCCGCTTGCACCGCCACCAACGAGCATTGCGCAGCGCAGGCAATGCGGGCACGGTAGACATCGGCGCTTTCCATGTATTGCGCGCCGTAGCAGGCCTCTTGCACCTGCATCAGGCCATCGAGATCGGCCAGCGTCAGCGGGCGGATCTGCCATTCGGGTTCCGGGGACAAAGAAGAAAAGCGCATCGCCGGATTGTCGGCGATGCGCTTTTTCGGGTGCTGGTGCTGCGATTTACAGCGCGGGCAGTGGCGCTTGCGTGGAAGCTGGCACAGTCGTGCGGGCCGCATTCATCACCATCGACAACAGGCTGTAGTAGCCGTTGATACCGATCAGGTCCATCACGCCCTTGTCGCCAAACAACTGCTGCGCTTTGGCCCAGGTGGCGTCGCTTACCTGGCGCTGCTGGTGCAACTCAACGCAGAAGTCATACACCACAGCTTCGTCTTCAGGCATGGATGTGAGGCGCTGGCCGGCGGCCACCGCATCGATGGTGGCTTGAGCCACGCCTTCGCGCAGCGCGATGGGCGCATGAATGGCCCATTCCACTTGCTGCGTCCATTGACGCGCAGTTACCAGAATGGCCAGCTCCGTCAGGCGCACGCCGATAGCGCTGCGGTAGCGCAGGTATTCGCCCAGGCGCTGGGTGTGGTCCATCAGCTCGGGGCTGCGCAGCAGCGGCACAAAAGGCGAGATCAAAGCGCCACGCGGGCCGTCGATGATGGGTTGCGCATAGCGGCGTTGTTCTTCGTTCCACTCAGCCTGAGGCAGAGGAGGCATGCGGTCGTCAGGAGATGTCATCACTTGGGTCTTTTTTTAACTTTGGAAGAAATTCGGGCAGCGCCAGCGCAGCGACGAAGCGAAGACCAGCTTGATGTTCTGAATACCTCAACCACACCAAGCCATTTTTAAGAATTTAAGCCGCAACCGCTGCGCCGTTCTTGGCCAGCACGCTGTCCACCGCATCGCCCAGGCGCTCAACCACCTGGTCCAGCTCAGCCTCGCTGATGATGAAGGGCGGTGCCAGCAAGATATGGTCGCCATTGCGGCCGTCGATCGTGCCGCCCATGGGGTAGCACAGCACGCCGTTTTGCATGGCTTGCGCCTTGATCTGCGCGTGCAGCTTGAGAGCCGGGTCAAAGGGCGCCTTGCTGGCCTTGTCTTGCACCAGCTCCACGCCCCAGAACAGGCCGCGGCCACGGATGTCGCCAACATGCGGGTTGCTGTCGAAACGGGCATGCAATTGCTTTTGCAGGTAAGCGCCACGCGCCAGCACTTGAGGCATCAAGTTGTCGCGTTGGATCACTTTTTGCACCGCCAGCGCAGCCGCAGCGGCCATGGGGTGGCCAATGTAAGTGTGGCCGTGTTGGAACAGGCCACTGCCCTTGCGCATGGCTTCCACAATCTTGTCTTGCGCCAGTACCGCGCCAATCGGCTGGTAGCCGCCGCCCAGGCCTTTGGCGATGGTCATCAGGTCGGGGCTGATGCCTTCTTGCTCTACCGCGTGCAGGCTGCCGGTGCGGCCCATGCCGCACATCACCTCGTCAGCGATCAGCAAGATGCCATAGCGGTCGCACAGCGCGCGCAGGCCTTTCCAGTAACCGGCTGGTGCCGCCACGGCGCCCAAGGTGGCGCCCACCACGGGCTCGGCCACAAAGGCGACGACCTTGTCGGGGCCCAATTCTTGGAACTTGGCATCCACCTCGGCCAGCAAACGGGCCACATAGGCTTCGGAGCTTTCGCCGGCCTGGCGGTCGCGGTATTCGTAAGCAGGGGCCACGCGGCCCACGTCCATCAGGATCGGGGCAAACTGCTTGCGACGCCATTCGTTGCCGCCCACCGCCAGCGCGCCCAGGGTGTTGCCGTGGTAGCTTTGGCGGCGCGCTACAAAATGCGTGCGCTCAGGCTGGCCGATTTCCACAAAATACTGGCGCGCCATTTTCAGCGCAGCTTCCACCGCTTCCGAGCCGCCCGAGACAAAATACACATCGCTCATGCCAGCGGGCGCGTGGGCCACCAAGTGGTCAGCCAGCTCTTCTTGCACATCGGTGGTGAAAAAGCTGGTGTGGGCGTAGGCGAGTTGGTCAATCTGGCGGTGCATGGCCGCCATCACATCGGGTTGGGCATGGCCCAGGCAGGAGACTGCCGCACCGCCGCTGGCGTCGATATAGGCCTTGCCCGCCTTGTCGAACAACTCCACCCCTTTGCCGCCGACGGCGACCAGAGGAACCTTGGCCAAAGAACGATGGATGACGTGGCTCATGCTCGAGCACTCCTTTGCGATGCGGTGGCCGGCCCTGCGCCAGCTGCCATGGCGCATAGTATACGGATCATTTGTTATTTATCAAAATAATTCGGAACAAATGATCCGATTCTGTTTCAAACAACTATCGTTTCGATAGCTGCTTGCTAACGCTGAGACTGGTATTTTCAGCCTTTTCAGCGCGCCACCGGCCGGCGCAACCCCAACCACACCAGGGCTGCTGCGGTCAGCCCCAGGGGCACGATGGAGCCCATGTTGAGCATCTCCCAGCCCTTGCTGGTGACTAGCGCGCCCGAGGCGAACGAGGTCACCGCCATGGTGGCGAAAACGCAGAAGTTGATGCAAGCCTGGGCGCGGTCTTTCTCTTCCGGGCGGTAGTTCTGCACAGCCAGCGAGGTGCTGCCGGTAAACAAAAAGTTCCAGCCCACGCCCAGCAGCGCCAGCGACAAGGTGAAGTGCATCACCGTCTGGCCCGAGAGCGCAATGGCCACGCACAGGGCGTTGAGCAACACGCCCACAAACATGACCTGCAGCACGCCAAAGCGCTTGATCAAATGGCCCGTCACAAAGCCCGGCGCAAACATGCCCACCACGTGCCACTGCAAAACGCCGGCAGCGGCGCTGAAATCGAAGCCGCACACATCCATGGCCAGTGGCGTGGCCGCCATCAGCAAGTTCATGATGCCGTAGCTGCTGGCCGCGCAGAAAGTGGCTACGGCAAAGCCGGGTTGCTTGAGCAGCTCGCCCACCGAGCGCTGCGGCAAGCTGGCGCCGCCCGCACTGGCTGCTTGCGGTGCAAAGCGCACCAGCCGCATCAGCGCCATCGACAACAGCGCCACCACCATCAGCGCCAGATACGCGCCCAGAAACGGTGTGGCAAACATGGTGCGCGTGGCACTGGCCAGGCCCGGGCCCAGCACGGCGCCGATCAGGCCGCCGGCCAGTACCAGCGAAATGGCCTTTTCGCGCTGCGGCGCTGGCACCAGTTCGGCGGCAGCAAAACGGTAGAGCTGGCCGTTGGCGCTGTAGTAGCCAGCCACCAGGGTGGACAGGCAGAGCAGCGCAAACTGCTGCCAGTACGCGGCTGCCGCGCACATGGCTGCCGACACCAGCGCCACCAGCAAGCCCAGCTGGAACGAGCCTTGCCGCCCCAGACGCCGCTGGCTGCGCGCTACCAGCGGGGTGGAGAGCGCGCCGCCCACCACATAACCCATCACCGGCAAGGTGGCCATCCACGGCGCAGGCGCCAGGTGCAGGCCCACCAGGCCGTTGATGGCAATGAACACCACGTTATTGGTCAGAAACAGGCCTTGGCACAGCGCCAGCCAGGCGATAGAAGGATTCATGCGGCCGATTGTGACAGCAGCCGCTCGCTGCGCCCTGGCCCGCGCGAGAGCAGATGCGCAAGCAGCCTTATGCTTTTTGCTATCGATACTGGAGCGCAAAAGCTACAGCGCAACCGCATTCAAACAGGCCAGTGCGTTCAATCCGACAGATTCCACTGCGCTCGTGCCACGCCCGCCGCTTGGCAAGGCGCTGTCCCTCGCACGACATGGCGCAGCCGCTTGCTACAGCCCGCTAGCGCAGCCCGCCCACATAGCGCCGGGCCGATTGCACCAGGCTCACCGGGCGCGGCGCGGGCTCGGTCACCACTGCCGCAGCCGGGCTGGCGGCTTTGAGCCCGGCGCCAAAGCGCTCGGCCAGGCGCGCCAGCTCAGCGTCGTCGTTCTCTTTGGCGTGCTGCAATGCGTAATCCACCATGGCCTGGGCGTAGCCGGTGTCGCTGGCCATCCATTCGGTATCGGTCACGCGGCCGGTCTTGCGCCGCAGCGCCACATGCAAATGCGCGGCCAGGGCCAAACGCTCACTGTCGTACATACAAGCTCCTCGGTGGCAGAACCTGATGAACGCTGCGGCAGCCGGGCACGCAGCGCCGGGGAAGGGGCGGCAGGCTCAGTTCTGCCGCTCCAGATGAAAGCTGACATCGAGCCCGTCGACCTCCTGCTGGGCATCGACCCGCAGCGGCAGCAGCAGGCGGATCAGCGCCAGCAGCAGCGCCGTCATCGCGCCGCTGTACACCATGACAGCCACTACCGCGATCAGCTGGTTGATCACCGTGGTGTCTTGCCCGCTGATGCTGCGCTCGGCGAACAAGGCCGTCAGCACCGAACCGACAATGCCGCCCACGCCGTGCACACCAAAGACGTCGAGCGAATCGTCCACACCCAACTGGCGTTTGAGCCAGGTAGCGCCCCAAAAGCAAGCCACACCAGCGATCAGGCCAATCGCCACGGCGCCGCTCACCTGCACAAAACCGGCGGCCGGCGTAATGGCCACCAGGCCACCAATCACGCCCGACAACACACCCAGCAACGTAGGCGCGCCGCGCACCAGCCATTCCACGAACATCCATGACAAGCCTGCCGCCGCAGCGGCCACCATGGTCACCAGCATGGCGAGCGCGGCGCGGCCGTCGGCCGCCAAGGCCGAGCCGGCGTTGAAGCCAAACCAGCCAATCAGCAGCAAGGCGGTGCCAATGGCCGTCCAGCCCAGGCTGTGCGGCTCAAAAGCCTGGCGGCCATAACCTTGGCGCCGCCCCAGCATGGCCGCGCACACCAAGGCAGCCACGCCAGCGTTGACGTGCACCACCGCGCCACCGGCAAAGTCCAGCGCGCCCAGCTTGTTGAGCCAGCCATCGGCCTCCCACACCCAGTGCGCGACCGGTGCGTACACCAGCACGCTCCACAGGGCCGCAAACAGCAGCAGCGCGGCAAAGCGCATGCGCTCCACCACCGCGCCCACAATCAAACAAGTGGTGATCACTGCAAACGCCATCTGGAACAGCGCATACACCGCCTCGGGCACATGCGGCGCCAAGTGGCTCACCGAAACGGTGCCCGCTGCACCATCCAGACGCATGGCCGCAAAACCGGCGCGCGCCAGGCCGCCCAGCCAGCTGGAGCCCTGGCTGAAGGCCAGCGAATAGCCCAAGGCAAACCAGGTGAGCGTCACCACGCAAGCCACGGCAAACACCGACGCAAGCGTGTTGACCACGTTCTTGCGGCGCACCAGCCCGGCATAGAACAAGGCCACGCCGGGCAGCGTCATCAACAACACCAGAACCGTAGACACCAGCAGCCATGCTGTATCCGCCTTGTCGATGGCCGACATCTGCACCATTTGCATGCAATCCCCTTGCTTCGCCGTTGTAGAACTTGTTTTGTTTCAAAACGTAGCAGGTTCTGTGCCAGTGCCACAGGCTGCGCAAAGCCGCACCGGGCAACGGGCCTGCAGCGGCATTGCAAGCGCTTTGTGCGACCAATCGCTATGCTCAGAGACTGGCAGCCGCTTTCCGCACATGGGCCAAGCGCGCTGCCCGCCTTTTTTGCCTGCCAGATTTCTCATGACGACTTCCCCCCGCCCCACCGCCCTGTCCACCTCCACCCTGGTGCTCATGGCCGTGGCTTGCGGCCTGTGCGCCGGGGCCAACTACTTCAACCAGCCGCTGCTGCATTCGATGGCGCAGCATTTGCGCATCAGCGATGCCCAGGCGGCCAGCACCGTCACCATGGCCCAGGTGTCGTACGGGCTGGGACTGCTGCTGTTGGTGCCGCTGGGCGACATGCTGGAGCGCCGCCGCCTGGTTGTTGTCCTGATGCTGCTGGCCGCCTGCGGCATGTTGCTGTCGGGCCTGAGCGGCACGGCCAACAGCTTTGGCTTGCTGGCCGCAGGCACCTTGATGGCCGGCGTGTTCTCGGTCGCCGCCCAGGTGCTGGTGCCGATGGCCGCCACTTTTGCCGCGCCCGGCACCAGTGGGCGTGCTGTCGGTTTGGTGATGAGCGGCTTGCTGGTCGGCATTCTGGCTTCGCGCAGCGTGGCCGGCATTCTGTCGGGTCTGGGCGGCTGGAGCACGGTGTACTGGGTGGGTGCGATCTGCACGGCGCTGATGGCCTTGCTGCTGGCCCGCGCCCTGCCCAAAGCGCCGCCCGCAGCGCACGTGGGCTATGGCGAGATCATGCAATCGCTCGCCCAGCTGCTGCGCCAGTACCCACGCCTGCGCAGCCGCGCCCTGATTGGCGGCACCGGCTTTGCCACGGTAAGCGTGCTGTTCTCCAGCATGGCGCTGCTGTTGGCCGGGCCGGGTTTTGGCTATTCGGATGTGGTGATCGGCCTGATCGGCATCGCCGGCATTGCCGGTGCGCTGATGGCCAATGTCGCCGGGCGCCTGGCCGACAAAGGGCTGGAGCAGTCCACAACCCTGGCCGGTGCCGCGCTCATGCTGCTGGGCTGGCTTTGCCTGTGGCTGGGCGGCAGCAACATCTGGTGGTTTGTGCTGGGCCTGCTGGTGGTGGATGCCGCACTGCAAGCGCTGCACATCAGCAACCAGAACGTGGTCTACGCGCTGGCACCGCAGGCGCGTTCGCGCATCAACGCGGTGTACATGACCACGTATTTTCTGGGCGCTGCCATTGGCTCGGCGCTCGGCTCCTGGGCCTGGCTGCACCATGGCTGGGGCGGCACCAGCCTGACGGGCGCCGCGCTCGGCCTGCTCTGCCTGGCCGTGGTGCTGTGGGACCGCAAGTTGCTGGCCGCGCAAGGCCAGGCGCGCAGCGCCTAGGCGCCACGCGGCATCAGAAAACCTTGCCAGGGTTCATCAGGTTCAGCGGGTCCAGCGCGGCCTTGATGGCGCGCATCGCTGCCAACTCTTGCGGCGTGCGGCTGAAAGGCAGGTACGGCTTTTTGTGCAGGCCGATGCCGTGCTCGGCCGAGACGCTGCCATGGAACTGCTGCACCAGGCCGTAGAGCACGGCTTCGAGCTGCTCGTCTTCTCCGTTGATGGTTTTGCTGTCGGTGGTGACGTGCAAGTTGCCGTCGCCCACATGGCCGAAAAACAGGCTGTGGTGGCCGGGCCAGCGCGCATCAAAAGCAGCGCGGCAAGCAGCGGCAAAGCGGCCAATGTCGACTTGCGGCAGGCTCACATCAAAGTTCACCGGCGGGTGCATGTGGGCCGTCATCTCGGCCGGGGCTTCGCGCAGCTTCCACAGGCTCTTGGCCTGTTCGCTCGATTGGGCGATCACCGCATCCACCACCTCGCCCACTTCCATGGCCTCGCCCAGCGCGGCTTCCACGGCTTCACGCAGCTCGGCTTCGTCTTTGCCATCCACATCGATCAGCGCCAGCAGCGGGTGCTGCTCGGCAAAAGCCGGCTGCAGTTTTTGCCACTGCATCGAGGTTTGCACAAAGTCGTTCCACATCAGCTCGAACGCGGCCACGCTGTTGCCAAAGCGGCTTTGCATGCGTGCCAGCACGGCCAGGGCGTTGTCAAAATCAGGCATTGCCACCAGGCAAGTGGCCTTGGCTTGGGGGGCGGGGCGCAGGCGCAGCAGTACGCGGGTGATGACGCCCAAGGTGCCTTCCGCGCCAATGAAGAATTGCTTCAGGTCGTAGCCCGTGTTGTTCTTGAGCATGGGGCGCAGCATGGGCAGCACCGTGCCATCGGCCAGTACCACTTCCAGGCCCAGCACCTGCTCGCGCATCATGCCGTTTTGCAGCACGCCGTTGCCACCCGCATTGGTGGAGACATTGCCGCCAATCTGGCAGCTGCCGCGCGCGCCCAGGTCGACACCAAACACGCGGCCAGCGGCCACCGCCGCTTCTTGCACGGTTTGCAAGGTGACGCCGGCTTGCACCGTCATCAAACCGGTGCGGGCATTTACCTCTTCAATCGCGTTCATGCGCTCCATCGACAGTGCCACGCAGCCTTGCACGGGCACAGCCGCGCCAGCCAAACCCGTCAAACCGCCTTGCGGCACCACGGGAATGCGGTGCGCGTGGCAGACGCGCAGCAAGGCGCTGACCTCGTCGGTGCTGCGCGGGCGCACCAGCGCCAGCGGCTGCACGGGCGGCATGCCGCTCCAGTCGGTCCAGTACTTCTCGGGGATGTCGCCGCGCACAAAGCCTTGCGCGCCCAGGGCTTGTTCAAGATCGGTCCAGAAAGCGGCGCTGGGCGCAGCCGCTGCGTTGTCGTGGCAAGAGGTGTTCATAGCCCGCTATTGTCGGGCGGAATGTGCGGCATAGCTTGTCCGCAGCGGGCAAAACCTGTCGTGCAGGTGCAGCGTTGCGCTATAAAAAACAAAGCTGCTGGCGCTTGATTTACAAGCGCCAGCAGCCCTTTTTCAAGACCAGTGCGATCAGCGCGCCTGCTTTTGCACGTACTGCAGCAGCGTCTCGACCATGCGGCGCACGTGCGGCTGGATCTTGGCGGCCACTTCGGGCAGGTAGTCGAAAGGCATGTGCTCTTGCATGTAGCTGCTTTGCGTCATCTCCAGCTGGATGGCGTGCACGTTTTGCTCGGGCTGGCCGTAGTGGCGCGTGATGTAGCCGCCCTGGAAGCGGCCGTTGAGCACGGCGGTAAAGCCGTCTGCAGCGCTTTTCTGGGCTTCGGCCAGCAGGGCTTCGCCCAGACCTGCGCCGCAGCTCGCGCCCTTGTTGGTGCCCAGGTTCAGGTCGGGCAGCTTGCCTTCGAAAAAGCGCGGCAGCACGGATTGGATCGAGTGCGCATCCCACAGGCCGGCCACGCCATGCTGCGCTTTGATGCGCGCCAGCTCAGCGGCCAGTTGCTCGTGGTAAGGCTTCCAGACGATGTCGCGGCGCTGGGCGATTTCGGCGTCGTCAGGCGCCAGCTCGGGGCTGCGGTAGATCGGCGTGTCGGCAAAGGTGTCGGTCGGGCACAGGCCGGTGACGCTTTGGCCGGGGTAGAGGCTGGCGCCATCGGGCGGGCGGTTCATGTCGACCACAAAGCGCGAGTGCGTGGCCACCAGGGTGGAGGCGCCGATTTCTTGCGCGAAAGCGTAAAGAATGGGCAGGTGCCAGTCGGTGTCGTGCACCTCGCGCGCCTCAGGCGTGAAGCGCTCGGCCAGCGCGGGCGGCACATAGGTGCCCACGTGCGGGAAAGAGATCAGCAGCGGCGCTGTGCCTTGGCGGAATTCAAAGGCCGGACGGTCGGTTTCAAAATGCATGCTCAGTTCTCCTGGAGTAGTTCGGCGCGCGCGGCGACAAAGCCTTGCTGCGCGCTTTGGTGCAGCGCGTGGCGGCCTTCGGCCACCTGGCACTGGCCGGCGACCCAGACCTGGGCCACCGCATTGCTGCGGCTGCTGGCAAAGACATGGGCGTCCAGTTGCTCGGGCGCGGCCAGGCCGGCCAGGGCAAAGTGCCCGCCATCCAGCACCACAAAATCCGCCTGCTGGCCGGCGGCCAAACCGGCAATGTTGCGGCCCGCAGCTTGTGCGCCGCCTTGCACGGCAGACAACAGCATATGGCTGGCCACATGCGGTTGTTGCGCGCTGGCGGAGACGTTGCGCTGCTGGCGCTGCAGGCGCTGGCTGTATTCCAGCACCATCAGCTCTTCGGCGGCGTTGACGCCGATGTGGCTGTCCGAGCCCACACCCCAGCGGCCACCACCGGCTTCCCAGCGCGGCAGATCGAAAATGCCGTCGCCCAGATTGGCTTCGGTCAACGGGCACAGGCCGGCCACGGCTTGCGAGGCGGCAGCGCCTGCGTATTCCTCATCGTCCATGTGCGTGGCATGCACCAGGCACCAGCGCGCGTCGACCGGCATGTGGTCCAGCAACCAGGCCACCGGGCGCTGGCCGCTCCACTGCAGGCAGGCGTTGACCTCGGCCATTTGCTCGGCAATGTGGATGTGCACGGGCGCGGCAGCATTGAGCGCGTGCAAGCCTTGCACCGCTTCCTTCAAGGCTTCGGGCGCCACAGCGCGCAGCGAGTGCGGCGCCAGGCCCAGCGCAGCGCCTTGGGCAGCGCAAGCCGGGGCCAGTGCCTCCAGCAGGCGCAGCATGTTGTCGGTGCTGCGGATAAAGCGCTTTTGGCCATCGTTGGGCGCTTGGGCGCCAAAGCCGCTGTTCTGGTAGAGCACGGGCAGCAAGGTGATGCCGATGCCGGCGTTCTTGGCGGCACGCAGCAGCGCCAGGCTCAGCTCGCTGTCGGGCGTGTAGGGCTGGCCGTCGGGCTGGTGGTGCAGGTAGTGGAACTCGCACACGCTGGTGTAGCCCGCCTCCAGCATTTCCACATACAGCCAGGTGGCGATGGCCTCCAGGTGCTGCGGGCCGAGTTTGGCGGCAAAGCGGTACATCAGCGTGCGCCAGCTCCAAAAGCTGTCTTGCGCCTGGCCACGAAACTCGGACAGGCCGGCAAAGCCGCGCTGGAAAGCATGCGAGTGCAGGTTGGGCACGCCGGGCAGCAGCGGGCCGTTGGCATGCGGCACGCCGGCAGCGGGCTGGGCATCGGCTTGCACCGAAGTCAGGCTGCCTTGCTCGTTCCACTGCAGCAGCACATTGCGTGCCCAGCCACCGGGCAACAGCGCATGGGCTGCAAACAAAGTCTTGTTTGGGTTCATCGTCTGCGTGGCGGCGCGTCAAGCGCCAGCAGCCACCTCCTGCAAGGCCACGGCAATCAGCGTGGCGCCATCGTCCAAAGCTTCGGCTTCCACATGCTGGCCGGGCTGGGCCGCCCAGTACACGCCGTCTTGAGCGTCTGCTTGCAACACATCGCTGCGGCCAACCAATTGCCAGCGGCCACTGCGCGCCAGCAGCAAGCCGTGCGGCGAGCGCAACTGCACCACGCCAGCGCGGTGGATGCTGACGTTGGCGCGGATGCGGCCACGGCGCGTCATCACGTTGAAGTCTTGCGAAGGGCCGCCGAGCAGACTGCAATCGAGCGCCACATCGCCAGAGAAAGCGAAAGGCTGCAAGGCCTGGTTCAGCTGGTGGTTAACGCTGCCGTCCTGGCTGCTCAAGTGCACGCCAGCGCCCGAGAGCAAGGTGATGACACGGTCAATGCCCGCGAAGGCCGAGAAAGGCCCGTTGCTGGCAATTTGCGCAATGGAGATGCGCCAGTCAAAGCTGTCAAAGCCTGCGCCCTGCGGCCAGCACACAACTTCTTGCGTGGTGCCGCCGCCGTTTTTCCATGGCGTGGCGGGCAGCGCGGCGCTGCTGAAAAAATGCATGTTCATCGGAGTCTCTGCGCTCTATGCTTATTGCTTGGTCAGCACCGCTTGCAAGAAGTTGCGCGTGCGCTCTTTGCTGGGGTTGCTGAAGATGGTGTTCGGGTCGCCGGCTTCGATGATGCCGCCGCCGTCCATTACCACCACCACGTCGGCCACTTCCTTGGCAAAGCCCATTTCGTGGGTCACCACCATCATGGTCATGCCTTCGGCGGCCAGCATCTTCATCACTTGCAGCACTTCGCCAACCAGCTCGGGGTCGAGCGCGGAAGTGGGCTCGTCAAACAGCATGACCTTGGGGCGCATGGCCAGCGCGCGGGCAATGGCCACACGTTGCTTTTGGCCGCCCGAGAGGCTGGCGGGCATGGCTTCGGCCTTGTGGCCCAGGCCCACTTTTTTCAGCAGGTCGTGGGCCAGCGCGTCGGCGTCCTTGCGGCTCATGTTGTGCAGCTTGCGCGGGCCGAGCGTGACGTTGTCGATGACCGACAGGTGCGGGAACAGGTTGAACGACTGGAACACCATGCCCACTTCTTCGCGCAGCGCGTTCAGCTCTTTGTCGCCCATCATCTGGCCTTCGTTGACCAGGGTGCGGCCGCAGATGTCGATGCGGCCGCCTTGCGGCTCTTCCAGGCCATTGCAGCAGCGCAGGAAAGTACTCTTGCCCGAGCCGCTGGGGCCGATGACGACCACCACCTGCTGGGGTTGCACGTCGAAATCGATGCCGTTGAGCACCACATGGTCGCCGTAGGCCTTGCGCAGGCCACGGATGCGGATCATGGATTCTTGGGATGGGGTAGCGGCGGTCATTGCACCATGCCTCCAGCGCGCATGCGCTTTTCAAAGTGGCGCAGTGCCAAGGTGGTCACGCCGGTCAACACAAAATAAATCACGGCAATCGCCAAATACACTTCCAGCGAGCGGTAGGAGACGCTGATGATCTTCTGGCCCTGGTGCATCACGTCGTGAATGGTCAGCAGCGACACCAGTGCGGAGTTTTTGATCAGCGCGATGAACTCATTGCCCAGCGGCGGAATCATGCGCACCACGGCCTGCGGCAGAATCACCGAGATCATGGCCTGGCCGGAAGACATGCCGATGGAGCGCGCCGCTTCCATTTGGCCCTTGTCGATGGATTGGATAGCGCCACGCACCACTTCAGAGACATAAGCGCCCGAGTAAATGCCCAAGCCCAGCACGCCGCAGGCAAACGCCGGCAGCATGATGCCGAACTGCGGCAGGCCAAAGAACAAAATGAACAGCTGCACCAGCAGCGGCGTGCCGCGAATCACCGCCACATAGGCCGTGCAAATGCCGTACACCAGCCGGTTCTTGGGGTTGAGGCGGCCAACGCCCACCAGCAAACCCATCACGCAACCCAGGATCAGCGCACATGCGGTGATCTCGACCGTGACGGCTGCGCCGCGCAGCAGATCCGGCCAGCCTGCCCAGACGGGCGAAAAATCCAATTCCATAATCTATCCTGTCGTGTCAGTACAGCGCGCGGCACAGGCCACGCGCTGTGGAGCACATCACCACATCACTTGCTGGGGAACCACTTTTCCACGATGGCCTTGTAGCCGCCATCGGCCTTGAGCTGCTCCAGCGCCTTGTTCACGGCAGCGGTCAGCTCGGGCATGTCCTTGCGGATGGCCATGCCGTATTCCTCGGTGGTGATCTGCTCGGGCAGCACCTTCATGCCGCCACGGGTGCGGATGTACTGGAAGGCGGCGGGCTTGCCGGTCACGGCAGCATCGGCGCGGCCGATGTCCACCAGGTTGAACATTTCCTGGTTGTTCTCGACTTCGACGCGCTGCACCTTGGGGAAGTGCTCGGTCATGTAGCCGACCGACTTGGTACCCACTTGCACCGAGACCTTCTTGCCATCCAGATCGGTCAGCTTGGCGATCGGGCTGCCTTCCTTGACCATGGCCACCAGGCCGCCGGCGTAGTAAGGCTGGGTGAAATCCACCACCTTCTTGCGCTCGTCGGTGATGTAGATGGCCGAGACCGCCATGTCGTAGCGCTTGGCCACCAGACCGGGCACCAGGCCCTTGAAGTCGATATCGACCCATTCCACCTTCTTGCCCATCTTGGCCGCCACGGCCTCGACCAGCTCGACGTCAAAACCGGTCTTCTTGCCGTTTTCAACAAATTCCATGGGCGGGAAGGTAGCGTCGGTGGCAACGCGCAGCACATTGCTTTGGGCATACACGGCACCTGCGCCACAGGCCAGGGCCACCAGAGAAGCTTTCAATACGGTACGACGGAAGTTCATGGGGAAGTCCTTTCTAGACAGACTGAATACAGACAAAAAATCGAAACCATCACTCGGCCAAACTACGGGAAATGCGCGCCGCCGCTGCCAGCGTGGCCTGCACCAGCTGCGCTTCCTGCGGTTGCGCGCGCTGGTAAGGCGCCATCAGCGTCAGCGCCGCCACGGCACGGCGGCCACTGGCGAACACCGGCGTGCTGCAACCCCACACGCCCACATCCACCTCACTCACGGTGGTGATGTAACCGCGCTCGCGCAGCGCCTGCAGCTCGGCCGCCGCCATGCTGCGTGCAGCGGCATCAGCGCCATAAGCCTGGGCCAGCAGCACATCGCGCTGCACCGCGGGCAAATAGGCCAGCACACATTTGGCAGAAGCGCCCACCTTCAGCGGCACGCTGCGGCCCTTGGCAAAAGAGCAGCGCAGTGACAGCGGGCTTTCCTCCATGTCCAGGCACACGGCCTGGCCATTGGCGGCCACCAGCAGGCCTGCACTCTCTTGGGTCTGCTGCGCCAGTTGCACCAGAACGGGGCGCGCCACATGCACCAAATGCGAGCCATCGTCAAAACCACGCGCCAGCTGCAAACCCAGCGGGCCGGGTGCATACAGCGAGCCGCTTTCGGCCACAAAACCAAAGCGCTTGAGCCGGGCCAGCTGCCGGTACAGGCTGCTGCGCGGCAAGCCGGTGCTTTGCATCAGCTCACTCGCCGACAGCGGACGCCCCGCACAAGCCAGCACCGCCAGCACCTGCAACACGCGGTCGGCCGCCGAAATTTCGGCAGCCGACACATCGGCGGCGGCTGCTTGCGCATCGCTTTCCGGGTTGGCAGTTACAAGGGCATCAGGGGCGTTCATGCGAAATTCCCATTTATTGGGATCAGTGATGGCATCGATAGAGCAAGTTCAATGCCAGGATTGTGAAATCCCTCTCTTACAGACCTATTAGTGCAAACCCTAGGCGGAATTCAACCGCTTTAATTCATTCCCACTCAATGGGAATAAAAGTTGTAACAGTGGTGCAACGCCCTGCCCAACACCGCACAGGCGCAGCGCGGCCTGCCCGGCTAGCGGGCATGTGCCAACTTTTTAGGGAAAGGCTAAAAAATGCTTAAAGAATGGCCAGGTAACCAAGCGCTGCCAGCGGCGCGGTTTCCGCGCGCAAGACGCGGGCGCCCAAGGTGACGGGCGCAAAACCATGGGCGCGGGCCAGGGTTTCTTCGGCGGGGCTCAGGCCGCCTTCGGGGCCGGAGAGAAAGACCAGCGGCTGCGCAGGCGCACGCGCTTGCAAAGCCTGCGGCAGCGGCTGCGTGCCTTCGGCAAGCGAGAGCACCAGGCGCTGGGCTTCGGGCAGGGAGCCGCTTTTAATCCACTGCGCCAAATCCACGGGCGCATGGATGACGGGCACCTGGTTGCGGCCGCATTGCTCGCAGGCGCTGGCGGCAATGGCTTGCCAGCGCTCTTGGCGCTTGGTGGCGCGCTCGCCCTTGAGGCGCATGACCGAGCGCTCCGCCTCCAGCGGCGTGATGCTGGCCACGCCCAGTTCGGTGGCTTTTTCCACCAGCCATTCCATGCGCTCGCCCGCCGTGATACCGGCCAGCAGATGCACGGCCACAGCCGCTTCGCGCTCGGTAGCGCTGTGGCTGTCGACGCGTACCGTCACATGGCTGCGCCCCATCTGCAAGATGGTGGCGGCGTATTCGCCCGCAGGCGCGCCGCCAGCAATGCCGTTGAACAGACTGATGCCATCGCCCGGCTGCATGCGAAACACCTGCACATGGCGCGCCGCCTCGGCGGGCAGGTCCAATTCAGCGCCAACGCGCAGGTCAACAGGGCAGTAAAAGCGGGGCATAGTCAGTCAATCACTATCAATTCAGTAGCTGCCAGCGCTTATATAACAATGTTTCAAGCGCTGACAGGTGGTACGAGCAGTCTCAGGTAACGGTGATCAGCCGCGGCCGATCACCCAGCCGTCTTGCTGCTCGATGCCTTCGATCTCGTCGACCAGACGCAGCAGCGGCTTGAGCTCGCGGTAGCGGGCCGCCGTGGCACGAATGTAGTGAATGAAGCGCGGCGAGTCCGCCAGGTATTTGGGCTTGCCGTCGCGCAAGGTCAGGCGGGCAAAGATGCCAGCCACCTTGAGGTGACGCTGGATGCCCATCCACTCGACGGCGCGGTAGAAATCGCCAAAGTCGTCGCCAAAACCGCTGGCACTGCTGGCGCCAAGCAGGCCGGCCTTGCGCGCTTTTTCCCAGTAGCGGATGGTGATGTCGATGACAAAGTCTTCCTCCCAGCTGATGAAGGCGTCGCGCAGCAGACTGGCAATGTCGTAGGTGATGGGGCCGTAGAGCGCGTCCTGGAAGTCCAGCACGCCCAGCGGCGTGCCCTCTTGGCGCGGCACCATCAGGTTGCGCATCATGAAGTCGCGGTGCACAAACACGCGCGGCACCGACAGGTTTTGCGCGACGATGGCGTCAAATGCGCCCTTGAGCACAGCTTGCTGCTTGTCGCTCAGCTGTTTTTGGCGATGTTGGGCAATGTACCAATCGGGGAAAAGCTGAAGCTCGCGGCGCAGCACGGCTTCGTCATACACGGGCAGCACACCTTCACGCGAGGCTTTTTGCCAGTCGATCAGGATATCGACCGCCTGCATATACCAGGCGTAAGCAGCGCCCGGATCCTGGGGATTGAGCTTTTCGATGACGGTTTGCGAACCCAAATCGGACAGCAGCATGAAGCCATGCGGCTCGTCCCAGTTCTGGATCTGCGGCACATTCAGGCCGGCTTGCGCCAGCAAGGCCTGTACGGCCACAAAAGGCGCGCTGTTTTCCTTGTCTGGCGGCGCATCCATGACGATGCGCGAGCCGCCTTGGCTGTCGTCCACACGCAGATAGCGGCGAAAGCTGGCATCGGCCGAGGCCGGGCGCAGGCTCTCCGCCAGCAGGCCGTGCTCGGCCGCCATGGCCTGCAACCAGGGCGCAAATTGGGCCTGGCGGGCCGGGTCTGCCCAGGTAACCGCCTGTAAAGGTTGCGCGGTGGTGTCAGCCGTGGTGGCCGCAGCGGAAGGGGCAGCAATATGCTCAGACATGGGGGAAATAGAATGGCTCATGGATAATGCAGATTCTACAAAGCCCGCTCGCCCCGAGAGGGCGCTGACCCGCCCGCATGCCCTGGGCCATGCGAGCCAGTGGCAATTTCCATGGATATTCAAGCTTTGACCGATGCGGCGCCCGTAGCGCCGCGCCCTGCACGCCGCTCAGCGGCTGCACCTGCCCGTTTTGCCACCACGGCCATCGCCCGACTGTGCATGGCCTTGCTGTGGGCAACGCCTGTCGCCGGCTTTGCGCAAAGCGCTGCCAACGCCGAAGCCGATGAGGCCGGCCTGGTGCTGCGCAGCAGCCCGCGCCTGCAGGAAACGCTGAATTCGGCCCAGCGCGGCCGCATGCCGGTGTTTGTGGAAGGCGACAACCTGGTGGGCCAGACGGCGGGCATGACCACGGTCACCGGCAACGCCGAGCTGCGCCGCGCCGACACCATGATCCGCGCCGACAAGCTGCGCTTTCACGAGCCCAGCAACATCGCCTATGCCGAAGGCAATGTGCACATCAACCGCGCGGGCAGTGTGTTCGATGGCGACGAGCTCAAGCTGCAGCTCGATTCTTTTGAAGGCTATTTCAAGGACGCCAACTACCGCCTGATCGAGAACAACGCCTATGGCGTGGCCAAGCAGGTGGATTTCATCGACCGCGACCGCTCGCTGGTGCACCAGGGCACTTACACCACCTGCCAGCGCACCGACGAAGAGAGCTGGAAGCCGGATTGGATGATCCGCGCCGACAAGATCAATATCGACACCCTCGAAGAAGTCGGCCATGCCGAGAACGCGGTGCTCGAGTTCAAAGGCGTGCCGATTCTGCCGATCCCGAGCATGAGCTTTCCGCTGTCGGAAAAGCGCAAGTCCGGCCTGCTGCCGCCGACCATGTCGCTCGACAGCGACAGCGGCTTCACCTATTCGCAGCCCTATTACTGGAACATTGCGCCCAACCGCGATGCCACCATCACCACCACCGGCATGGTCAAGCGCGGCCTGGCGGCAGCGGGCGAGTTCCGCTACCTGGAGCCCAGCTACAAAGGCATGATCGCCGGCCTGTACATGCCCAACGACAGCCTGCGCGACAGCAACCGCTGGTCCTGGCTATGGCAGCACAACGGCCTGGTGGATTCGCCCATTGGCGGCCTGGGCCTGGGCATCAATATCAAGCGCGTGAGCGATGCCAATTACTGGCGCGATTTCCAGAGCAACGCCTACAAGCTCAACGAGCGCCTGCTCAACAGCGACGCCACCGCCACCTGGAACCGCGACAACCACAGCCTGCTGCTACGCGCCCAGAAATGGCAAACGCTGCAAGACCCGCTCTCGCCGATCGTGCCGCCGTACGACCGCATGCCGCAGCTGCAGTACCGATACACGCCGCAGCAGCTGCCTTACGGCCTGGAAGCATCGCTGGAAGCGGATTTCACCCGTTTCCGCGCCAACGAGCGCCTGCTCAAACAGCCCAACGCCGACCGCAGCTATGTGCAGGCCGAGCTGAGCCGCCCCTTCATTGCGCCGCAGGGCTTTATCACGCCCAAGCTGATGCTCAACTCGCGCAACTACAGCTTTGACAGCTCGCCCTACACCACGGTCAGCAGCAAAAGCCTGACGATCCCGACCTTCAGCCTCGACAGCGGCCTGGTCTTCGAGCGCGACACCCAGCTGTGGGGCCGCAAGCTGATCCAGACGCTGGAGCCGCGCGCCTTCTACACCTACACGCCCTACTACAACCAGAGCATGGTCCCGGTGTACGACACGGCGCCGTACGACTTCAGCTTTGCCACCATCTTCAGCTCCAACTCGTTCAGCGGCTACGACCGCATTGCCGACAACAACATGCTGACCGTGGGTGCCACCACGCGCTTTCTCGATGCCGACACCGGCGCCGAGGCGGCCCGCTTTGGCATTGCGCAGCGCCTGCGCTTCTCCGACCAGAAGGTCACCATGCCCAATGCCGACCCTGCTACCGAGCGCTGGTCGGACATCATGCTGGGCGCCGGCATCAACTGGACGCCCAAGTGGGGCTTTGACACCACGGTGCAGTTCAACCCCGACGACGGCCGCTCGGTGCGCTCAACCATGTCGGCCCGCTACAAGCCCGGCGACTACAAAACCCTGGCCGTGGCCTACCGCTACCAGGCCAAAACCAGCGAGCAGTGGGACTTTGGCTGGCAATGGCCGATTGACCAGATTCTGGGCGGCAGCAGCAAAAAGGCCAAGGGCGAAGGCCGCTGGTACACTGTGGGCCGCCTGAACTACAGCGTGCGCGACAAGAAGCTGGTGGATTCGGTGGTCGGCCTGGAATACAGCGGTTGCTGCTGGAGCAGCCGCGTGGTGCTGGAGCGCCTGCAAAACTCGCTGGTGCAATCCAACACCCGCTTGCTGTTCCAGGTGGAATTCACCGGCCTGACCAAGCTGACCCTGGGTGCAGACCCGCTGGTCAGCATGCGCGAGAACGTACCCGGCTACCAAATGCTGCCCAACGGCCGCGGGAGCACACCGCCCAGCCGTTTCAGCAACTACGATTGACGCCATCCTCGAACCATGAAACAACGCATTCTTACCTGGGGCGCGGCTTGCAGCCTGCTCGTACTGGCCTCGGCCAGCTCGGCACAGGGATTCAAGGCCGCCGACCAAGGCGCGGGCGGCATGCGCCTCAAAAGCACTAGCCCGGCAGTGGCTGCCGGCAGCACGCAGTTGAGCGCTCCCCGTTCGGCCGACTTTATCGTGGCGGTGGTCAACTCCGAGCCGATCACCAATGTCGAAGTGCAGCAGCAGTACGAACGCCTGCGCGCCCAGCCCGAGGCGGGCGGCATGCCCGCAGACGCGCTGCGCCGCCAGGCGCTCGATCTGCTGATTGCCCAAAAAATCCAGCTGCAGATGGCGGCCGAACGCGGCATCACCATCGACAACCTGGCACTGCAACAGGCCGAAGAAAACGTGGCCCGGCAAAACAGCCTGAGCGTGGAGCAAATGCACCGCCGGCTGCAGCAAGAAGGCATTGCGCTCCCCGCCTTCCGCGCCGACCTGAAAAAACAACTCACCATCCAAAAGCTGCGCGAAGCCGAGGTGGATTCGAAGGTGCGCGTCAACGACCTCGAAGTAGACCAGTACCTGCGCGAGCAAAAAGCCAAAGCCGGCATGGCCAACGCGGTGGTGCAGCTGAACCTGGGCCACCTGCTGGTAGCCGTGCCAGAAAACGCCACGCCCGAGCAAGTGCAAAAGCTGCAGGCCAAGGCCCAGCAGGCGGCCGACAAGATCCGTGCCGGCCAGGCCTTTGACTCCGCTGTGCAAGAGTTCTCCGACGTGCCGCTGGGCCAAGGGGGCGGCGCCATCGGCATGCGCCCGGCTGACCGCTACCCGGATCTGTTCATCAGCGCCACCCAGTCCACGCCCGTGGGCAGCATTGCCGGCCCGGTGCGCTCACCCGCTGGCTTCCACATCCTCAAAGTGATCGAGAAAAGCTCGGGCGAAGTGCCGGCCATGGTCACCCAGAACCATGCGCGCCACATTCTGCTGCGACCCGGTCCCAAGCTGAGCGAAGCCGAGGCTGTGGAACGTCTGCAAGACTACCGCCGCCGCGCCGTCGACAAGCAAGACAGCTTCGAAGAGCTGGCCCGCCGCTACTCCGAAGACGGCAGCGCCAAGAACGGCGGCGATCTGGGCTGGTCCAACCCGCACCAGTTCGTGCCCGAGTTCGAGGAAGCCCTGAACGCGCTGCGCCCCGGCGAGATCAGCCAGCCCATCGCCTCGCGCTTTGGCATCCACCTGATCGAGCTGGTCGACCGCCGCGAAGCCAAGCTCAACCAGCGCGAGCAACGCGACATGGTGCGCAACATCGTGCGCGAGAAAAAGCTCGAAACCGCCTTCAACACCTGGGCCCAGGAAGCCCGCGCGCGCGCTTATGTGGAAATGCGCGAACCACCGCAGTAAGCATCCACTCACACCCGGTCTGCCGCCTGGCGCGGCAGGCCTGCTCACGCAGCTGCTCCGCCAGCTGCGTTTTTACTGATGAAACACATTCCCCGCAAACGCTTTGGCCAGAACTTTCTGACCGACGGCAGCGTCATCGACGCCATCGTGCAAGCCATCCATCCGCAGCCCGGCCAGCCCATGGTCGAGATCGGCCCGGGCCTGATGGCGCTCTCCCAGCCGCTGGTCGAACGCCTGGGCAAACTCACCGTGATCGAGCTCGACCGCGACCTGGCCGTGCGCCTGCGCCTGCGCCCCGAGCTGGACGTGGTCGAATCCGATGTGCTGAAAGTCGATTTCCGCGCCATCGCCCAGCGCCTGGGCGTGCCCAAGCTGCGCGTGGTCGGCAACCTGCCCTACAACATCTCCAGCCCCATCTTGTTCCACCTGCTCGAACAGGTGGATGTGGTGCAAGACCAGCACTTCATGCTGCAAAAAGAGGTGATCGACCGCATGGTGGCCCAGCCCGCCACCTCGGACTACGGGCGCCTGACGGTCATGCTGCAGTGGCGCTACGCCATGGAAAACGTGCTCTTTGTGCCACCCGAGAGCTTTGACCCGCCGCCCAAGGTGGACAGCGCCGTGGTGCGCATGGTGCCGCGCGAGCAACCCGCCCGGCTCAACCCCAAGCTGCTCGAAGAGCTGGTGCAGGTGGCCTTCAGCCAGCGCCGCAAAATTTTGCGCAACACCTTGGGCAAGTGGCTCGATGAAAAAGGCTTTGCCGGCGAATTCGACCTGCAGCGCCGCGCCGAAGAAGTGCCCGTGGCCGAGTACGAAGCCGCGGCGGCAGCCCTGTCCTGAGCAGGTTTGCCTTGATTGTTCAGCTGCTGCTGCGCACCGATGCGCGAGTCAGCAGTCAATTTGACACCTGATCATGCAAAAAGCCCGGTCTGGCCGGGCTTTTGTTGGAAGGCGATGCTTACAGGAAGGAGTAAAAGCAGCGGAAAGGCACTTTGCGCTCGGCCCAGTACTCGGCCGCATCGCGGAACACGTCCAGCAACTGCTCGCGGGCCTCGCGGTCAAACTTCATCGCCGTGGGAATCTGGTCCAGCACCACGACAAAACCGGGCTGTGGCCCGCTTTTGTGCAGCGGATCGGTCAGGCAGTCGTAGAGCGCGTCGAAGTTCTTGCCGTAGTGCGGCGGAAAATAGAACTGCATACCGATCAGCTCCAGCACATCGGCCTTGGACAAGGCGTGCGCCAGATTGGCATACAAAAAGTGCTGCCCCAGCGCCTGGGCGGCGTCGCGCAAATCCTCGAGGCGGTAGGCGCGGATGGCCTGCACGATATTCGGGCGCACAAAACGCAGCGGTGTATCTTGTACCTGACGAAGTGGATTGTCCATCTCCGTTGCTCTTTCCATTAGCATCTTATAAAACCATGCCCCACTGGGGGTTCCATTGGCATTGTTGATCCACCGGTTCGCTCAGCGCAAGCCGTTTCTTGCGGAAAAGCGACATAGGACGAGTCTTACTCACTAATTCACAATACGGCGAAAACTGCTGTAGTGGTCGCTGGTGTAGTAGCAAGCATCGGGCGTGGTGGGCACCTGGCCGCCGCAGACAATGCGGCGCGCCCCACGGTCACGCGAACCCGGTGTCTTGACCGTGTACTCACGGTAATAGCCGCGTTTTTGCTTGGGCAAAATCCGCTCGCGGTTGCCAAAGACCACGCCGTCCTTGTCGTGCGGAAACGGGCCGCCGTCCAAAATCAGGGCATAGGTTTTGCGGCCCTGGGCCGGCAAATCGGCCACGGCGACCGTCTCCAGCCCATCGCTGCCCGCCAGGCTGCCCCGCGCATGCACAAGCGCGGGCGCCAGCAGCACACTGGCACTCGCCACACAAGTTATCAGGGACCGGCGCGCTACCGAAGCCAGCGCATTGAACATCACGACACCTTTCGGAATTACGGGTTTTCCCGAAAATTCAGCCAACGAGTGTGACGGATTGGCCCCCAAAATGCAAGACGCCTGCCCAAAATTTGAGCAAGCGTCTCGGCCTTTTACCTCTGGACACGCCTGGCGCGCCAGCGGCTATCAGTCGCTATCAGCGCGCATAGTTCGCATCTGCCACGGCAATTGCGGTCATATTGACGATACGGCGCACGGTAGCACTCGGCGTCAGAATGTGTACCGGTTTGGCTGCACCCAGCAAGATAGGACCAATCGCGATGTTGCCGCCTGCAGCGGTTTTGAGCAGGTTGTAGCTGATATTGGCAGCGTCGATGTTCGGCAACACCAGCAAATTGGCACCGCCGGTGAGCGGGCTGTTGGGCATGATGGCCGCGCGTTGCTTGGGGTCCAGCGCCACATCGCCGTGCATCTCGCCATCCACTTCGAGCCAAGGGGCTTGCACCTTCAGCAGCTCCAGCACCTGGCGCATCTTGAGCGCGCTGGGCTGGTTGCTCGAGCCAAAATTGCTGTGCGAGAGCAGCGCCACCTTGGGCTTGATGCCAAAGCGGGTCAGCTCATCGGCCGCCATGATGGTGATCTCGGCCAGCTGCTCGGCGCTCGGGTCGTAGTTCACGTGCGTGTCGACCAGGAAAACCTGGCGATCGGGCAGCAACAGGCCGTTCATGCAAGCGTAGGTGGCAGCGCCAGCGCGCTTGCCAATCACCTGGTCCACATAGTGCAGGTGGATGGCGGTGTTGTTCCAGGTGCCGCAGATCAGGCCGTCCACCTGCTCCTTGTGCAGCATCATGCTGCCGATCAGGGTCAGGCGGCGGCGCATCTCGATCTTGGCGATAGGCACGGTGATGCCCTTGCGCTCGGTCATCTGGTGGTAAGTTTGCCAAAAATCGCGGTAACGGTCGTCATGTTCGACGTTCACCACATCGTAGTCGGCTCCTTCCTTCAGGCGCAGGCCAAACTTCTCGATGCGCTGCGCAATGATGCTGGGGCGGCCGATCAAGGTGGGGCGGGCAATGCGCTCGTCCACCACAATTTGCGCGGCCCGCAAAATGCGCTCTTCCTCGCCCTCAGCATAGGCGATACGCTTTTTCGCGGCCTTTTTGGCGGCCACGAAAATCGGCTTCATCGCTGTGCCCGAGGCGTAGACAAAGGTTTGCAGGTGCTCGCGGTAGGCGTCCATGTCCTGGATCGGACGTTCGGCCACACCGCATTCGGCCGCAGCCTGGGCCACGGCCGGCGCGATCTTCATCATCAGGCGCGGATCGAAAGGCTTGGGAATCAGGTACTCGGGGCCAAACGACAGATCTTGGCCGGCATAGGCATTGGCCACCTCTTCAGTCTGCTCGGCCTGCGCCAGGTCGGCAATGGCGTGGGCGGCGGCAATCTCCATCTCGGTGGTGATGGTGGTGGCACCGCAGTCGAGCGCACCGCGGAAGATGTACGGGAAGCACAGCACGTTGTTGACCTGGTTCGGGTAGTCCGAACGGCCCGTGGCCATGATGATGTCGTCACGCACCGCCTTGGCGTCTTCCGGCGTGATCTCGGGGTTGGGGTTGGCCAGCGCAAAAATGATCGGGCGCGGGCCCATGCGCTGCACCATGTCAGGCTTGAGCACGCCGCCAGCGGACAGGCCGAGGAAGATATCGGCGCCGTCGATCACCTGCGACAAGGTGCGCATGTCGGTTTCTTGCGCGAACAAGGCCTTATCTTCGTCCATCAGCTCGGTACGGCCTTTGTAGACCACGCCGGCGATGTCGGTCACCATCACGTTTTCGCGCTTCAGGCCGATTTCCAGCAACAGGTTCAAGCAGGCCAATGCCGCAGCGCCAGCGCCCGAAGCCACCAGCTTGACCTCTTCGATCTTCTTGCCGGCCACCTTCAAGGCGCTGATCATGGCGGCCGCCACGGTGATGGCCGTGCCGTGCTGGTCGTCGTGGAAAACGGGGATGTTCAGGCGCTTGCGCAGCTCGCGCTCAACAAAAAAGCACTCGGGCGCCTTGATGTCTTCAAGGTTGATGGCACCAAAGGTGGGTTCCAGCGCCGCGATCACATCGACCAGCTTTTGCGGGTCTTTCTCGTTGATTTCGATGTCAAACACATCCACGCCGGCGAACTTTTTGAACAGCACGCCCTTGCCTTCCATCACCGGCTTGGAGGCCAGTGCGCCAATATCGCCCAGGCCCAGCACGGCCGTGCCGTTGGAGATGACGGCGACCAGGTTGCCGCGGCTGGTGTATTTGAAGGCAGCGGCCGGGTCTTTGACAATCTCTTCACAGGGCGCGGCCACACCGGGCGAGTACGCCAGCGCCAGATCGTGCTGGTTGGCCATGGGTTTGGTGGCCGCAATCGCCACCTTGCCGGGCCGAGGGAACTGGTGATACTCCAGTGCGGACTGGCGCAAAAGGGCACGTTTATCCACCGCGGTCGGTGTCGAATTCTTCTCAGTCATAGCGATCTCCGGCATCACTCAGCATTCAGGGACTAGGTCTGCCGCGCCCCTGCACGGCAAAACCAGCGGAAAAGCATTGTAGGCTCAGCGCCCATCATGCCGCATCTGCGCACCTACGGGGCTCAGGGAAAAAGAGCTATGACCTTTTGTAAGCCAGTCGCGCAAAGGCGCAGCGGCCAGGTTTGGCAGACCGAAGCCCGATAAAATGGCCGGGTTTGCGCTCTTGGGCCTTTGCAGGCCCCGTTTGTCATGGATTTGCTGCTGCTGGTTGTACTTGTCTTGGGCCTGAGCTTTGTGCTGCGCACCAAGGCCCAAAAGCAGCGCATTGCGGTGCTGGCGCATTTTTTGCGTAATTACGACATCGAAAAGCTGATGGAACGCCTGGTGGGCAGCTATATGCGCGCGCTGGACGAAAAAGACCCGGCCCGCCAGCAACAGATCTGGGAGCTGCAGCAACCGGTGGAGAACAGCCTGGTGAGCCAGTTCGCCAACTTTGCCCAGGCCCTGGCCCAGGCGCCCGAGCCCAGCAACGGTGCCAGCTTTCGCATCAGCACCCAGGCTTTCGGCTTTCCCTTCAGCGGCTTGATCGACAAGCTGCAAGGCAGCCCGCGCGGCTTTGACCTGCGCACCGCCATCCGCATCCACGCCGACGGCATTGCCGCCGTGGTGGCCAACGCCGAAGGCCGCAGCCCCAAAGAGCGGGCCTTCACTTTGCTGGCCGAGCTGTATCTGATGCAGCACACCTGCCACTGGTACTGCAAATCCAAGGCCGTGGCCTCGGCCCGCATGCAACTGCGCAACCAGACCAGCTACGAGCAGGTGGTCAACAGCGTCTCGCCCGCCACCCGCAACGCCTACCTGGCCTTGATCGGCTCGCGCTGAGCAGCGCTCAACCCAAGCGATTGCCGCCTTCGGCTGACACAGCGGCTGCGGTGCGGCTTGCAGAATGTTCCCTGATGGACTCCGAGTTGGAGCGCCCAGCAATCAAAGAAAGGGGAACCCGATGCCACGCTTTAGCACCACCGTTTTCACAGCCGCCACCTTGGCAAGCGCCACCCTGCTCAGCGCTTGCGACAAGCAGCCCCCCATCCGCAGCTCCGCCGCCCCCAAAGACACAGTGGCCGCACAACTGCAACCCGTGCCGGAAAAACCACTGTTCGGCGCAGCCATCATCAAAGCGCATGATGTGCTGCCCCCCGCCAAGGCCGACACCAAGACTCCCTTGCCAGCCGCAGTACCCCTGCCCAGCGCCCAAGCCGCAGCACCATCCGCTGGCGGCGGCAGCGCCGATGGCGGTGGCGTCAACCCCGCCGCAGGCATGGCCGCAGCCGTGACCGACAGCAAAGGCGCGCAACATGACGGGGATGGGAAGTAGGCCGCGCCTGCGGCAGCAACCGGGCACTGTCCTTGCTTGACAAGGGGGATGAACACATCTTCCCCTGTCTCCACGCCGCTGGTGTTGCGACCGCAAGCTCTTCAAGCGCAAAACTTCAGTGCCTTCGGCAGCGTGATCGGTGCCAGCGATTTGCCCGCAACCAGCATCAACGGCGGCAATGCGCAACGCATGGATCTACTCAGTGACATGCAGCTCACCGCCGCTGGCGGGCGCCCCATGCTCGCACTGTTTCGCGCACAGGCGCGCCAGTTCCCCCTACCGATTACCGCCATGGAACGCCATGCGCTCGGCAGCCAAAGCTTTGTGCCGCTGGGCACGCAGCGTTTTGTCGTGGTGGTTGCCCGCCCTGGCTCGGCACCGCAAGCGTGCGAACTGCACGCCTTTGTCACCAATGGCCGCCAGGGCGTCGTGCTCGCGCCCGGCACTTGGCACCACGCCTTGCTGGCGGTGGATGGCGGCGATTTTGCGGTCATCGAACGCAAGGCCAGTACCATGGATTGCGAGCTTTGCACCATGGCAGAGGCCATAGAGCTGGTGCTGTAATGCGCCAAAAAAATGCACGCCCAGGGCGTGCACCAGTCGCAAACAGGGCTTGATCGCCCTATGCGCTTACTGCGCGGCGCGCGCCAACTGCTCGGCCATGGCGATCAGACTGCGGTCACTGCCCGCCGGGCCCAGCAGCGAAATCCCCAGCGGTGCACCCTCGCGCCCAGCCAGTGGCAGCGAGATTTGCGGAAAGCCGGACAAGCCGGCAATGCACAGCATTTGCACGGCGCTGTTGCGGTAGGTTTCGAGCTCGGCCTCGCTGGTACTGCGCAGCGGCGCAATATCCGGCATGGTGGGCATGACCAGCACGCCGTCCGTGCCCAACAAGGCCGCCAGGTGCTGACGGAACTGTGCGCGAAACTGGGTGGCAGGGCTGAACTGCGCATCGGTAACGCTTCGGGACCAGGCAAAGCGCTCCTTCACACCCGGGCCGAGCACCGGCGCATAGCGCTCGATAAAGGCGCCATCGGTCATCCAGGCTTCGCGCCCTTGGATATAGCGGAAGGCCCAGTACATGGCGTCCATGGATTCCAGCACCACCTTCGTTTCGGTGCTAGGACCAAAACTGCGCGCCACCTGCTGCAAAGCGCCGTCCCAGGCAGGGCGCACAGCGGGCGCAACCAAGCTCCAAACATCGGTGGGCGACAACAACCGGGGCTGCGCTGGCAACGGGGCAGTGTCTGCCTCCAGCAGCACATCAGCCACACGGGCAAAAGTGTGGGCATCGCGCGCAAACCAGCCGCAGGTATCGAGGCTGTGGCACAGCGCCAGGGCCGCTTCCAAACTGACTCGGCCATGCGTTGGCCGAATGCCATACAGCCCGCAGTGGCTGGCGGGCGCGCGTACAGAGCCACCCGTGTCGGTACCTAGCGCAAAGTCGCACAACTGGTTGGAGACCGCCGAGGCCGAGCCCGACGAGGAGCCACCGCTGATGCGGTCCGGCGCCGCGCCATTGAGGGGCGCGCCAAAGTGGGCGTTGTTGCCGTTCATCGAGAAGGCCAGTTCGTCCGTCACCGTTTTGCCAGCCAAGGCCGCGCCCGCATTCAAGAGCTTTTGCACCGTGGGCGCCGTCGTGCTCTTGATGCCGGACATAGCCAGCAGCAACGGATTGCCTCCACCCGTAGGGTAGCCGGCCACGTCAAACAGATCTTTGACACCAAAGTACAGCCCACTCAAAGGGCCGGTGCTGGCATGGCGCACAGGGACATCGGGATAGGGAACAAAAGCGTGGGCAGGGTCGTTCAATGGCATGGCAGGTGATAGGAAGAGAAACGAGAAAAGTACGAAGTAAAGCAGCAAGCGCTCGGGTATGTCCATCCGGGCTGAACCCCAGGGGCGCCAAGCCCCGTAGGTTGCGAGCCCGCTTTACAGTCTTGAGATGGCAGCTGTGTCAGGCAGCCAGCAGTTGCGGCGCCAGCGCTGCAGCTGCATCGGTGCGAATGCAGCGAGCGCTGTGGCCGGGCGCCAAAGTGACAGCGCTGGGCACCGCCTGCAGGCACGCCTCCTGAGCCAGCCGACAGCGCGGCGCAAACGCGCAGCCAGGCGGAATCGCGGTCAGATCAGGCGGCGCGCCACCAATGGTCTGCAAAGGCTGGCCGCGCTCCATTGCGTCATGCGAGCGGCTTTGCAGCAGCGCCATGGTGTAGGGGTGGCGCGGGCTGCGAATCAGCTGTTCGGCCGTGCCTTCTTCCACAATGCGGCCGGCATACATCACGGCAATGCGGTCGGCCACCTCCACTGCGGCGCCGATGTCGTGCGTCACAAAAATAATGCCCAAGCCCAGCTCGCGTTGCAGCTCGCGCAACAGCAACAGAATCTGGATCTGCACGGTGGCATCCAAGGCGGTCGTGGGCTCATCAGCCAGCAACACCTGCGGCTTGCAGGCCAGCGCCAGCGCAATCATGGCGCGCTGGCGCATGCCACCAGACATTTCGTGCGGGTAGGCGTTGAGGCGCTGCGCCGGGCTGGGAATGCGCACGCGCTCGAACAACTGCAGCGCGCGCGCCTGGGCCTCTGCCTTGCTCACCGCCTCGTGCCGGCGAATGGCCTCAACGATCTGCGCGCCTACCGGGTACACCGGGTCCAGCGCCAGCAGCGGGTCCTGAAAAATCATGGCGCAGGTCTTGCCGCGAAAATCATTCAGCGCCTTGCCTTGCAGTTGCAGCACATCGTGGCCGGCCACCTGCACCTGGCCTTTCATCGTGGTTTTTCGCTCGGGGTGCAAGCGCAGCAGCGTGCGCAAGGTCACGCTTTTGCCCGAGCCTGATTCGCCAATCAGCGCCACCGATTCGCCGCGCTGCACCGACAGGCTGACGCCGCTTACGGCTTGCACCGTCTTCTTGCCGCTGCTGAACTGGATGTTCAGCTCTTCAATCCGCACCAGCGGTTGGGAGGGAGAGGGATTCATGGTCAGCTCCAAATCAGGCCGCAACAGCCAAACTGCTGGCGGCGGGCGCCAATGGGTGCCCGCTGCCGGCCTCGTGCATCAAGCAGTGCACGTGGTGGTGCAACTGCACCGTGGAGAAAGCAGGCGCTCGTTGCGAGCACACGGGCGCAGCTTGCGCACAGCGGGGGTGAAAGCGGCAGCCCGAAGGCGGCTGGATCGGGTTGGGCGGATCGCCTGCCAGCGGTGCCACCTGCGTGCGATGTGCCGGATCCATTGACGGAACGGAAGACAGCAAGGCTTCGGTGTAGGGATGCGCGGGCTTTTGGAACAGCGCATCCGAAGGCCCGATCTCCGCCACCTGGCCCAGGTACATCACCATCACGCGATCGCTGATGTAGTGCACCACGCCCAGGTCATGGCTGATGAAAACATAGGTCAGCCCGAACTCGCGCTTGAGCTCGGAGAGCAGGTTGAGCACCTGCGCTTCCACCGATTTGTCCAACGCCGACACCGCTTCGTCCAAGATCACCATGCGCGGCTGCAGTGCCAGGGCCCGGGCGATATTGATACGCTGACGCTGGCCGCCCGAGAGTTCGTGCGGATAGCGCTCGGCAAAACGAGACGGAGCCAGGCCCACGCGGTCCATCAAATGGTGGGCACGGGCGACCGATTCCTTGCGTGATACGCCGTGTACCTGCGGGCCAAAGGCGATCGAGTCTTCAATCGTCAAACGCGGGTTGAGCGAGGCATAGCTGTCCTGGAACACCATCTGCACCTGGCGGCGAAACTCCTTGAGCGGCAGATCACGAGAGCCCACGGTGCGGCCATCGAAAACCAGCTCACCGCGGGTCGGGTCCATCAGGTGCATCAGCAAGCGGGCGGTGGTGGATTTTCCGCAGCCGGACTCGCCCACCACGCCCAGCGTTTCGCCCTTGAGCACCTCAAAATCCACACCATCCACGGCGCGCACGGTAGCGCCATTTTTCAGCGGGAAGTATTTGCTCAGGCCACGTACCGTGAGCAGCGGTTGCGCAGGCCCGCCCACATCAGCCAGTGTTGTTGTCATCGACATGTGCTTACCCCTTGTTATCCATGGCCGTGCGCAGGCCGTCCGAGAGCAGATTGAACGAGATGGAGGTGATGAAAATCATCAAGCCCGGCAAGGCCGCCACCCAAGGCTGGGTATAGATGGCCGTGCGCAAGGTGTTGAGCATCAGGCCCCACTCGGGCTCGGGCGGCTTCACGCCCAGGCCCAGAAAGGACAAGCCGGAAGCCAGAATCATCGACACCGCGATCAGGCTGGTGGCGTAGACAAAGATGGGGCCGAGCACATTGCCCAGTACATGCACACGCACAATCGTGAAAGCGCTGGCACCGGTAGCACGCGCCGCCTCCACATAGTCGCGGTTGCGGGCCTGGGCTGTCACGCTTTCGGCCACACGGGCAATCTGCGGGATGAAAACAATGGTGAGCGACACCAGCGAATTGAAGATGCCCGCCCCCAAGGCGCCGGACAGTGCAATCGCCAGCAGCACTGAGGGGAAAGCGTAGAACACGTCAATCGTGCGCATGATTACCGTGTTGACGTAGCCTCCGGCGTAGCCCGCCACAATGCCGATGCCCGTGCCAATGACAAAGGCCATCAGCACCGGTGTGATGCCCATGAAGAGCGACAGCCGCGCACCCACCATCAGGCGCGAGAGCATGTCTCGGCCCAGCTCGTCGCTGCCCAGCGGCAGCCCTTCGGTGCCAATCGGCTTGAGCCGTTTGAGCATGGAAGTGGCGTACGGATCGCTGGGCGCAATCCAGGGCGCCAGCAGCGCCACCAAAATCAGCAACAGCACGACGGCAGCAGCGCCCATGGCCACCGGGTCGCGCAAAAAGCGCTGCAACACAGAAGCCCAATAACCGCGTGAGCGCTGCACCGGCAAGACACTCAGCACTGCGGCGCTGGAAGGCAGGGAAACAGTCGTCATACAAAACTCCTCCAGAACGAGATCAGCGGGCAATACGGGGATCCAGCAGGGTCTGCACCACATCCACCAACAGGTTCAGCAGCACAAAGAAAACAGCCAGCACCAGGATGGAGCCTTGCAGCAGCGGCAGATCGCGCTGGAAGATGGCCTGGTTCAGCAAAAAGCCCGTGCCCGGCCAGGAAAACACCGTCTCGATCAGGATGGAGCCACCCAGCAAATAACCCAGTTGCAAGCCCATCACCGCCAGCGCGGTGGGTGCTGCGTTTTTCAGCACATGGCGAAAGATGCCCAGGTGGGTCAGACCCTTGGCTTTCAGGCCCAGGATGAACTCCTGGTCCAGCAACTCCGACACCAGCGCCCGTACCGTGCGCGCGATGATGCCCATCGGGATCACCGACATGGTGATGGCCGGCAGCAGCATGAACTGGATGTGCTCCCAATCCCAAGCCCAGCTCTCCGAGCCGCCCGGCCCGGCACCGGTGGCCGGCAGCCACATCAGCTGCGACGAGAAGATGATCACCATCACCATACCCAGCCAGTAATGCGGCACGCTCACGCCCAGCATCGACAAGGTGGAGCACAGCCGATCGACCCAGGAATTGCGAAAGTAGCCGGCCACAAAACCGAACAAGCTGCCCAGCACAAAGCCGATCAGCGTAGCCACCACCGCTAGGCGCAAGGTGTTGAGCACAGCGGTGAACACCTCGCTGCTCACCGGGCGGCTGCTGGCAATCGACTGCCCCAGATCGCCGTGCAAGGCACGCCAGACCCAGCGCAGAAACTGCTCGGGCAGAGGCTGATTGAAGCCGTAGAGCTCCCGCATCTGCGCTTGCAGCTCGGCCGATGCATCGGCCGGCAGCACCGATACCAGCGGGTCGCCAGGGGCGATGTGCACCAGCGCAAAACACAGCAGGGCCACGCCCAGCATGATGGGGAGGGTGTAAAGAATGCGTCTCAACAGATAGGCAAGCATGGTGGATCAAGGGTTCGTGGGGAAAAGCGGACCATGCGGGTTCGCACCAGCCAGCAGCACGACAGACGCGCCGCCGGCCTCCGGCGTGACAGGTTTTCGCGGCAGCAAAGCCTCCTGTCGGGGGCAGCGTGGGCGCTGTCTGCACAGCGCCGACACGCTGCGCGGCATCACTTGAGCGTCATCGTCGCGATGTCGATGAACCAGCTCTGTGGCTGCACCACATTGCCCAGCTTGGCCGACATGGCGCGCGGGCCCACGTCGTGCGCCACGAACAGGAACGGTGCCTCATCCACTACCAAGGTGTGCAGCTCGGCCAGCGCCTTGTCGCGCTCCTTCGCATCGAAGGTGGTACGCGCCTTGTCCACCACCGCATCGACCTGCTTGTTGCTGTAGAAGCCCCAGTTGTTGGACAGCGGCGGGAAAGACTTGGTGCTGACAAAACGCACCATGGCAAAGAACGGATCCATGGTGGCAGCCGTCACGTTAGTGGCGCTGGCCTTGTTGGCACCGGGGTCCTTGGCGCCCAGGCGCCAGCCCGAGAACAGCGTGTTCCACTCCACCACGTCAAACTCCACATCAAAGAAGCACTGCTTGAGGTTTTGCTGGATGAACTCGTTCATCGGCAAAGGCTGCATCTGACCCGAGCCCGATGCCGAGGTCTGGATCTTCACCTTGATCGGCTTGCTGGCGCTGAAGCCCGCTTGCTGCATCAGCGCCTGTGCGGCCTTCACGTCGTACTTGATCTGGAAACTGGGGTTGCCGCGCCAGGGGTGGCCAGGCTCGAAGATGCCGGTGGCCGGCTCCATCTGGCCATTGAGCAGTTGCTTCATGCCAGCGCGGTCCACACACAGGTTGGCGGCCTGGCGCACCCGCTTGTCGAGCCATGGAGAGCCTTCCACAAACGAGAACTGCCAAGGCCAGATGTGGGGCTGCAGGTTGGAATACACCTTGAAGCCCTTGGCCTTGATGGCATCGACCGCATCTGGTGCCGGCGCCTCGATCCAGTCCACCTGGCCGCTCATCAAGGCGGCAGTGCGCGAGTTGGCTTCGGGCAGCGGCAGCAGCACGACTTTGTCGATGCTGGGCTTGCGCTTGGGATCCCAGTAAGCCGTGTTCTTCACCATCTCAAAGCGCTCACGCGGCACAAAGCGCGAGCCCTTGAACGGGCCGGTGCCCGAAGGGTCGGCAGCAAACGCCGTCCAGGCGGCCTTGCTGCGCTCAGCCTTGGCGGTGACGGAAGCAGGCACCGCCGCCAGCTTCTTGGCCCAGTGCGCCGGCGAAGCCATGAACAGATTGGTCAGGTTGATGGGCAAGAACGAATCGGGCTCCGAGGTCGTCAGCTCCACCGTCAGCTCGTCTATCTTGCGCGCCGATTTGAGCGTGGGCATGCGCGATGCAGTCACACCCACCTGGGCCGGGTCGAACTGCTCGGCCTCCTTGTCCAAGACCTTGTTCACATTCCACACCACGGCATCGGCATTGAAATCGCTGCCGTCGTGGAACTTGACACCCGGGCGCAGCTTGAACACCCACTTGGTCTTGTCCTTGGCATCCACCTCCCAGGACAGCGCCAGGCCCGGCACCATTTCGCTGGGTTTGTCGGACTTGCTCAGGTCCCATTGCGTGAGCGCGTCATACAGCGGAATGCCGGTGAAGCGATTGCCTTCAAAACCCTGGTCGGGCTGGCCCGAGGTGCGCGGAATATCGCCAGCCGTCATGGCAATGCGCAGCACTTTTTCTTGGGCCGCTGCGGCACCGGCAGACAGTGCCAAGGCAACGGCCAGCGCGAGGCTTTTGAGGGCAGGACGGGAAGTGGAGAAACCGGAAGACACAGGCATCGGAGACCTTTCCAAGTGGGTTGCGAGATACCCATCTCAAAGCAAGGGGCGTGCCATATCAGACATATCGATTATCGATACAAAGCATTGATATTTCGATATTTTTTGGCATGGTTCGTGCGATTCCCAGGCATCCAAACATGAGGAGTAACGGGTATGAACAGCACTGACACCAACCGCCTGCGCATTGATGAAAAGCGCCTCTGGCAATCGCTGATGGACCTGGCGGAAATAGGCGCCACGCCCAAGGGCGGCGTCTGCCGCATCGCCTTGACAGACGCAGATCGCGCAGGCCGAGACCAGGTCGTGCAATGGTTCCGCGATGCCGGCCTGGAGGTTCGCATCGACGAGGTAGGTAACGTGTTCGGCCGCCGCGCAGGCACCGATCCGCAGGCCCGCGCCGTGGCCACCGGCAGCCATATCGACACCCAGCCCACGGGCGGAAAATTCGACGGTAACTACGGCGTCATGGCCGGCCTGGAAGTGATGCGCACACTCAACACCCACGGCATCCAGACCCGCGCGCCGCTGGAGGTAGCGTTCTGGACCAACGAAGAAGGCACGCGCTTTACGCCGGTGATGATGGGCTCTGGTGCATTCGCGGGAGTTTTTGGTGCAGCCGACATCCGATCGCAACAAGATGGTGCGGGCATCAGCGTGGGTGAAGAGTTGCAGCGCATCGGTTATCTGGGCGAGGTCGCTTGCGGCGCTGTGCCCAACGGCCCATTTGCTGCCTACTTTGAAGCACATATTGAACAAGGCCCGGTGCTGGAGGCCTACGACAAACCGATTGGCATCGTCAGCGGCGCTCTGGGCCAACAGTGGTATGACGTGACCGTGAACGGCATGGACGCGCATGCCGGCCCCACGCCGATGGAGCTGCGCCACGACGCCATGCTGGCCACCGCACGCATGGTGGATGCGGTCAACCGCATTGCGCTCAGCCAGGCTCCACACGGGCGAGGCACCGTCGGCCATGTGCAAGTGTTGCCCAACTCGCGCAACGTCATTCCGGGGCAGGTGAAGTTCACGGTCGATTTCCGCAATCTCTCGCAATCCGGGCTGGATGCCATGGACCAGGCCATGCGCGCTGAGTTTGAGCAGTTGGCCCGGCAATGCCAGTGCAGCGTGGAGATTGAGCAGGTGGTGAAGTTTGAGCCCTGCATCTTCCATGAAGAGTGCGTGCAAAGCGTGCGCAGCGCAGCCACCAGCCTGGGCTACGCGCACATGGATGTGGTCAGCGGCGCGGGCCACGATGCCGTGTATGTGCATGGCGTTGCGCCCTCGGCAATGATCTTTGTGCCTTGCAAGGACGGCATCAGCCACAACGAGATTGAAGACGCCAAGGCCGAGCATCTGGCCGCTGGCTGCAACGTCTTGCTGCACGCCATGCTGGAACGCGCTGGCGTGGCCTGACCCGCGCCCGCTTTCACTTCCACTCCACGAGTACCACCCATGCCCCACGTTCTGCTCATCAATCCCAATACATCGGGCGCGGTCACACAGGCCTTGCTCCAGCACCTCTCGCCCCAGCTTGCGCAGGTCCAAGTGCAAGGTGCAACGGCCGCGTTTGGTGCGCCCTACATTGCCGACGAACGCAGTTACTGCATAGCCGGCCATGCCGTGTTGGATGTCTGGGAGCGAGCCCGGCACACCGCGCCAACTGGTGGCTTTGATGCCGCCGTGGTGGCCTGCTTTGGCGACCCTGGCTTGGAGGCTTTGCAAGAGTCAACGCCCTGCCCCGTTTTGGGGCTGGCCGAGACGGCCATGCACAGCTTGCGGGCGCTGGGAGCGCAAAGCGTGGTGCTGATCACCGGCGGCCCGGTCTGGGCCACCATGCTGGAGCGCTGGAGCCGCAGCCATGGCTACGCCACGCCAGCCGTTGCAGGCGATATCCGCATCCAACAAGTGCTGGCGTTGCCAGCCTCAGGAGCGCAGATGATGCAGTCGCCAGAGGCAGCCGCACACGCGCTTGCGCAAGCCAGCCAACTCGCCATGCAAGAGCAGCGCCCTGATGCCATTGTGTTGGGCGGCGCCGGTCTGGCCGGCATGGGCGCGCGCGTGCGACAACTCACTGGCGCGCCTGTGTGGGACAGTGTCGAGACTTTGCAGATGCGCTTGCAAAGCCTGTTTCCCTGCGAAGCGCCGCAAGTGGCGTAACGCGCCAGCTCCAGCCTAATCCGCCGGCAACAATTTCGAGACGGCGCGAGCACATTCAATCACCAAAGGAGCCAGCTGCTGCTCTGCGTCAGCCAGGCTCCAGCGGCTGATGGGTGGAGCCAAATGGATAGCACCCACCACGCGCCCACGGGTGTTGAAGACGGGCGCTGCAATGCCCATGTCGCCGATGAACAGCTCTTCGCAATTGGTGGCAAAGCCGGTATCACGGCAGCGTTGCAAGCGCCCTTCCAGCTGCTCAAGCGTTGTCAAGGTGGCTCGGGTTCTGGCCGGCCTCTCTGCCATTTGCAATACAGCCAGCGCTTGCGCGTTGGGCAACTGGCTCAGGTAGGCCCGGCCACAACTGCTCGCATACATGGGCACTTGCGTGCCTACCGGCGTGAGCACAGGGATATGTTGCGTGGTCAGCACCTGCGCCAGATACACCATGTGGTCGCCTGCGGGCTCGGTCAGCGTGGCAGTCTCTCCACTTTGCCGGGCCAATTGGGCCAGATACGGATGGGCGACGCTGATCATCGGATGCGCTTCCAGGTAGTTGAAGCCCAGTTCCACCACCCTGGGTTGCAGCACAAAGCGGCGGGTGGCTGCATGCTTGCCGATATAGCCCAGCGCTTGCAAGGTGTGCACCGAGCGCTGGGCGGAGGCCTTGGTCATGCCCGAGCGCTCGGCGATCTCGGCCAGCGTCATGCTGCGGTGCGCGGCGCCAAAGGCGCACAGCACTTGCAGGCCCTTGGCCAAAGACAGGTTGTAGAGGCTGTTGGGAGCGGAATCGGAGTCGGTAGCAGGCATGGTGCAAAAGGCCAATGGCAATGCCTTTGCTTCGCAAGAATTGCACCAACTTTTGCGTCGCAGCTTGCAGTCGCACCCAACAAAACCCCGCCGAAGCGGGGTCTGCGCCAAGTCAGCATGCGCCCAGGCGCATGACAACCATTAGCGGCTGCTAGGAAAGCTGAATACCGCCCCCTCACGCACGCCGGCGCTGGGCCAGCGTTGGGTGATGGTTTTGCGCTTGGTGTAGAAGCGCACGGCGTCCGGGCCGTAGGCGTGCAGGTCGCCGAACAGGCTGCGCTTCCAGCCGCCGAACGAGTGGTAAGCCACCGGCACGGGCAGCGGCACGTTCACGCCCACCATGCCCACCAGAATGTGGTCGGTGAAGTAGCGGGCAGCTTCGCCATCACGGGTGAAGATGCAGGTGCCGTTGCCGTATTCGTGGTCGTTGATCAGCTGCATGGCTTCTTCCAGCGTTTTGACGCGCACCACCCCCAGGACCGGGCCAAAAATTTCTTCTTGGTAGATCTTCATGCCGGGTTGCACGTTGTCAAACAGGCAGGCGCCCAGGAAATAGCCTTCCTCATGGCCGGCCACCTTCACACCGCGGCCATCCACCACCAAGGTCGCGCCTTCGGCCACGCCGCTGTCCACATAGGCTTTCACTTTTTCGAAATGGGGCTTGGTCACCAGCGGGCCCATGTCGTTGCTGTTGTCGGTGCCGGGGCCCACTTTCATCTTGGCGATTTCGGTCTTCAGGCCGGCGATCACCGCGTCGCCCACGGCATCGCCCACCGCCACCAGCAGTGGAATGGCCATGCAGCGCTCGCCGCACGAACCATAAGCAGCGCCCATCAAGGCCGCCACAGCGTTGTCCACATCCGCATCGGGCATCAGCACAGCGTGGTTCTTGGCGCCGCCCAGGGCTTGCACGCGCTTGCCGTGCTTGCAGCCTTCGGCATAGATGTACTCGGCAATCGGGGTCGATCCCACAAAGCTCACGGCCTTCACGCGCGGGTCTTGCAGCAAGGTGTCGACCGACTCCTTGTCGCCGTTGACCACGTTCAGCACGCCGGGGGGCAGGCCCGCTTCCAGCGCCAGTTGGGCGATGAACAACGTGCTGCTGGGGTCACGCTCTGACGGCTTGAGCACAAAGGTGTTGCCGCAGGCCACGGCCATGGGCCACATCCACAGCGGCACCATCGCGGGAAAGTTGAACGGCGTGATGCCAGCGGTGACGCCCAGCGCCTGGAACTCGCTCCAGCTGTCGATATTGGGGCCCACGTTGCGACTGTGTTCGCCCTTGAGCAGCTCGGGCGCGTAGCTGGCATATTCCACGTTTTCAATGCCACGCTGCAGCTCGCCGTGCGCGTCAGCCAGCACCTTGCCGTGCTCGGCGGTGATGAGGGCGGCAATCTTGTCGGCGTTTTCTTCCAGCAAGACTTTGAGCTTGCTCATTACGCGGGCACGCTTGAGCGGCGGCGTGTTGCGCCAGGCGGGGAAAGCCTTTTCAGCCGATGCAATGGCTGCTTCCACCGTGGCTTTGCTGGCCAGCTCCACGCTCAGCGTCGATTGGCCAGTGGCGGGGTTGAACACCGGCTGCGTGCGGGCACCGTCGTGCACGATCTGGCCGTCGATCAAATGGCCAACGGTGGCGGTCACGTTCTTGTCGTGGTTCATGTCAGTCTCTCTTGGATGCAAATCAAAAACGCTGCTGGCGCGCCTCTTGCGCGCCAGCAGCCAGGGTTTCAACAGGTTTTACTTGGTTTCGGCCAGCGCGTCGCCCAAGGCGTTGATCAGGCGGTCGATCTCGGCCTTTTCGCTGATAAAGGGCGGCGCCAGCTGGATGGTGTCACCGCCGTAGCGCACGTAGAAACCTTTTTCCCAGCACTTCATGGCAATCTCGTACGGGCGCTTGGCCGGCTCGCCTGGCACGGGTGCAATGGTGAAGCCTGCGGCCAGGCCGTAGTTGCGAATGTCGAGCACATGCTTGGCACCCTTCAAGCTGTGCACGGCTTGCTCAAAGTAAGGCGCCAGCGCTTTTACGCGGCCGGGCATGTCTTCTTTTTCCAGGATATCCATCACCGCCAAACCTGCGGCGCAAGCCACAGGGTGGGCCGAGTAGGTGTAGCCGTGGGCGAACTCCAGCATGTACTCGGGGCCACCGGCTGCCATGAAGGTGTCGTAGATGTCCTTGGTGGCCACGCAGCCGCCCAGCGGTTGCGCGCCATTGGTCACCTGCTTGGCGAAGTTCAGGATATCGGGCACCACGCCAAAGGCATCCGAGCCCGTCCAGGCGCCGCAGCGGCCAAAGCCGGTGATAACCTCGTCAAAAATCAACAGAATATTGTTTTGCGTGCAGATCTCGCGGATGCGCTCCAGGTAGCCCTTGGGCGGAATCACCACGCCGGCCGAGCCCGAGAACGGCTCCACAATCACCGCCGCGATGTTGCTGGCGTCGTGCAGCGCAATCACGTCGAGCAGCTTGTCGGCCAGCGCGCGGCCGCCTTCATCGGCCATGCCTTTTTGGAAGGTGCCTGCCGGTGGCTGGGTGTGGGGAATGTGGTCGGCCGCAATGCCTTGGCCGTACATCTTGCGGTTGCCGCCAATGCCGCCCACCGAGATGCCGCCAAAGTTCACGCCGTGGTAGCCCTTCTCACGGCCGATCAGCACGGTTTTGCTGGCCTGGCCTTTGAGGCGCCAGTAAGCGCGCGCCATCTTCAGCGAGGTGTCGGCCGCCTCCGAGCCCGAGCCGGTGAAGAACACGTAATCCAGGCCCGCTGGCGTGTGCTCCTTGATCTTGTTGGCCAGCGCAAAAGAGCTGGGGTGGCCAAACTGGAAGGCAGGCGCGTAATCCAGCTGCAGCGCGGCCTTGCCAATGGCCTCGGCCACTTCCTTGCGGCCATGGCCGATGCCCGAGCACCACAGGCCCGAGAGGCCGTCAAAAATCTTGCGGCCTTCGCCGTCGGTGTAATAGGCGCCCTGGCCGCCCACGATCATGCGCGGGTTGGCCTTGAAGTTGCGGTTGCCGGTGAAAGGCATCCAGTGCGCTTCCAGCCAGGCGGCATCGGTGCGCAGTGCTGCGCTGGCGTTCTTGTCGTCGATCTGCACAAAGCTCATGGTTTCCTCCTTGGAACGGCATCGCTGCCCCGGGTTGATCAGCCATTGTGGGCGGGTTTTTTTCTTATTCAAATATTGACATATCAAAGCTCACTTGCGGTTTTCAGCAAGTAATGCCAGCGACAAGCCTGCTTGTGCAAATGGCCGCTTCTTGCGCCAACCCCCTGGCCTGGGGCGCAGCTTGCGGCTAGCCTCGGCGCAGCCATCTCTCCACTCGTTCAGGAAAGCCCCAACATGTCTCTCGTTTCTCCCCTGCGCGCCCTCGGCAGCGCACTGCTGATTGCCTCGGTCATGGGCTGTTCTGCCAAGCTGAGCGAGGCCGATGTCGAACAGGCGCTGGCCCAGATCGACCAGGCCATCCAGCAACAAGACCTGGACGCGCTCGACAAGCTGCTTGCCCCGCAGGTAAAGATCACCATCGACATGAGCGCGGCTGCCAACGTCCCGCCGCAAACGCTGGGCAAAGAGGAGTACCTGACGGCCTTGCGCGTGAGCTGGGCCGCCACCGGCAACAGCTACAGCCACCAGCGCAGCAACACCCGCATCAGCCTCACGCCCAACGGCAAGGGCGCCACCGCCAGCGCCACCGTTCACGAGAGCATGCAGCTGCAAGGCGTCAGCATGACGAGCGTGAGCGACCAGTTCTCCACCTTTGCGCTGAGCGACGGCAAGCTCAAACTCACCCAGTCGAGCGGCCGCGTGCTATCTATCGAATAGCACCTTAAACCCGGCCAGCCTATGCTGGCGGCCAAGCAAGCTTCATCAGCTTGTCACAGCGGCGCTCTATGGTGGTGCGGGTCACACAAGCCATAACACCAGCATGCAACACCACGATTCCTTGCCGCGCCGCCGCTTTTTGCTGGCCTCTTCTGCCGTTGCCGGCACCGGCCTGCTTCCCGCCATCTTGCGCGCCCAGACGGCGCCTGCCGCCATTACCGGCGACGCCGCCCGCCCGTTGCTGGCCGGCTTGCAAAGCGGCGATGTGCTGGCCAACAGCGCCATCGTCTGGGCCCGCGCCAGCCGCGAGGCCCGCATGCGCGTGGAATGGTCGACCACCAGCAACTTTGCCCAAAGCCACTGGGTGCGTGGCCCCGATCTGCTGCCCGATACCGACGGCACCGGCCGTGTCGATCTGCAAGGCCTGCCCGCCGGGCAGGACATTTTCTACCGCGTGCTGCTCGACGACCTGGCCAGCGCCAACACGCGCACGCCCGCCGTGCAAGGCCATTTCCGCACGCCGCTGGCCGCCCAAGGCCCGGCCACGCGCCCATTCCGCCTGGTGTGGAGCGGCGATACGGTAGGCCAGGGCTACGGCATCAACGAAGCCATTGGCGGCATGCGCATCTACGACGAAATGCGCAAAACCAACCCCGATGTGTTCTTGCACAGCGGCGACACCATCTACGCCGATGGCCCGATTCCTGAAACCATCGCCCTCCCCGATGGCAACACCTGGAAAAACATCGTCACGCCGCAAGTCGCCAAAGTGGCCGAAACCCTGGACGAATACCGTGGCCGTTACCGCTACAACCTGCTCGATCGCAACGTGCAAGCGCTGGGCAGCGAGGTGGCGCAGATCTGGCAGTGGGACGACCACGAGGTCACCAACAACTATTCGGACAGCAAAAGCGTCGCCAACGACCCGCGCTACACCGACAAGAACGTGCAGTTGCTCACTGCCCGTGGCCGCCGCGCCTTTTTTGAATACGCGCCGTTGCGCCCCTATGGCGCGGCCGAGCAGCAGCGCCTGTACCGCCACCTGCCGCAAGGCCCGCTGGCCGATATTTTTGTCATCGACATGCGCAGCTACCGCGGACCCAACAGCTACAACCTGCAAACCAGCGAAAGCGCCGAGACGGATTTTCTCGGCCGCCCGCAGCTCGAATGGCTGCTGGCCGGCCTCAAAGCCAGCCAGGCCACCTGGAAGCTGATTGCCGCCGACATGCCGATCGGCCTGTTCGTGCCCGATGGCAAAGACGCCGCAGGCCGCAGCCTCTGGGAAGCCGTGGCCAATGGCGAGCACGGCGTGCCCAAAGGGCGCGAGCTGGAGATGGCGCGCCTGCTGCAAGGCATCAAGCAAGCGGGCATCAAAAACGTGGTCTGGCTGACCGCCGACGTGCACTACACCGCCGCCCACCATTACAGCCCCGAGCGCGCGCAGTTCCAGGACTTTGACCCGTTCTGGGAATTTGTCTCCGGCCCGCTGAACGCCGGCGGCTTTGGCCCCAACGAGGCCGACAAGACCTTTGGCCTCGACGTGGTCTTCCACAAAGCACCGCCCCAGGCCAATTCGGCGCCCAGCGAGGGTTACCAGTTCTTCGGCCAGCTCGACATCGACCACCGCAGCCAGGCGCTGACCGTGGTGCTCAAAGACCTGAAAGGTGCCTCGCTCTACAGCAAAACGCTGGAGCCGCAGCGGGCCTGAGGCACGGCGGGCGACGCTGACCGCTGTCGCCTGCAAGCCGCAGTGACACCACCGAACTGCGGCTTGCCATTGACCCAAATCAAGCAATCCACAAGCTCGCTCCGCAAGCGCTGCGCCTTGGTCTAGTCTGTGCTGCCTCAAACTTTGCGCACTTTTCCACCGCCATGGCCACCATTTTTCGCCCCGCACTTAACTCTGCCTTCCTGCTCGCCGCGCTGCTGCACAACGCCCACGCCGGCCCCAGCGCGCCGCAGCCTTTCAAGCTCTGCGGCTGGGTCAGCAACCCGGCACCGGCCGAGGTCAGCCTGATCCAGCCCGGCAGCACCTGGCACATCAGCCAGCCCGGCCACACCCAGGCCAACGGCGACTGGACCGGCGTGCGCGGCGCCGAATGGGTAGGCCAGCCCAACGGCCTGGGCCACGGCTGCGGCTGCATGCGCGTGGTGGCCGATGCGGGCGAGCACCGCATCAGCCGCATTCTCAGCGCCCAACCACAAGCCCGCGCCTGGTGCACAAAAAACGCCAAGCTCCGTGATCTGGAGCCAAAGCCGCGCTGATACGGCAGCCCCGGCGGGCACCCAGTCACTCAAACGACATCGCACGCGCCATGCACTTCCTATCCTGAGCGGAAACCCCTGAACAGGAGACAGACTATGGCAACTGCACAGCGCGCAGCCGAGCACCTCGATGTGCTCATCATCGGAGCCGGCGTATCAGGCATCGGTTCGGCCTACCACCTGCAGCAACAGCACCCAGAGCGCAGCTTTGCGGTGCTGGAGCGCAACCCCGAACACGGCGGCACCTGGTGGACGCACCGCTACCCGGGCGCCCGCTCGGACAGCGATCTGTTCACCTACGGCTACCGCTTCAAGCCTTGGCGCGGTGCATCCATTGCTTCGGCGCAAGAGATCCGCAAGTACCTGACCGACGTGATCGAAGAGAACAATCTGGCGCAGTACATCCGCTACCGGCACCAGATGGTGGCCGCCAACTGGTGCAGCACCGAGCAGCACTGGCAAGTGACCGTGCAGCAGCTGGACAGCGGCGCAGAAATCACCATCACCTGCCAGTTTCTCTGGCTCTGCCAAGGCTATTACGACCACGACAAACCCTATATGCCCAGCTGGCCGGGCATGGACGCTTTCCAGGGCCGCATCGTGCACCCGCAGCACTGGCCGCAAGACCTGGATTACCGCGACAAGCGCGTCGTAGTCATCGGCTCAGGCGCCACCGCCGCCACGCTGATACCGGCGATGGCGCCTGATGCCGCACATGTCACCATGCTGCAGCGCTCGCCCACCTTTTTTCTCTCGCGCCCCAAACGCCACCCGCTCGAAGAGCCGCTGCGCGAGCTGAACATTCCCGACGAATGGGTGCACGAAATACTGCGCCGCGCCCATATTGCGCAATCCACCAAAGTCGCGCACATGGGCGCCGAAGACCCCGAGGCGCTGCGCAAGCGCCTGCTCGACGATATCCGCGCCCGCCTGCCCGAAGGCTTTGAGGTAGAGAAGCACTTCAACCCCGGCTACCGCCCTTGGCAGCAGCGCATTGCGGTAGTGCCCGATGGCGACATGTTCGAAGCCATCAGCAGCGGCAAAGCCTCGGTGGTGACCGATGGCATCGAGCGCTTCGACGCCCAGGGCATTGTCCTGCAATCGGGCGAGCGCATCGACGCCGACATCATCGTCAGCGCCACCGGCTTCAACCTCAAGCTGTTCGACGATGTGCCCTTCAGCGTCGACGGCGAAAGCGTCGACTTCAGCCAGCGCGTGCCCTACCGCGGCGTCATGATCAACGGCCTGCCCAACATGGCCTACGTCATGGGCTACTTCCGCTTTGGCTGGACCTTGCGCGTCGAGCTGGTGAGCGACTGGGTCTGCCGCATGCTCAGCCACCTGGACGCCACGGGCAAACGCTCGGTCACCGCCAGCTTGCGCCCGCAAGACGCCGACATGGTGCTGCAACCCTGGTGCGATGCCAGCAACTTCAACCCCGGCTACATCACCCGCTCGCAACACCGCATGCACAGCAGCGGCGACCGCGAACCCTGGACGCACCTGCACGATTACGACCACGACCGCGACACCCTGCCGCAGGCCAGCCTGCAAGAAGACGTGCTGGTCTACCGCTGACAGCGCACACCCGCTCTCAGCCGCCACAACGCAACGTCCAAGAAAGGAACACCATGCCTCTCGAAACCGGAATCGCCACCCTGGTGCAAATGGTCAAAGACCTCAACGCCAAACCGCGCTGGGAAGGCACGCCCCAGGAAGGGCGCGAAAGCTACCTCGCCTTCACCTACGGCACGCGCACGCCCGACCAGATCGTGCCCGTGGCCCATGTGCTCGACCTCAGCATTCCCGGCCCGGCCGGCCCGTTGGCCGCCCGCATGTACACGCCTGAAGGCAACGGCCCCTTCCCCACCGTGGTGTACTTTCACGGCGGCGGCTGGGTCATCGGCGACCTGAACACGCACGACAACATGTGCCGCTCCGTCTGCAAAGGCAGCGAAGCCATAGTCATCTCGGTGGACTACCGCCTGGCCCCGGAGCACCGCTTTCCGGCCGCCGTGGAAGACGCCGTGGCCGCCACGCAATGGGTGCAATCGCAGGCCAGCCAGCTCGGCGGCAACGGCGTGGTGGGCATTGCCGGCGACAGCGCTGGCGGCAACCTCTCTGCCGTGGTCTGCCAGGTGCTGCGCGGCCAAAGCCCGGCGCTCAAAGCGCAGTTTCTGATCTACCCCGCTGTCGACCATTTGCAAGCCGGCCACGCCTCCATCGAAGAAAACGCCACCGGCTACCTGCTCGAAAAGCGCAGCATGGAATGGTTCTACCAGCACTATGTGGGCGACTACAGCAGCACCAGCGATGCGCGCCTGTTTCCGCTGCAAGCACCCGACCTGAGCGGCCTGCCGCCAGCGCTCATCATCACCGCCGAATACGACCCGCTGCGCGACGAAGGTGAAGCCTATGGCCGCGCACTGCAGGCTGCCGGCGTGCCCGTCGACATGCAGCGCTACAACGGCATGATCCACGCCTTCTTCGACATGGGCCGCTGGTCGACCGGCGCGCAACAAGCCATCGACGAAAGCACCGCCGCCTTTGGCCGCATGCTGCGCGCCTGAGAGCGCACCACGTTCTAAACTGTGGCAACCCACTCCAGGAGTTGCCATGGCCGAGCACCCCAACCCATTGCTGCAAGCACCCAGCGTGCGCGCCGAAATGCTGATCCGCCGCCCTGCAGCGCAGGTCTACCAGGCGTTCGTCGATCCCGCTATCACCACGCGCTTCTGGTTCTCGCGCGCCAGCGGCCCACTGCAAATGGGCAGCACCGTCACCTGGTACTGGGACCAATATGGTGTCTCCGCCCCCGCGCAAGTCGATGCCCTGCAAGCCAACCGCCTCATCCGCCTGCGCTGGCCTTTGCCGGTGGAATGGCAGTTTGACGACCTCGGCGACAACACCACCATGACCACCATCAACGCCAGCGGCTTCCGCCCCGACGATGATGGCGTGGCCCAGGCCATCGACAACATGGGCGGTTTCATGCTGGTACTCGCCGGCTGCAAAGCCTGGCTAGAACACGGCATCGCGCTCCACCTGGTCAGCGACAAGGCGCCTTATGCGCATGTGCGCTAGCGTAAAAACACCACTACGAGGGGAAAATTTGAATGTCTGAATTTCATTGTGGCCGCTTTGCCCGAACGGTCATAGTGGCTGGTTTGATGGGCAGCGCGCTTGCTCACACCAGCATCACTTATGCCCAAGACCTGCGAAACAAGGTATTTCCAGCAGCAGCCAGCACAGCCGTCTCACCAGTGATTGACCTGCAGAAAAAGACGATTTTCGGCACACCGCTGGGTACGACCGAAGACCAGTTCATCGCCCGCCATGGCCCCGCTATCGGCTACGTACGACTCAGCCCTGGCAAGTCGCTGATGTTGTATGGCAATACCGTGGGTTTCTTATTTGACGGCGGCAAGCTCGCTGGCGTGCGCCTTTCCTCCATGCTGATGGATTGGCGGGTGGCACAAGAGCTCAGCCTGCGAACACCATTTCAGGACATGGAATGGCAGCTGGGCAATGGGCTGCGCGAAGACATGCTGATGGACGAGGTCAAACGCATCCTTGGCAAGCAGTTACAAACCGGCCGCTACAACTCTCTCTACTATGTAGACAACGGCTTGCGCGTCGATTTCGACATTGCCACTTCGCAGAGAATGCTGAACGGCGTCGCCCAAGATGGAGAACAACGCCTGAGCGGCATTTTTATCCACTGACAAGCCTGGGTCGCTACCCCGTTCGCCGAGCGCCGCGACCCGCTGGCTGCAGAATCCGCCATTCGCTCACATATCCACGCAGCAGCGGATCATTGGAAGTTATCGTTATAAACCAAGCCACACAGCCATCATGACCACCCATTGCCCAGTGACGGTTGACGCGCTCGACCACCTCGTTCTCACCGTACGCAGCATTCCCGACAGCATCGCGTTTTACCAGCGCGTGCTGGGCATGGGTGCGCAAGAGTTCAAACCCGGCCGGTTTGCACTGCACTTTGGCCAGCAGAAAATCAACCTGCACGAAGTGGGCACCGTGGTCGACCCGAATGTGAAGCACGCCACGCCGGGGTCAGCCGATCTGTGCTTTCGCACCCTGGTACCGCTGGCCGACGTGGTGGCGCATTTGCAGCGCCAGCAAGTGGCCATCGTGCAAGGGCCGGTGCGAGCAACCGGCGCCCGCGCCATGCTGCAGTCGCTGTACTTTTACGACCCGGACGAGAACCTGATTGAAGTGTCCAACGAAGCGGGCTGAGCCTGCTGACAATTGCAGAGCGCGAATGTGATTCTGAACTGGCTGCTAATACAACTGCCAACAGCATGCGCCTCGGCCTGCGCCCTCATCAGCACTCATAGTCAGAGATACCACGAGCCGACAACAGTCTGAGCATGGCGGGCCACGCGGTATCACCTATATACCGACCTGTGGGGCGCAAAGTGCGTGCCGTTTGTGCACGTAACTCTGGCGAAGGTAAAACCAGGTCTGTTGTCATAGCCATGGCATCCACTTGCGCCTTGCAAGCCATCTCCAGCCAATAGCATCGATTGAATGCCTCTGGAACCGAGGGCCCCACAACCAGCATTCCATGGTTACGAAGAATCAGCACTTCGTTATCACCCAGATCGCGCTGCAACCGCACCTGCTCATCCAGGTTGAGAGCCGGTCCTTCATAGTCGTGATAACCCACATGCCCATCAAAGCGCATGGCAGACTGCGTCAACGGCAGCAAGCCATCAGCGATTGCCGAAACAGCCATTCCAGCTCGGGTGTGGGTATGAATGACACAGCCCACATCATCCCGCTTTTGGTGTACGGCAGTATGGATGATGGAGCCAGCCGGATTAAAGGTGTAGCCATGCTCGTTCTCCGGCTCAAGCACAGCGTTGCCTTGAAGATCGATTGTCACCAGATTTGATGCAGTCACCTCGCTGTACAGATAGCCGTACGCGTTAATAAGAAGCAAATCTGTTTCTGGGATGCGCGCGGATATATGGTTGTATACCAAATCGGTCATTCCATAGACATCCATGAGTCGATAGCACGCGGCCAGTTCAACACGCAAAGACCATTCACTGTCCGACACCACTTTCTTAACTTGCAATGCGGGAATTTTCATCAGAGTTGCTCCTTCCACTCAGCTACTGCACCGATACGCTTAATCGAGCAGAGCAACCTGCACATCCCGGCTTCCCTCGTAGGGATTACGACCATGCCAGGTCTGCAAGTTGTCCAAGACCATGACGTCGCCATCCAACCACTTCCAAGCGCGTGTATTGGCCAGAAAATAGCGGTCAAACTCCTGCACCTCTTCGGGCGACAAAGACTCTCCATTGCCCAACCAGGTTCCCGTAGGGTGCTCTTGGCTTTCGCGGATCTTGCGTACCAATTCCGGATCCAAGCCCTTGCTGTGCGAGTCAGCGGTGTAGGAATGCAGGTTGGATCGGTAGAGCTTTTCACCTGTCTGCGGATGCACGGCAAATGCAGGCGTCCGATTAATAACCGTCAAGCTGCCGTCAGCGTTCCATATCGGCTGCAGGCCCTTTTTCTCGCAAACGCTCTCGACATCTGCACGGCTATCCGTCTCGAAAGCCAGATTCCACCCTCGTAGATCCATATGCGCTACGCTGGCCTCCAAATCTTCCGTGCGTGGCGCATAGTTACGGACGGTCATCACGCCATGACGCTCCAGCTTTTGGCTCAGCTCCAAGGGCAGACTGGCAGGAAGGCCGCGCACATCGGCAATGATAGTTTCGCCCCCGACTTCAGCTGTTTTCTTGCTGAAAAAAGCGATTCGCGCAGGAAAGTCACGCAGGTAGGCCATCTCTGAATGCAGACGCAGCAGCACGGCGTGATCTATACGCGTGGCTTCCATTACTTTTCCAGCCAGATGTTTGCGTGGCGCCACGCCACCTTTGTAGTCGCCTTGGTAGCTGGGAAACAAGTCGATGACTGCATTGAAGTGCTGTGTTTCCTGTATGGGGAAACCTCTGAAAATGATTCCTCCATATTCAACAATCAATGCATCAATGGCAGACCGGTGCTTTTCCACCCAAGCCAGAAAAGCGTCCAACTCGCCCAGCTCTCCTGGTTGAGGCTCTACAAACAACGGTGGCCCACCACTTTCGTGCATGCTGCAATGTACCAATGGCCCCAGCTGAGAAATATTTACTGCTTTCACTTTGCGTCTCCTTCAATGCTTCGCTGCAATTACTTTGTCTCCGTCAGATTTCCAAACTTCAGGACATAGGATTGCCAATCCGCGAACTCCTTTTTCAACCCCTCTTGCGCCACTTCCGGCGTTGAGCTGCCTATCTTGACCCCCAGCGATTTCGAAGACTCTTGGGTCTTCGGCGAGTCAATCGCTGATCGCAACGCTACAGAGAGCTTCTGAGTAATTTCCGGTGGAGTATTGCTGCGGACCAAATAACTCATCCCGGACATGCGGTCCAACCCCTCCAGGCCCAGTTCGTGAAAAGTTGGCACCTGCGGCAACGAGGACCAGCGATTGAGGCCCGACACAGCCACGACCCAGGCTCCCCCTGCTTCAACGGCCTTCTGAGCACCAGAGACACTCACAAAACCTGAGCTGACATGGCCGCCGAGGATGTAAGTGATCATCTGCCCCTCACCGCCCACCGGGACATGCACCATAGGAGCATGGGCAGCCGCTTTGAACTGCTCGCCAAAATAGTGCGTAGAGCTGCCTTGTCCGTGAGAGGCAAAACTCAGCTTTTCATTGGCGCGGGCCTCATTGATGAAGCCGCTAAAGTCACGCGCTCGGGTTTTCGCACTGGCTACCAAGACTACGGGGGTGGAAAATACTTCCGTAACCGCAGTAAATTCCTTCAGTGTTTTGTAGCCAGCGTTGTCGCGCAGAAGCTCTGCTGAAATCATGGTTGCAGGAGACTGCATCAGTATGGTGTGACCATCCGCAGGCTGTCGAGCCACGTAGCTCGTTCCAATCTGTCCCCCTGCACCAGGGCGGTTTTCCACAATGACAGGTTTCCCCCATTTGGCGCTGAGCTGATCGGCTACAGCTCGGGACACCAAGTCACCGCTTCCACCAGCGGCAAAGGGAACAATGATGGTTACCGTCTTATCGGGGAAAGCATGGCAGGTCGCAGCTGCCAGCAATGCACCCAGCAAGACCGTCTGACGAGGAAATGGAATGAGATTCATACTTTTCCTTGGTAGAGCAAAGGTTGTAAACACAGCAAGGCACAAGACAAGCGCCTTGCAGCGCGGAAGCAGTCAAAAAGCTGTCGTAAATATTGCGCTTCTCAAACAAAAGTCAGCCCGACATCTGCGCCCCTGGCCAAGCCATGCACCATGTCTGCAGCACTTCCGCTTTCGAACCACCCGTCCCGGTTGCTCGAACAGGCTCTTGCGCTTATGGCTTGCCCAGCTGGCCAAACTCTTTGATCAGTCGGCTCCAGTACGCGTATTCGGCTTGCACGTCCTGCAAGGTCTCATGCGGAGTTCCGCCAACGCCCACCAGGCCCAAGGCATGAAATCGCTCCTGCACATCAGGCAAGCGGACGGCATGCGTTACGTCTCGCGCCATCTGTTCAACAATGGGCTGCGGCGTTCCGGCTGGCAAAAATATCTTTCCCCATGAGCCACGATCTATCCCTTCATAGCCTTTTTCCGCAAAGGTCGGAACCGATGGCAAGAGCGGAGAGCGCTCTGCGCTGGCAATGGCCAACATGCGAGCTCTGCCACTGTCGGCGGCCTTTTTCGCGTTCGATCCGCTGAGGAATCCGGTTTTCAAATGTCCCCCCAGAAGGTCGGCGAGAATGGGGCCATCGCCGTTGTAGGGGACTCCTGTCATGTCGACAGCCGCCACTTTCTTGAGCATCTCACCCAGATAGTTAGCCGAGGTTCCTTCACCATGGTGCCCGTAGTTCAGCGCACCAGGTTGTGCTTTGGCAGCAGCCATCACCGCTTTCAGGTCCCCCTTGGGGGCGGTGTCACTGGCCAGAAAAACAATAGGCGTTGTGAAAACCGTTGAGACCGGCACGAAGTCACGCAAAGTCCGATAGCTCGTGGTAGATGGCTTGGTCTGCTCGGTCGCAATCATGATCGGCACTTGCAGCAACACCGTATAGCCATCCGCCTTGCTCTTGGCGACCAAGTCGGTCCCGATTGCGCCGGTAGCTCCCGGTTTGTTTTCTACTACGACAGGCTGCCCCCAAGCCGCTCCCAATTTCTCTGCCAAGATGCGCGCCGATACATCAGTGGCACCGCCCGCAGGATAAGGAACGATGAGCCTGACCGGCTTGTCAGGAAAAGCCATTGCGAATCCAGCCGTCAGCACTGCACAGCAGGCAACGCCCAATGTCCTCAGCACCTTGTTCATGTTTGTCTCCTTGTCGTTTTCATTGAACAGACGCTCAGGGACGGCCGCCCCCACAAATCAAGACTTGGCCGCTGACGTAGTTCGACTCCGGGATACACATCAAATAGACAGCGCCCGCAGCTTCTTCGGGTGTACCTGCACGGCCCACCGGAATATTTGCTTCGATGTTTTTCATGAGATTGGGGTTGACGCCGACTTTGATGTCATGCCCGGCGACATGGATCGAGGCGCCGTCGCCAGCTACAGCTTCTGTCAAGCGGGTCTTGATCAGGCCGAAGGCCACGCTGTTCACATTGACCTTGTAGCGTCCCCACTCCTTGCTCATCGCTTTGGTAAGGCCGATGATTCCAGCCTTGGCAGAGGAGTAGTTCGCTTGCCCAGGATTACCCATGACGCCGGAGGTTGACGACACGTTGACTACTTTGCGAAACACTTCTACGCCAGCTTCCGCTTCTTGCTTTGCCGCATTGCGCAGGTAGTCCGATGCAGCGCGCAATATGCGAAAGGGGGCTGTCATATGCACATCTATCATTGCGTACCACTGCTCGTCCGTCATGCGCTGGATGACGTTGTCCCAGGTGTAGCCCGCGTTGTTGACAATGATGTCTACCGCACCGAAGTTATCCAAGGCAGTTTTCACAAATCGATCGCCGAAGTCCGCGTCCGTCACGCTTCCCAGACAAGCCACCGCCTCCGTCCCCATTTGTCGCAGGGCGCCAACTGTCTCCATCGCGGGCTCTTGGTCGAGATCGTTCACGACAATGCGCGCGCCCTCGCTTGCCAGCTTCAGTGCGATCTCGCGCCCGATGCCTCGGCCAGAGCCGGAAATCAAAGCGACCTTTCCATCCAGTTTTTTCATGATTGCCTATCTCCTTGGTTGATGGCTACAACGGCTTCGCCGCTGAGCCTGGTATCTCCTGTCTGATTCACGGCCGTGATACTGAGGCGAGCGCATGTCTCGCCATCCGCCTCAATCATTTCGGTAACCTGGCCGCTACAGACGATCTCATCGCCCAGCTGGGTCATGGCCGCAAAACGTACGCCGAAGCTGCGCAGTTGTGCCTGCGGCTGCCATTGCGTCAGCAAGCGACCCAGATACGCCATGGGCAGCATCCCTTGTGCAAAGACGTCAGACATACCCGCCCCACGCGCCACGTCGATGTCGATGTGCATGGGGTTGTGATCGCCTGATGCTCCTGCAAACAATGCGAGCGTGGTGCGGCTGACTGGCGGGAGAGTCAATGCGGGAATCAAATCTCCCAATTGAAGCTGGATTGGCTTATGCATCGTGCTACTCCTCATGCATTGCGTAGAACGATCACACGTCTCAGCTCAGCCACTGGCAAGCCGTTCGCATCCGTCACATCGGTATCGCGCACGACGAACTCCAATGCACCGTTTTTCTTGTCATAGATATCGGTAATTCGCGGTTGAAAGCGCAGCTCTTCACCGGCATGTGCCATGCGGCGATAACGGAAGTGTTGCTCCCCATGAAGAATGCGCCGCAAATCCATGCCCAAAAGCTGCTGTGTCTCGGCAGGGTTGGGTGCTTCGAATTCCATCGAGAACAGAAAGGTCGGAGGCAATGGAAGCGAGGGATGGCCCGCCGCCTGTGCCGCAGACAGATCTGAGTAGATCGGGTTGTTTTCACCCACAGCTTTCGCAAAGAAGCGCAAACGACCGACCTCAGCTACTGCGGTAAATGGTGTCAGCACGTGACCAATGAAGCGGCGATCGATCATGCTGCGCTCCCGTCAACCCGCTGATAGAGCGTCACCACACAAGCACCGCCCAAGCCCAGGTTATGCTGCAAAGCATGACGCGCACCCTCCACCTGGCGACCTTGTGCCTGGCCACGCAACTGCCACACCAGTTCCGTGCACTGCGCCAGTCCAGTGGCACCTAACGGATGTCCCTTGGAAAGCAAGCCCCCTGAGGGGTTGGTCACCACACGTCCACCATAGGTGTTGTCACCGTCCAGCACGAATTTTTCAGCTTCCCCTCGCGCCACCAGGCCCAAGCCTTCGTACGTCAACAGTTCATTGGTCGTGAAACAGTCATGCAGCTCAACGACCTGCACATCTTCCGGGCCAACACCTGCAGCTTCATAGACTTGGCGTGCCGCCGCCGCTGTCATATCGCAGCCAACCAGCTTTCGCATATCGGCTTCTCCGAAGGTCGATGGCATATCGGTAGTCATCGCCTGTGCTGCAATCACTACCCGTGCATCCAGACCATGTCGCGCAGCAAACGCCGGTGAACAAACTATGGCCGCAGCAGCCCCGCAAGTGGGCGGGCAGCATTGGTAACGCGTCAGTGGTGCAAATACGGTCGGCGATGCAAGGATCTGCTCTTCCGTCAGCGCTTCGCGGAAGATGGCGAATGGGTTGTTGGCAGCATGACGACGCGCCTTTACCGCAATCTTGGCAAAGGTGGATGCCTGGGTGCCGAACTCTTCCATGTGCGCACGCCCAGCACCTCCAAACAGCTGGGCTGCACGCGGAGCCGCATCGTCAAAACCCTGAATGGACTTCATGACGCCGACGAAGTCCTGCAACGGCGTGGGGCGGTCCGTAAAGGCACCTTTCAATGCACCAGGGTTCATCTGCTCAAACCCCAGGGCGATTGCGCAATCAAGCGCACCCGACTCTACGGCCTGCCGTGCCAGGAATAAGGCTGTTGATCCGGTCGAGCAATTGTTATTCACGTTGATGATGGGAATGCCACTCAAGCCAACGCCGTACAGCGCAGCTTGTCCACAAGTGGAGTCGCCATAGACATAGCCAACATAGGCCTGCTGCACCATACGGTAGTCAAGGCCTGCGTCTTCAAGTGCCAATTTGGCGGCTTTAGCGCCCATCAGGTGATAGTCCTCACTTGCGCCGGGCTTGGTAAACGGGATCATGCCGACGCCAACGACGTGGACAGCTTGGGTCATGGATGCCTCCTTTTCTGATTTAGTGGACGGAGCGGCCGGAGCCACTCCAGTGGGGTTGCCTGAGTTCAGTTTTCAGGACCTTGCCGACTGCCGATAAAGGCAGTGCAGCTCGCACATCCATTCCGCGGGGCACCTTGTAGCTGGCGATCAGACTTCGGCAATGGGCCTGCAATTGCTCCAGATCCAATACAGCCCCAGGCTTGAGCACTACCGCAACATGTACGCTCTCGCCCCAACGCTCGCTGGGGATGCCAAACACGGCACAGTCCGCAACCGCAGAGTGCTGTCGCACAGCGTTCTCGACCTCTGCGGAGTAGACGTTCTCCCCGCCGGTAACGATCATGTCTTTCAGACGGTCGACAATGAATACATAGCCCGCCTCGTCCATATAGCCACCATCACCGGTATGCAGCCAACCGCCGCGCAAGGCTTGCGCAGTTTCTTCAGGGCGATTCCAATAGCCCAGCATCACATTGGGCCCCCGTGCGCATATCTCACCAACCACTCCACGCTGCACCTCGCGGCCCTCGGGGTCCTCAATCCGCACCTCAACGGCATAACAGGCCCGGCCTGCGGCACGCATGCGACCGAGGCGACGGCCCTCTCCGACATGGTTTTCAGGCGGGTTGATGGTGATGATCGGTGCAGCCTCGGTTTGCCCATAGGACTGGCAAAACTCGACCGATGGCAGCAACTCCTGAGCGCGATCGAGCGTTACCTCGGAGATCGGCGAAGCGCCATAAGAGATTCTTCGCAAACTCGCCAAGCGAGCAGCGTCGAATGCGGGGTCGTTCAACAGCATCTGGATCATGCTTGGCACCAGCGTGATCTCTTGAACCCGATGACGCTCAATGCCTGCTATCAGGGCAGCAGGCTGGAAAGACGGCAAGATAACGCTTTCACCGCCGTGAATGAGCTGCGTGATCAAACGGCCGGCAGAAGCCAGGTGGTACAGAGGCGCTACATGTATGGCAGTACTGCCCGCCGATGAATAAACTTGTGCCATGCGCGCCAGCCCGGAAACCCACAGATTGGCATGCGAGAGCATTACGCCCTTTGGTTGGCCGGTGGTGCCACCGGTATAGAAAATGGCGGCCAATGTATCGCCACCCACACGCAAGTCTTCAACCGGGTGCGACTCGGCTATTAACTTCTCGAAGCAATGCGCTCCCGCCACATCCTTTGGCACGCTGTCTGAATCGCTGAGCAAGATCACCTCGCGCAGCTCGGGAACCAACTTGCGCAACTCTGGCACCAGGGCTGTGAACCCGTCATCGACCAAAAGCACTTGTGTGTCACAGTCTTGCAGCGAGAACGCAACCTCTTTGGCACTCCATCGCACATTGACGGGATTCACCACTGCGCCAGCCCACCAAGTGGCCAGGTAGTACTCCAGATAGCGGTCCGAGTTCAGCGCCAACATGGCCACCCGGTCCCCCGGCTTTACACCCAGGCCGATCAGGGCGGCGGCCAGTCGCGCTACTCGCTCTTTCAATTGGCTGTACGTGCTGGTTCTGTCGGCAAATCGACAAGCTACCGCTGCCGGACTCTGCTGCACTACTCGATGCAATGACTGGGTCAGATAGATGTCCATGACTACCTCACAAAGTGCGGCTGATGATTTCCTTCATGATCTCGGAGGAGCCGCCATAGATGCGATTGCCTCTGATATCCGTCAGCATGCGCGCAATGGGGTACTCGCGCATGAATCCGTTTCCGCCAAACATTTGGAGCAAGTCATCTATGGCGCGAGTGGCATCTGACGCCCATAACTTGGCCATGGCCGCCCGATCAGCTGTCAGCTCGCCGCGCACGTGGTCCTCTGCACACTGATCCACAAATGCGCGCGTCGCGGCGGCCAGAGTCTTGATCTCTGCCAGGCGGAAGCTGATGTGCTGGTTTTTGATCAGCGGCTTGCCGAAGGTATTGCGCTCGCTGGTATAGGCGATCGTCCATTCCAAAGAGGCCTCCAGCGAAATGGCACAACGCAATGCAATCATCAGGCGCTCTTGTGCCAGTTCGTGCATTAAATAGGAAAACGCCTTGTTCTCTTCACCGACCCGGTCACTATCAGGCACCAGAACACCGTCAAAGAACAATTCGACCGTGTCCTGCGCCCGGTGACCAATTTTGTCCAATGGCTGGCCCTTGGCGAAGCCTGGAGTGTTGGCATCTACCCAGAACAGACTCATCCCCTTGGCACCCGCTTGAGGGTCGGTCTTTGCCACCACCAGCACGCGGTCCGCGTGGTAGCCATTGGTGATAAAGGTCTTTTGGCCGTCAATACGCCAGCCCTGACCGGAGCGTTTTGCGGTGGTGCGGATCGCTTTGAGATCGCTGCCTGCCGAAGGCTCGGTCATGGCAATCGAGCCTACGCAATCGCCAGAGGCCATGCGAGGGAGCCACTCCTGTTTGAGCGCCTCTGAGCCAAAGTGCAGAAGATATGGCGAGACGATGTCGGAATGGGTCGAAAAGCCGGTGAGTCCGGTCGCAAGCACGGCCGCAATCTCTTCGACCACGATGGCCGTGTGTAAGAAATCGCCCCCTCCTCCGCCGTATTCCACGGGCGTCATGGGCAGGAGAATTCCGACCGCACCCGCTTTGCGCCAAGTCTCACGCGGGATCAGTCCATCACGCTCCCACGCAGCGTGGAAGGGGAGCACATCGCGCTCCAAGAAGCGACGAACAGTGTCGCGAAACAACTGGTGCTCCGCAGAGAAAAGTCCACGGCGTGCGCAATGCACAGACCTCGTACCCAATTCCATGTTTTTGTCTCCTAACGATGCGGCTGCTTATAATGTCCGCCTAGCGGATTTATATATCCGTTTAAACACTATTGAAGTCCATTTTTATCGTTGTGTCAACACAATGCAGCCGCTGCCTCTTTGGGTATCGTGAAGGGGAGCTTCATTGGAGCCGGCGGTCGCACCAGGACTCACCTAGGATTCATAGATCTGACATTGGCCGCAGAAAGGAAAACATGACCAATCCGGAAAACGAAGGCTTTGTGCGAGCATTTGCGCGCGGTTTGTCCGTCATCGAAGTGCTCGGCACCAATGGACCCCATACGGTGGCCAGTGTTGCCGCATCCGCGGAGTTGCCCCGCACTGTGGTGCGCCGGATCTTGTTAACCCTGTGCGAGCTAGGCTATGCCGTGGGAACCAGCGACAAAAGCTTCCACCTGACGCCCAAAGTACTGAACCTGGGCACCACCTATCTCACATCCCTGCCGTTTTGGGGACATGCGCAACGGGTGCTGGAAACCCTTTGTGCCCAACTGCAAGAATCTTGTGCCGTTGCCGTTTTTGACGGTAGCGAAGCGGTGTTTGTATTGCGCATTCCGTCCAGCAAAATCATGTCTTTGCGCCTGGGCATGGGCAGCAGGCTGCCTGCCTATGCCACAGCCCCCGGCCGAGTGCTTCTGGCACATAGCGAACAGGAAATCCTGACCCGCTATTTGCATGACCATGAGCTCAAACCATTGACTCCCGCAACACTGGCCAGTGAACAGGATCTTTTAAGCGCGCTTGATCGCGTCGGCAAGGACGGATTCGCCTGGGTGGAGGGAGAATTTGACCCCCATGTCGCAGGGCTGGCCGTCCCTATTTACGACGAGAACAACCAGGTCGCAGCAGCAATCAGTGCCAACTTGCTTCGCTCGGACTTCAGTCGCGAGCAGGCTGTTAAAGACATATTGCCTGCTCTGCGCAGTGCCTCCATGCAACTGGCGGGATTGGCACCGTCGTTTCTGCGAGCGCGGTGCTAGCCAAGAATCAGTTGCGCTTGAGAGCCGCATCACACCAGCGCTGTGCCACGCCAGGTGCGGTCATGCAAACCACCTCGTGCGTCACCGTGGTGACGGCGCGTTCCAGCAGTTGGATGTCGGCCTCGTGTTGGCGGGCCACGTGCGGGTCTTCAAAGAAGATGGCGCGTTGGCAGCGGCGCTCCAGCACCAGGTCGGCAATCTGGGCATCGCCACCAAGCGGGCCGCTGTTGTAGCGGTCCACCCAGGGTTTGTCGGCCGGCCAGCCTTTGCTCCAGGCCATTTCGTTGAGCTTTTGGCCGGTGGTGCCGGTGCCTACGCGGCGGCGGTAGCGCGAGAGCAGATCGAAGTTCTTCGCCGCAAAATCCATCATCGCGGGCTTCATCGCATCGTGGGCGATCAGTGCCAGGGTTTGCGCCTCGTAGTCGTGCAACCTGTCGGCATTGCGGTCGCTGGGCAGGCCGGCGTGGATGCGCTCCATCTCCACCCAATCGCGTGCGCTGGCCACGGTCGACAAGAACGGCTTGCCGTGGATGACGCACTGGCGCTTGAGCGCCAGCGCTTCGGGGAAGATGGACGAGGGATCGACCGGGTCGGTCAGGTAGATGGCGCCATCGAGCGCACGGCCTTCGCCGGGCATGCCCACCACCTCGGCCACCAGCTTCATCAGCCCGCCTTCGCGGCCATAGGGGTAGCGCACGATGCCTTTGTAGCCCTTGAGCATTTCGGCGGCCGCAATCGCGTCGTAGGTACGGCCCACGGCGTGAAAGCCGATGCCCAGCTCACGAATGCCGGGCTCGCAGGCGCGGAGAAAACTGAACAGCGCTCCATCCTCGTTCTGGTGGTGCAGGCGGTTGGCGGCAAGGCCCAAAAGCATGGTCGGTTCCATCGGTTGGCAAAGTTGCCCAAAGCATAGCGCCAAAACCCGAGGCTGCTGATGACAGCGGCACCTATACGCGCAAGCTGCCGCGCCTTGGCGGCGCTGAGTTTGCTACATTTTTAAAAGCAACAAGACCAGCAATTAGCTACATTTGAGCAATATCCATTACGCCTGGCTGTCGCGCCAGGACTGCAGCCGAAAGCCCAGCCACAGAGCCAGCAACATCGCCGCACCAAACACCCAGCCACTCAGTGCGCCAGCCATGCTGCCTGAGAGCAAGGTGCCCACGGTGCAGCCCAAGCCCGTCATGGCGCCCCAGCCCAGCAATACGCCGCCGAGCAAACCGCGCCCAGCCTCTTGCGCGCTGGGCTTGCGCGGGCTGAACTGGCGGCTGGCCAAAGCGGCGATGAACGAGCCGGCCACCAAACCCAGCAAGACCACCGCATTGGGCGTAGCCCAGGTGGCAGCGGGCAAGGTGGCGCAGCCCGCAAAACCATCCAGGCCGTTGAGCCGGTCTGGCACCCAACCTTGGGTTTGCAGCGCGCCACGCACCTGGCTGCCGAGCAAGGCGGTGACGCCCAAAGGCCGCATGCGCACAATCGCGGCCACCGCAATCAAGCCCACCAGCACGCCGCCCAATGCATAGTTCCAACGGCCTTGCCACAGGCTGTTCCAGAGTGCGCGCAGATCGCGCGGCTCATTACTAGAGGTGGCTACGGCAGGCCGCCCGGCACGCCGGCGCTGCTGAATGTGGCGCTGCCAGATCCACGCCGCCCAAGCAGCCAATACGCCCAATTGCAGCAACAAGGCGCCGCCATAACCCAGGTGCTGCGGCAACCACACAACGGGCGCATCGGCCACGGCCAGGCTGTAGAGCGGGTTCCAACTTTGGAAACCCAAGGCAAAACCCAGCGCCGTGCCCAGCAGTGCAAAGGGCGCTGTGGCTGAGCCTTCAGCCAGCCGGTACCAGTGCGCGCTGATGCACGAGCCCGACACCAGCATGCCGGCACCAAAAGCCAGCCCGGCCAACACCAGCACCCAGCTGACCGGGCCGATATGCATCTCCGGCGGCAACTGGCCCGCTTGCGGGTTGGGCACCCAGCTGCCCTGCACCACCGTCATGCCCACCACACCCACTGCCAGCGCAGCGATGATGGCAAGGATGCCGCGCGGATCGTCGCGCTGCAGCCAATCGCGTGCATGGCAATAAAAGCAGAAGCGCGAGCGCTGCAACACCACGCCCAGCGCCAGGCCAACGGCCAAGGCAAATACCAAGGTGCGCCCGCCATCACGCTGTTGCAGGGCCTGGGCCAGTGGCCACAGCGCCAGCAGCAAAAGCACGGCGGCAACAGGCTGCAACCGGGCAGGCAGCGGCGCAGCGGCGCCCAGGCGCAAAGTCGATTCGTTCATGGCATGAAGAAAAAAGAACCCGCGCACGGCGGGTTGCAAGCACGAGGCAAGCCCATGCGGAGATAAGAGAGTTCAGTCGCTGGAGGCTTATTTGGCCGCCCAGATCGTGCCCGCCGGGTTGTTGATCGGCACGCCCACGCTGTTGCCGTATTCGGTCCAGGAGCCGTCGTAGTTTTTCACCTGGTAGCCCAGAATTTTGCTCAGCGCAAACCAGGTGTGGCTGCTGCGCTCGCCAATGCGGCAATAGGTGATGATGGGCTTGCTGCCGTCCACGCCCACGTCGGCGTAGAGCTTTTGCAGATCGGCCTTGGATTTGAAGGTGCCGTCCTCATTGACCGCCTTGCCCCAGGGCACGTTGACGGCGCCGGGAATGTGGCCGGCGCGCACCGACAGCTCGGGCACACCGGCAGGCGCAAACACCTTGCCTTGGTATTCGTCAGCTGAGCGAATGTCGATGAGCTGCGTGCCGCTCTTGCCCTCGGCAGCGGCCAAAGCATCGCCCAAACGGGCGCGCAAAGCGGTGTTGACCTGGCCCACGCGGTAAGTGGTGGCCGCGTAATCAGGCGCACGGTTGTTCAAGGCGCGGCTTTCGGCCTCCCACTTTTTGCGGCCGCCGTCGAGCAGCTTGACGTTCTTGACGCCATACACATCGAACACCCAGGCGCCCCAGGCGGCAAACCAGTTGTTGGTGTCGCCATAAAGCACCACGGTGGTGTTGTCGCTTACCGCAGCCTTGGACAGCAACTGCTCAAACGCCTCTTTGCTGACGATGTCGCGCCGCACCTTGTCGTTGAGATCGTTGTGCCACGAGAAGTTGACCGCGCCGGGGATATGCGCCCGCTCATACAAGCCCGGGTTCACGCTGACCTCGATCACGCGCACATCGGGGCGCTGCAAGTTGGCTGCCAACCATTCGGTGCTGACCAAAGCACCGCTGGGCACGGCCTGCGGCGTATTGGCCAGCGCCGTGCCCGCAGCGGCTGTCCACAACGCAGCTGCTGCGCCCGTGCTGATCAAAACGCGCCAAGGCGCAAAAGAGATATGGCTCATTGCAGTTCGTCCTTCAAAACCAGGGGATTGGAAAGCTGCCCTCACGGCAGCGCTTGAACGAACTGTGCACGCGCCGCTTACGCAAACCAACTGCCGATTGCGCAGATGCATATGCAATCTGCGCGCTTGACAGCCGGGCGCGTTGGCAGCAACGCCGGCTTCAGCCTTGGTCAGCCACGCTGTCTGCCCACTGCTGCGCCGTTTGCAAACGCGCACGCACGCCAAAGCTGCTGGTGCTGCTGAGCGTGATGTTGTGGTGCGCAATGACCTGTTGCGGGCTGAGAGCGGCGTTGCCGCTGCTGGTGTGCGCGTCTTGCAGCAACACCACGGGAAAACCATGGCGTAGAGCGGCGCGGGTAGTCACATCCACACAGTACTCGGTGTGCATGCCGCACACCACCAGCTCTTGCACGCCCAGTTGCTGCAGCACCGGCAGCAGATCGGTTTTCCAGAACGCATCGCCCGTGGTTTTGTAGCTGCGCAGATCGCTGCTGACCACCTGCAGCCCATCGGCCAATTGCCAGCCTGCGCTACCGTGTTCCAAACCTGGCTCTTCGTGCTGCACCCACACTACCGGCAGCTGCGCGGCCCGCGCGGCCGTTGTCGCCTGGTTGATGCGCTGGATCAGGCCCGCACAATCCCAGGCTGCATCTGCGCCAGTGCACAAGGCTTGTTGAACATCGATAACAAGAACGGCTTGGCGCTGGCCTGCAGACATGGCAGTTTCTCCGGTGAACAAGAGCGAGTGCGGTAGTGCAGCGGCATTGTATGCAAGATGCATTCACTATCTTTTATATAGCATCCAACGCTTACCGAAACTCAAGCGTTCTGCCATCAAACAAAAAGGCCCGGTTGCAAAACAACCAGGCCTCTCAAGCTGTTGCGCACCGGTTTGCCCGGCGCGCAAACGCTTTAACCGCGGCTGCGGCGACGCACAGCGGCTGCGCCCAGCAGCAGGCTCAGCAAGGCCAGGCTCCAGGTCTGCAAGCCAGGAACCGGTTGAACATTGGCCGGCGAAGTGAGAGGGGGCAGACCACCATTTTCTCCGCCGTTCTCACCACCGCCCGGGGTCATAGCGCTGACCGTGATCTTGGCATTGGCCTCATCGCAGGTCGCTGGCGTGGTGGCGGGCAACACGCACAGTTTGTAGGGCACCGTGTAGTCGCCAGCGGGCAGGCCCGTGGGGACGTTGATCGTGCCATCGGGGTTGATGCTGAAACCTGCTGGCGGGTTGTCGCCCAGCTCTACCGTCACATTGGTGCCGGGCACGGCGGTTGTGGTTTTGCCATCGGCGTCGTCGTTGCTCACCACGGTCGGCGTCTTGCCGCCAGGCGCTACAGGCGTAGAAGTGAAGTCGTCGTCGGTGGCCACCGGTACAGCGATCGCAGGCGTTGTGCCACCACCCGTATTGGGCGAGGTGACCGTGATCTTGGCATTGGCCTCATCGCAGGTCGCTGGCGTGGTGGCGGGCAACACGCACAGTTTGTAGGGCACCGTGTAGTCGCCAGCGGGCAGGCCCGTGGGGACGTTGATCGTGCCATCGGGGTTGATGCTGAAACCTGCTGGCGGGTTGTCGCCCAGCTCTACCGTCACGTTGGTGCCGGGCACAGCGGTCGTGGTTTTGCCATCGGCATCGTCGTTGCTCACCACGGTCGGCGTCTTGCCGCCGGGGGCGACAGGCGTGGAGCTGAAATCATCGTCGTTGGCCACCGGTACACCGATCGCAGGCGTTGTACCTCCCGAGTTGGGCGTAGTTACCGTGATCTTCGCGATGTTTTCGCTGCAGACTTGGGTTGTGGTGCTGACCGAGCAGATCTGATAGGGCACCTCGTAGTTACCAGGCGTCACGCTCGGGTCGACGGTGATCGTGCCATCCGGGTTGACCGTGAAGCCAGTGACCTTGGGCTTGTTCGGGTCTGGCACCACGGTAACGCCGCCCGTGCCTACCGACGGATTGCTCACGCCATTGAGCTGGTCGTTGCTCAGCACCGATGGCGTGGGTTTGCCTGCTTCCACGGGCGTGCTGCTGAAATCGTCGATATTTGCCAGGATGGTCGGCGCAGGGGTGGCGCTGCCAACCGTGTTGCTGACCTTGATCTTGGCTACCGCAGTGGAACACTGCGCTGGAGAATAGCCGCGTACGCAAATTTGGTAGGGCACATCGTAAGAGCCTGGGGTGACGCTGGCGTCTACCGCAATCGTTCCATCAGCTTGGATCGTGAAGCCTGCAGGAACCGTCACATCAGGAATAGCTTTGAACTCCACATCGGTCACCGGCGAAGGGTTGCCAACGCTGTTGAACGTGTCGTTGCCCAAGATCGATGACGTGCTGCTGCCGGGCACGGTGGGTGCACCAGTGAAGTCGTCATCGGTCGCCAGGATGGTGGGCGGCGTGGTGGGCACAGGGTTGGCCACGGTGATCTTGGCCACGGCGGTGTCGCACAAATCCGTATTGCTGGAAGCGCAGATTTTGTAGCTGACCGAGTAGTCGCCGGGCGGAACGGAAGAGTCTACTGCGATCGTGCCATCGGGGTTGACCGTAAAGCCGGCAGGCGGTGGCGTCACCGTGTCTGGGCGCACGATGACGTCGGTGTTCGGTGTGGGGTTGCCAGCACCGTTCAAGGTGTCATTGCTGAGCACCGAAGGCGTGGATTTGCCGGGTTCGGTGGGCGCGGCGCTGAAGTCGTCGTCCACCGCGTCGATGGGCATCTGCACCAGGATCGTGACCGTGGTGGTTTTGCAGTTCGCCGGTGTCTGCGCAGGCTCGGCACACACTTCGTAGGTGAGCGTGTAGTTGCCGGGCGGCACGGAGGTGCCCACGGTGATGGAGCCATCCGGGTTCATGGTGAACTGGCCTGGGTCTTCGCCCACCAGTTTGACGGTGACGCTGCTGCCAATGTCGGTAGGCGTCAGCGTCGTGGTGGTGCTGCCGTCGTTGCTGCTGTCGTTGGTGATGACGCTGGGCGTTTTGCCGCCGGGAGCCGTGGGCGTGCCGGTGTAATCGTCGGGCGTTGCGGTCAGCTCTGGCGTGCGCACAGGTGCGCTGCCCGAGGGCACGACGACAGTGGCAACAGCATCAGAACAAGTAGGCCAAGGCTTGGTCGCAGGTGCAATACAGATCTGGTACGGCACTTCGTAAGTACCTGGCGGCGTGGTGCTGGCTACCTCGATGTAGCCGTCGTCACGCAGCGTGACGCCGGCCACGGTGCTGGTCTGCGTGATCGTGGTGTTGGAGCTGGTGAGCGCTGGCGAGCTGCCATCGGCCAGTTTCATCGAGTCGTTCTCGCGCACGCTGTCGGTGCTGGCCTCGCCGGCGTAGACGGTCCAGGTGCCGTCGTTTTGTGCGGTGATCGAGGGAGCGGCCGTGGTGGGGCAGGCCATCGCGATAGCGCCTGCTGGCGCCGAGCTCAGTTTGGTAAGCTGGATGTCGTCGACGTAGAAATCGTTATTGCTGTTGGACTTGATCAGATTGCGTAAAGCAATGCTGTAGTTTTCGTCAGCACCACACCCCAAAGGGATAGTGAACTGCATACGCATCACCGTCCAGGTTTTGGGTTTGACCTCGTTGGGTGGGCTGTACCAATCCCCAAAATCCGCAGACTTGGCCAGAATTTCCCCGGATGCCGACCGCTGCACTTCAAAGCGCGAAGAGGCTCCGCTGTTGACGATATAAAAAGCAGCGCTCAGCTCATAGGTCGATCCGCGCTCCAGGTCCACCGAACGGCGATAGTACTCGTTACGCACCATGCCAGCATTGACCGCCAACACCGCGCCATGGGAGCCCGGCGTTGCGCCTTGGGCTTCGCCCGAGAAGTCGCCACCCGATGCGGGAACCTTGAACCAATAGTTGGCCTTGCCCGGATCCCAAGTGACGGTCGCATCCTTGATGAAAACATCAGGGTTGGCAACTGCGTAGTAGCCGTTCTCAATATCGTTGCTCCTGTGCTGCTCCGATGTCGAGGTACTGGGGTTGTATGGCTGGGCAAACTTGTAGAACCGATTGCCGTGGGTGAATATTTGGTTGCTGTCATCCATGCCTTGCGCCGGCAAATACATCTGCGGCACATAGGGCGAGGTGGTGCGCTCGGTGGACGAGCCAAAATCATCCAGAAACAAGGTTTGCGCTTGCGCCGCTGCCGCCCAGCTGGCAGCGGCCACCGCGCCCACAGCACAACGCAGCCAGCGCTGGCGCGCAGCCGATTTTTTTGTAGTGAATTGCATAGTTTGGAAACAGAAGGAAACTGACCGAAGCACACCTCTCACCGGCTGTTGTTAGATTTTCCTTTGAGCTGATAAATGCGGTGATTGAGATTGATTACGCTTTTATTTGCAAGCAATTGTATTGATTCATATCAATATATTTTGTCACCTACAGAGCAAGAGCGCTGGCTTTACCTGCTGTTTTCAACGACCGGAAATCTGTGTTCGGGCCTCGACCATTCCCGCTTTGCCACGCTGCGAAAGTGAACAGACACCAGCTTGCTTGTCGCAAACTGTTAACAGACCCCTCGCCCTCCAGCCATGTCCTTGCAACCACCTGGGGGTATTTCTGAGCTCGCCGACACAGCGCGCCACCGCGCCCGCACAGCGCCCAAAAGCCGCTAAGCTCTGGCGCTATGGTTGCCCCCACTCCTTCGCCCGCCAAAACCCGTGCTCGCGCCGTGCTGGGCCAGCTCAGCGATATGGATTTGCGCTTGCTGCATATCTTCAAGAGCGTGGTCGAGTGCGGCGGCATGTCGGCCGCCGAGCTGGAGCTGAACATTGGCAGCTCCACACTCAGCCGCCACATGAAGGACCTGGAAACGCGCCTGGGCATGGTGCTGTGCCGCCGGGGCCGCGCCGGTTTTGCGCTCACGCCCGAGGGCCACCAGGTGTACGAGGCCACCTTGCAACTGCTGGGCGGCGTGGATCTGTTTCGCAGCCGGATTGACGACATCCACGCCCGCATGGGCGGCAACCTGGAGATCGCGGTTTTCGACAAAACGGTGAGCAACCCGCAAGCGCAGATCCACCGCGCCATTGCGCAGTTCCACCAGCAGGCGCCCGATGTGAACCTGCAGCTGCACGTGAGCTCGATCAACGCCATCGAGCGCGGGCTGATGGACGGGCGTTTTCACATCGGCATCATCCCCGCGCACCGCAGCTCGGCCAGCCTGGTGTACCGCGATCTGTTTGGCGAACACATGCTGCTGTACTGCGCCGCCGGCCATGACTTGTGGCAGGCCGAGCACAGCCAACTCAGTTGGGAGCAGCTGCGCCGCTACCCGTTTGCCGGCCTGGGCTACCACTCGCCCAATATGGAGCTGTCGCACAGCGTGCGCCTGCCGCGTGCCGCCACTGGTTTTGACCAGGAATCCATCGCCACGCTGATCCTCTCGGGCTGCTTTCTGGGCTTTTTGCCCGACCACTATGCGGCCCGTTTCGAGCAGCAAGGCCTGATGCAGGCCATCCGGCCCGAGCAGTTCCACTACCAGTGCCAATTTGTGGCCATGTGGCGCCTGTCGCCCGCTCCGAGCCGGGTGGCGCAGGCCTTCATCGACTGCCTGCTGCAAGCCCACGCAACACTTGACTAAGTTGCTACAAAATTAACTTATCCACAGAAACCGTGTTCCCGGTGTGAATTTCTCCGCCAGAGGAAGATCGTAGGGAGTTGACAGCGCAACGGCCCCAACATTGCACAAAATTATCCACAGCGTTGCCTGCCGCTTCGGCTGCCGCGCAGGCGACGAATTTGGCTGCGCCTGCAACCATCGCATGCAGCGCTGCCCGGCTTTCGGCGCTACCATCGCAGCCATGGCGCATGCAGCGCCTGGAAACCTCTGTTTGGAACCGTCCGTGCCTCTCTCCTCCCACTCCAGCCCACGCTCAGGCGCAACCGCCCCCGCAGCGCCTCGCGCCAAAGCCCGGGCCACGATTGCCGATGTGGCAGAGGCGGCCCAGGTATCCAAGGCCACGGTGTCGCGCTACCTCAACGGCCGCACCGACATCCTCACGCCCGACATGGTGGAGCGCGTGCAACAGGCCATTGCCAAGCTGCACTACCGCCCCAGCGCCATGGCGCAGGCGCTCAAGCACGGGCGCACGCGCCTGATCGGTCTGGCCGTGGCCGATGTGACCAACCCTTTCTCGGTGGCCGTGCTGCAAGGCGCAGAAAAAGCCTGCCAGGCCGCTGGCTACCTGCTGGTGCTGTTCAACCTGGGCAACGAGGCCGGGCGCGAGCGCGACGCCATGCATGCGCTGTCGGCCTACCAGCTCGACGGCATGATCTTGAACCGCGTCGACACCGGCGCCCAGCTGTGGCAAGACGCGCAGTTGCACGGCAAGCCCATCGTGCTGGTAGACCGTTTTCAAGACGGGCTGAACGCCGATTTCGTGTCTGTGGATAACCCCGGCGTGATCCGGCTCGCCATGGAGCATCTGCAAGCCCAGGGCTTTGACGATGTGCTGCTGGTCACCGAGCCGATTGCCAGCGTCAGCTCGCGCACCGCGCGCCAACAGGCGTTTTTGCGTTACCTGGAACAAACCAACGCCATGCGTGGCGCCGTGTGGGAAAGCACGGCCAGCAATGCTGCCGATCTACAACTGCAATTGCAGCAATGGCACCAGGCGGCGCTGCAGTCTGGCCACCGGCCAGCTGTGCTAACCAGCAATGGCGTTGCCAGCCTGCGCGTGGCCACCGCCGTACATGCGCTGGGCTGGGTGCCCGGGCGCGAGCTGGGCGTGATCGGCATTGACGAAACCGACTGGGCCGCGCTGGTGGGCCCGGGCCTCACCACGGTGGCCCAGCCCACCGACGCGCTGGGCCAGGCCGCCGCCAACTGCCTGATCGAGCGCATCCAGGGCTTGCAAAGCCCGGCCAGAAAAGTCGAGTTACCGGGCACCATCATTGTGCGCGGCTCGACTGCCGCTGCAAAAGCTTGATTTCTCAACAGAAAAAACCCGGTTACGCACCAAACTAGGGCAAACCCTAGTAACCAATCCGTAACCTGCGATTACACTGCCTGGCACTGAAACCGGTTTCAAAGCGACGCATCGCCATGAACTACACGTTCCAATTCGACCAGGTGCTGGCCGCCTGGCCGCAGCTTTTGCAAGGCACCTGGGTGACCATCCAGCTGTCATTTCTGGCCATGGCCCTGGGCCTGGTGGTGGCCATCTTCTGCGCCTGGGGCAAGACCTCGGGCCCGGCAGCGCTGCGCTTTGTCATCAACGCCTATATCGAGCTGATCCGCAACACGCCGTTTCTGGTGCAGCTGTTTTTCTTCTTCTTTGCGCTGCCAGCCATCGGTCTGCGCTGGTCGCCCCAAACGGCCGCCCTGGTAGCCATGGTGGTGAACCTGGGCGCCTACGCCACCGAGATCATCCGCGCCGGCATCGAATCCATTCCCAAGGGCCAGATCGAGGCCGGCCTGGCGCTCGATCTCAAGCGCTGGGAGATCTTCCGCTTCGTCATCCTGAAGCCCGCGCTCAAAACCATTTACCCCGCGCTCACCAGCCAGTTCATCTTGCTGATGCTGAGCTCGGCCGTGGTGTCGGTGATCTCGGCCGACGACCTGACCTCGGTGGCCGCCAACATCCAGTCCGAAACCTTCCGCAGTTTCGAGGTCTACATCGTCGTCGCCATCATCTATCTGGCGCTGTCGCTGGCCTTCAACCTGCTGTTCAAGCTCATCTTCCAGATGTTCCTGAACTACCCCGACCGTCGCTGAACCCGCCACCATAAGGAGAACAAGATATGCGTGCTTTTGGTTGGCCCGAGCTGTGGTTCATCGTAGAAGCAGCCAAGTGGACGATTGCGCTGTCGGCCATCGCCTTTGTGGGCGGTGCGATTGTCGGTTTGATCGTGGCGCTCTCGCGCACGTCTGACAACAAGCTCGCGCGCGGCATCGCCACGTTTTTCACCCAAATTTTCCAGGGAACGCCGCTGTTGCTGCAGCTGTTTCTGGTGTTCTTTGGCGCACCGATTCTGGGCTTTGAGATCAACCCCTGGGTGGCAGCGGCCGCCGCGTTGATTTTGAACAGCGGCGCTTTTCTCGGCGAAATCTGGCGCGGCTGCATCCAGGCCGTACCACGCGGCCAGTGGGAAGCGGCTGATGCGCTCTCGCTGTCGTACTTTGACCGCATGCGCGATGTCGTGCTGCCGCAAGCCATGAAGATTGCCGTCGCGCCCACCGTAGGCTACCTGGTGCAGATCATCAAGGGCACCTCGCTCGCCGCCATCATCGGCTTTACCGAGGTGACACGCGCCGGCCAGATCATCAACAACGCCACCTTCCAGCCAATGCTGGTGTTCGGCGTGGTGGGCGCGGTGTACTTCATCCTGTGCTGGCCATTGTCGCTGTGGGCAGGCCGCCTGGAAAAGCGCAACGCCAAGGCAACGGCACGTTGATTTTTATTGTTCGTACTTGTCTGTTTTAACCCCGAAGGAGACATCGCCATGCAAATTTCTCGTCGCACTTTCACCTCTGCCGCTGCTGCCCTGGCCGCCAGCGCCCTGCTGCCCCTCACCGCTTCGGCCCAATCGCTGGCCGATCTGAAGAAAAAGGGCAAGATCAGCATCGGCATGCTGGTCGACTTTCCGCCCTACGGCATTTTGAACAGCAGCAACCAGCCTGACGGCTACGACGCCGACGTGGCCAAGCTGCTGGCCAAGGAATGGGGCGTGACGGCCGAGATCGTGCCCGTGACCGGCCCCAACCGCATTCCCTTCCTGCTGACCAACAAGGTCGACATGCTGATCGCCTCGCTGGCCATCACGCCCGAGCGCGCCAAGCAGGTGCTGTTCTCCAAGCCTTACTCGGCCGCTTCGATCGTGCTGTACGGCGCCACCAAGACGGCCATCAAGGGCCCAGAAAACCTCAAGGGTCTGCGCGTGGGCGTGGCCCGTGCGTCCACGCAAGACGTGGCTGTGACCAAGGTTGCGCCCGAAGGCACGCAAATCCGCCGCTTTGACGACGACGCATCGGCCATGCAAGCCCTGCTGTCGGGCCAGGTCGACGCCATCGGCTGCTCGGTCACCGTGGCAGCCCAAATCGCCAAGCGGGCACCTGCTGGCCAGTTCGAAAGCAAGTTCCAACTGCTGCAACAAAACATGGCTGTGGCCCTGCGCCCCGGCCAGGACGAAGTGGCAGCAGCGGTGAACGAATTCATCGCCAAGAACACCGCCAACGGCGAGCTGAACAAGCTGTACCAAAAGTGGCTCGGCGCTGACCTGCCGAAGCTGGACTAAGCAAGCCCTGCTGTCTGCCTGATTTGAACTGAAAACCCCGCGGAGTTAGACCATGACCACCCCTGCTGACCAGCCCATCATTCGCCTGCAAGGCGTGGAGAAATGGTATGGCAACTTTCAGGTGCTGACCGATATCAACCTCGACGTGCGCGCCGGGGAACGTATCGTCATCTGCGGGCCTTCGGGCTCGGGCAAGTCGACGATGATCCGCTGCATCAACCGGCTCGAAGCCATCCAAAAAGGCAAGATCACGGTGGACGGCACCGACCTGACAGGCGACAGCAAAGCCATCGACACCATCCGCAAGGAAGTGGGCATGGTGTTCCAGCAGTTCAACCTGTTTCCGCACCTGACGATTCTGGAAAACTGCATGCTGGCGCCGATGCGCTCGCGCGGTCTGTCCAAGGCCGAAGCCGAAGAACGCGCAATGAAGTACCTGACTCGCGTGCGCATCCCCGACCAGGCCGGCAAATACCCCAGCCAGCTCTCGGGCGGCCAGCAGCAGCGCGTGGCCATTGCGCGTGCGCTGTGCATGGCCCCCAAAATCATGCTGTTTGACGAGCCCACCTCCGCGCTCGACCCCGAGATGGTCAAGGAAGTGCTCGACACCATGATCGGCCTGGCTGAAGACGGCATGACCATGCTCTGCGTCACCCACGAAATGGGCTTTGCCCGCAGCGTGGCCGACCGCGTGATCTTCATGGCCGACGGCAAGATCATCGAACAAGGCCCGCCCGCCGAGTTCTTTGACAACCCCCAGAATCCCAAGACCCAGCAGTTCCTCGGCCAGATCTTGAGTAACCACTGATCGCTGGTCCTGATACTACTGTTTTGATAGCTGCTTGCGCTTGGTAGATGGGCGCCAACGGCCACACCCCGAACCCACACCATGGCCTTGTCTTTGCAAAACGCGGGCGCTCCGGCGCTCATCTCGCTCACCTCGTTCGGCAATGCCGAAGTGCGCCGCCACGGCCAGCTGTACTTTGCCCAGCTGTCACACGCCGCCGGCGTGAACGGCTTTGAGGTGCGCGAAGAGCTGCTGAACAATGCCGCGCAAGAACTGCCCGCCTTGGCCGCTTTCGCACGCGAGCACCAGCTCGACGTGGTTTACTCCTGCCCGCAACCGCTGTTTGCCATGGACGGCCAGCTCGACACCGCTGTGCTGCAACACGCCATCAGCGCCAGCCAAAGCCTGGGCGCCAGCTGGCTGAAGATGTCGATCGGCGGCTTTGCCAAGCAATCGGTCGCGCACTCGGCGCAAGGCTTTGCCCATTTGAAGCAAGCCATTGAGGCGGCCCACATCACGCTGCTGATCGAGAACGACCAGACCGTAGCCGCCGGCACCGTGCAAGCGCTGCAGCGCTTTTTTGCCGCCGCTGATGCTGCGGGCCTGCAACTGCCGATGACGTTTGACATGGGCAACTGGCACTACCAAGGCGAATGCGCGCTGCAAGCCGCACAGCTGTTTGCCGGCCGCGTGGGCTATGTGCACACCAAGGGCGTACAGCGCCTGCCCGCCAAATGGGTAGCAGTGCCGCTGGCCGAATCGGCGGCCGCCTGGCGCGCCATCTTGCGTGCGCTGCCCGGCGATGTGCCACGCGCCATTGAATACCCGCTGATCGGCGACGACCTGCTGGCCGTCACCCGCCACGAACTGGCCGTGTTGCGCGACGCGACCGCACAACAAAACGACTAAAGACAACACCCACGAGAGAGACACCGAGCCATGACCACCAAGACCTTTGATGTTGCGACCTTCGGCGAAGCCATGATGCTGCTGATCGCCGATCGGCCCGGCCCGCTGGAGAACGCCGAGTTCTTCACCAAGCGCATTGCGGGCGCCGAGATCAATGTGGCTACCGGCATGGCGCGCCTGGGCTTCAACACCCATTGGGCGAGCCGCTTGGGCGCAGATTCGATGGCGCGCTACCTCATCCAACAAATGAAGAGCGAAGGCGTGCACTGCGAGCACGTGGTGCTCGACCCGGCGCAGAAAACCGGCTTCCAGATCAAAGGCCGCAGCGACGACGGCAGCGACCCGCAGGTCGAATACCACCGCAAAGGCTCGGCCGCCAGCCTGATGACCCCGGCCGATATTGACGAGCCCTGGCTCGCATCGGCCCGCCACCTGCACGCCACCGGCGTGTTTGCCGCCATCTCCGACACGAGCCTCGCCACCGCCAAACGCACGCTGGAAATCGCCCGCGCTGCTGGCAGCAGCATCTCGTTCGACCCCAATTTGCGCCCCACACTGTGGAAGGATGAAGCCACCATGCGCCGCGAAATCAACGCGCTGGCAGCCGGTGCAGACTGGGTCTTCCCCGGCCTCGCCGAAGGCGAACTGCTCACCGGCCACAAGACGCCTGAAGCGGTTGCCAAGTTCTACCGCGACCAAGGCGCCAAGCTGGTTGTCGTCAAGCTCGGCGAAGCCGGCGCGTACTACGACGACGCCAGCGCAGGCACCGGTTATGTGGAAGGCTGCCCGGTAGAAAAAGTGGTGGACACCGTGGGCGCTGGCGATGCGTTTGCAGTAGGCGTGATCAGCGGCTTGCTCGATGGCAAGAGCGTGCCCGAAGCCGTTAAACGCGGCTGCTGGATTGGCGCACTGCAAGTGCAGGTGCTGGGCGATTCCGAAGGCCTGCCCACTCGCGCAGCGCTGACTGCCGCCGGTTACTGAACCGAGGAGCCGCCATGTCCACGCGCCGCAATGTCGTCGTCTTCCGCGAACTGCCCGATGACCAGTTGGCCCGCCTGCAGGCCGTGCACGAGGTAAGCATTGCGAACCCGCGCGTGCCTGCGCAACGCGAGGCATTTTTTGCTGCTCTGCCCCGGGCCGAGGCGCTGATCGGCTCCAGCTACCCGATCACCGATGCACTGCTGGACGAGGCGCCCAAGCTGCGCGTCATCTCCAGCATCTCCGTGGGTGTGGACAACTACCCGCTCGCCAGCCTGCAACAACGGGGCATTGCGCTGTGCCACACGCCCGGCGTGCTGACCGAAACCACGGCCGACACCATATTTGCGCTGCTCATGGCCACCAGCCGCCGCATCCCCGAGCTGGCGCTGTTTGTGCGCTCGGGCCAATGGCAGCGCAATATTGGCGAAGAGCTGTTTGGCTGGGACGTGCACGGCAAAACCGTCGGCATTCTGGGCATGGGCCGCATCGGCCTGGCACTGGCCAAGCGCGCCGCGCTGGGCTTTGGCATGCCCGTGCTCTACAACAACCGCAGCGTGGTGCCCGATACCGAGCTGGGCGCACTGGCCGGCCATGTGCGCTATGTGGAGCGAGATACTTTGCTGCGCGAAGCGGATTTTGTGGTGTCCGTCTTGCCTTCCACGCCCGAAACCAAGCACCTCTTGAACGCCGAAGCCTTTGCAATGATGAAGCCCAGCGCCATCGTCATCAACGGCTCACGCGGCGCGATTGTGGACGAGGCCGCCTTGCTGCATGCGCTGGACACCGACCAGATCCGCGCCGCCGGCCTCGACGTTTTTGCCACCGAACCGCTGCCGTTGGAATCTCCGCTGCGCACCCATCCCAAGGTGGTGGCCTTGCCGCATATCGGCTCCGCCACACACGAAACACGCCATGCCATGGCCGAGATGGCTACGACGAATTTGCTGCAAGTGCTGGAGGGTGCGCGGCCTGCCGGGTGGTTTAATTTGGGCAAGGCTTAATCGCCGCAAGGCGCGGCGATCTTGGCAGAGCGCGCAATGCCTGAACTGGTAACCGCAATGGCGAGAGAGCCGCTCAGGGGGCCGGCCATCCGGCGCGACGCCAAGGCGCAGACAGTACACCTGTACGGCAAGACTTGGCAACAAAGCATGAGCGGCTCTGTCGCCACCTAAATACGAAAACTCTCAACGCAAACACAGGCACCAAGTTCGTGCGCCATCTACGCACTCAAGAATCCCAGAGATCTAACTTACTGCCCCGCAGGATCGCAGCGCACCTGGTTCATGTAGATGCTGCAGTAGTAGCGATTACCTTGGAAGGTCGCCGTGTAGCGCGTGGATTCGCGCTGGCGGTCAAAGCCGAACACCTGCACATGTGCCTCGGTGCTGCTGAAATAGTTCGCCGTCTTCTCTGCAATCACCTGGTCGCTCAACACTGCATTGGTGCTGATGGGGCCCACAACATCGCAGCCTTGCAGCGCCAGCACGGCAGCACACAAGGCGGGCACAGTCATCAGGCGAAAAGACTTGGCGGGCATGGAGATTCCTTCACAGGCAGAACAGATGCGCTACTGTCGCACAAAGCGGCGCGCGCTAGCTGCAAACAAAGGTATTCCGGCGCAGCGCCTCAACAGCCAGTTTTTTTGCGGCCCAGCCACAGCTGCAGCAACCACACCACAGCGCCCACGGCGCCTACCAATGCACAGCCTTGGTAAACATGGTCCATGGACACCCAGCCCAGCACCGGATTGGCGCTGGAGAAAGGGGCAAACGGGGTCAGGTCGGTATGCATCAAGGCGTCGAGCAGCACATGGCTGAGCGTGCCAATCACTGCGCCCAGCCATACCGCCTTGCTCACCAAAGGCAGCGGCATGCCCAGCCACTGCAGGCGATGAGCCTGCATGTGCCGGTTCCACCAACGTGCAATCGGCGGGTAAAGCAAACGGGTGAGGAGCACGGCCAGCGGCGCCAGCAACAAGGCGCCCAAGATGGTGTGCGTCCAGCCATGCAAGCGCTCCCAGCCCAGCTGCATGCCCAGCAAGGGCTCCATGTCCATGACGATCTGCGCCACGCCAAAAGCGAACAAACTGAAGTGCTGACGGGCGGCGGGCTTGAGCACCAGGGCGGCGCCCATGTGGAAAGGGGTAAACGGCATGGCGCGCACTCTAACCCGAAATTGCGTTACCTCTTGTCACAATCACTACGCGATTTGTGCCATGGCAGCCAGGCTTTGCAATGCCCAGTCGTACCAACGCTGAGGTTGTTCAGGCTGCATGGGCTATGCCCACATGGCTTTCGTCAGCGGCGGCTTGCTTGCGGGCGTTCCAGCGCTGCCAGGCTTTTTCGTGGAAGAAGAAGGCAAAGGCCTGCACCGTAGGCTCCAACAGACTCAGCGTGAGCGAGGCGATCAAATTGCCGGTGACCGCATAAGCCACCAAAGCTGCCACCGTGATGTGGATGACGTAGTAGCTGGCGGTTTTGCTCAGGGTTTGGCGGTTGTTCTGGACGATGCTGCGGATTTTGGACATGGCAATCAGGGCGCTGGGCGGGGTGGTATCAATGGGTAAATGATAGTAATTCTCATCAACAAGGTCTAATTGATCGTTGCAAAATTTGCCATAGCCGCGCTATATGCAAGAGACAGTCCCGCTATGATGCGAGCCAGGCGCAGGGCTGAGCGAGGGGCAAAGCCAGCGCAGGTGACAAGCAACAAAAAAACATGACCTCCGACCAGCAACGCAGCTACACCGCACCCTGCCCGGGTTGTGGTGCGCCGGTGGAATTTGCCAGCGCGCAATCGGCCTACGCGGTGTGCCCGTATTGCCAAAGCTCGATCGTGCGCAGCGGCGAGGTGCTCAAGCGCATCGGCAAGATGGCCGAGGTCTTCAACGATTACAGCCCGCTCAAACTCGGCCAGACCGGCGAGCTGCCCAAGCAAGCAGGCAAAAAAGGCTCGCCTGAAGGCTTTCGCCTGGTGGGCCGCCTTCAGTACCAGGGCGAGGCGGGCAGTTGGAACGAATGGCAGGCGCTCACTGATGCGGGCGAGATAGCCGTCATCAGCGAAGACAACGGCCAGTTTGTACTGAGCCGCGAAAGCCAGGCGCCCGCCAGCAATCTGCCCGACGCCGGCCGCTGGCACCCCGGCCAGAACGTGGCCATCAGTGGCGTGCAGTATTCGGTGGCCAGCGTGGTGCAGGCCCAGTTGATGGCGGCCGAAGGCGAAATGCCGCACCAGCCCGAGCTGGGCAAGCCCTTCACCGTGGTGGAGCTGCGCAGCCAGAGCGACCAGGTGCTGTCCATCGACTACAGCGCAGCGCAGCCAGCCATCTACCTGGGCGCACCGATTCGCCTGGACACGCTGAAGATTGCCGGGCTCAAAGACAAATCGGCCAAGAAGGAAAAAGGCCGCCACTTCAACTGCCCGCGCTGCGCGGCGCGCATCGAGATCAAGCTGCAAACCACGCAAAGCCTGACCTGCCCGAGCTGCGGCTCCATCATCGACGTATCGCAAGGCATTGGTGGCGAGCTGCGCGCGGCCGAGCAGGACGAGCCCGTCAAACCGCTGATCGCGCTGGGCAAGCGCGGCAAGTTTTCTGGCAGCAGCTGGCAGGTGGTGGGTTTTCAGCACCGCATAGGCGTGGAGGTGGGCGACGACGAACACTTTGGCTGGGACGAGTACCTGCTCTACCACGCGCAGCAAGGCTTCCAGTTTCTGGTGAACAGCAACGACGGCTGGAGTTTGGTCAAAACGCTGACCGGCGCACCTGATTACCGCAACGGCAACACGGTCACCTGGAACAAGCAGACCTACACCAAGCTCTACCGCTACCGGGCCGAGACCACCTATGTGCTGGGCGAGTTTTACTGGCCCGTGGTGCGCGGCGACACAACGGACAATGTGGACTTTGCCCGTGGCGACACGCAGGCGCAGCTGCTCAATATGGAGCAAAACCGGCGCGAAGTGAGCTGGTCCATGGGCCGCAAACTGGCGCCCGAAACAGTGGCCGCCGCTTTCGGCATGACAGACCAGCTCGCGCTGTTCAAGCCCAGCAGCTCGGAGTTTTCGCTGCCCAAACTGGGCTGCCTGCCAATCGTGATCGGCTTGCTTATCTTGTTCTTCCTCGTGGTCTGGCTCTGGCCCAGTGGTTGCGATGCGGCCGAAGAACGCCGCAAAATGGCAGCCGACCCCAGCTATGTCAGCAAGTGCAGCAGCAGTAGTTCGAGCCGCTCGTCAGGCGGCTCCTGGGGCGGTTACAGCAGCGGCGGCAGCCACAAATAGCAAGGTATTTTTGGCAGGCGCGGGCGCCACTGGTGCTACCGGCCTGCCCATGGCAATGGACGCAGTGCTGCAAAGGCAGCGCACAGCAAAAGGAGAGTGACGATGTTCGATTTGGAATGGTTTCGCCCCGCGGCATTTTTTGGCTCCATCCTGTTCGCACTGATTGGTGTGGCAGTGTTCTGGATCTGCTTCATCATCATCGACAAAATCACCCCCGTCGACATGTGGAACGAGATTGTGGAAAAGCAAAATCTCGCACTCGGCGTGGTGGTGGCGGCCATGTGCCTGGGCATCAGCCTGATCGTGGCTGCCGCCATAGGCTAAGCGCTCTGCTGCCTGTCTCTGGGCTGCGGGCGCTGGCTTACCAGGCGCCAGCAGCGCTGTCTTTTTGAACCCCAAAGGGCTTGGCTACACCAGGCGGGCCCGCGCCACCGTGTCTTCCATCACTCCTGCTAACCCGCCCAGCGATACTGCCAGCGCAACGCTTGAATTTAGCTCGCCCCAACAGGCACCGCAACGCGCCAGCCCGCTGGAGATAGCCATGCTGTTCAGCGTGTTCGTGGTGGCCGCCTGCGGCCTGCTGTACGAGCTGGCCGCAGCAGCGCTGGCCTCGTACCTGCTGGGCGATTCGGTACTGCAGTTCTCCACCATCATCGGCACCTATTTGTTCGCCATGGGCATTGGCTCGTGGCTCTCGCGCTACCTGGTGCGCGAGCTGCCCGCGCATTTTTTGCGCATCGAACTGATGGTGGCCTTGGTGGGCGGCGCGCTGCCTGCCGGGCTCTCGCTGGTCAACGCCTATGTGCCCAGCGCTTTCCACTGGATGCTGTACGGCAGCGTGCTGGTGGTGGGCACCTTGGTGGGGCTGGAGATTCCGCTGGTCATGCGCATCTTGAAGCGCAACGTGGTGCTGCGCGATCTGGTCTCAAAAGTACTCACTTTCGACTACCTGGGCGCACTGGCCGTTTCGCTGGCTTTCCCGCTGCTGCTGGTGCCACACTTGGGGCTGATCCGCACCGGCCTGGTGTTCGGCCTGATGAACGCGCTGGTCGCCGTGTGGGCGCTGTTTCTCTTCAAACACGAGCTGCGTCGCTATGCCAGCCATGTACTGGCCTGCGTGGTGGTAATTGCCGCTTTGCTGGCAGGCTTGCTGGGTGCGGACAAACTGACGTCGCTGACCGAAGACCACTTTTACCAGGAACCCATCGTGCTGACGCGCAGCACGCCTTACCAGCGCATTGTCGTCACCCAAGGCAAGCGTGGCACGCGCCTGTACCTCAACGGCAATCTGCAGTTTGCGCAAAGCGACGAATACCGCTACCACGAAGCCCTGGTCCACCCGGTAATGAGCCGCTACGGCGCGCCCCGCAAAGTGGCTGTGCTGGGCGGTGGCGACGGCATGGCCGTGCGCGAAGTGCTGAAGTATCCATCCGTCGAATCAGTCACCTTGGTAGAGCTGGACCCGGCGATGACCGATCTGTTCCAGAACGTGCCGAGCATGCAGGCGCTCAACAGCAATGCGCTGAACAACCCCAAGGTCAAGATCATCAACGCCGACGCTTTCCAGTGGGTGCAGCAGACCGACGAGGTGTTCGACGTGATCATCGTGGACTTCCCCGACCCCAGCAATTTTGCGGTGGGCAAGCTGTTCACCAACAGCTTTTACGCCCAGCTCGGCCAACACCTGGCAGCCAGCGGCTTTGCGGTGATCCAGACCACCTCGCCGCTGATTGCGCGCGAGAGTTTTTGGACCGTGGTGAACACCATCGAATCCGTCGGTCTGAGCGCCACGCCCTACCACGCCCATGTGCCCAGCTTTGGCGAATGGGGCTTTGTCATCGCCAGCCGCCGCCCCTGGAGCCTGCCCACCACGCTGCCCGAAGGCATGCGCTTTTTGAGCCTGCCCAGCCTGCCGCTGCTGTTTGATTTTCCGCTGGACATGGCACGCGTGCCGACCGAGGTAAACCGCTTGTCGAACCAGGTGCTGGTGCATACCTATGAGCGCGAGTGGGGAAAAATTTCTCATTGATATGCAACGCCGCACCGTACTGAAAAGCGCAGCCGCGTTGGCAGCCAGCAGTGCTTTAGCAGGCTGCAAGCCCGCTGCACCCAGCCAGTCGACGGCGCACATCACGGGCGGCTTTATCGGCCAATCTCTCGACCGCGGCCACGCCATGCGCGACCGCTTGCAGCAAGGCCTGCCGCTGCCAGCACCAAGCCGCACACACAAAGTACAGGTACTGATAGCAGGCGGCGGCATTGCCGCGCTGTCGGCAGCGCGTGCGCTACGCATGGCAGGCGTCAGCGATGCGGCGCTGCTGGAGCTGGAAGACAGCGCTGGCGGCAACAGCCGAGGCGGCAGTGTGGCTGGCCTGCGCTGCCCGTTGGGCGCACACTACCTGCCCGTGCCCGGCGATGACGCACCCGAAGTGCAAGACCTGCTCGAAGAACTGGGCGTGCGCCAGCGCGTGGCCGGCCGCTGGCAATACAAAGACGAATACCTGTGCTTCAGCCCGCAGGAGCGCTTGTTCTTTCAGGGCGAATGGGTCGAAGGCCTGCTGCCGGTGCACGATGTGGCCGACAGCACGCTGGCCCAGTACCAGCGCTTTGCGCAACTGGTGGCAGAGGCCATGCGAGAGCAACGCTTCAGCATGCCGGTCATGCGCAGTTGGCGGCTCCAGCAAGGCCTGGCGCCTGCCCACCAGGCTTTGGATGCCATCAGCTTTGCCGCCTGGCTGGCCCAGCATCAGCTGGACGACGCCCATCTGTGCTGGTATCTGGACTACGCCTGTCTGGACGATTTTGGCGCTGGCTGCGCCCATGTCTCCGCCTGGGCTGGCCTGCACTACTTTGCCAGCCGCCACGGCTTCCAAGCCCCCGGTGCGCAGGACGAGCAGCACGAAAGCGTGCTCACCTGGCCGCAAGGCAATGGCTGGCTGGCCGAGCAACTGGCCGCGCCCGCCCAACAAGCGGGCTGGCTGCACACCGGCCACACCGTGCTGCGCATTGCCGAAGAAGCGACCGGCGTGGTCATCGACAGCTACAACAACGCCACGCAAAGCATGGAGCGTTGGCAAGCAGCGCACTGCATCGTGGCGCTGCCCACTTTTATTGCCGCGCGTGTGGTGCAGAACGCGCCGGACTTTTTACACGCTGCCGTGCGTGCGCTCGACTGGGCGCCCTGGCTGGTCAGCAACGTGCACATCCGCGAGCCATTGCGCGACCGCCCCGGTGCCGAACTGGCCTGGGACAACGTGCTTTACGACGATGTGGCCAACGGCGGCCTCGGCTACGTCAACGCCGGCCACCAACGCCTGAACGCCCAACAGCAACTGCCTACCGTGCTCACCTGCTACCGCGCCCTGGGCGGCACCAGCGAAGGCGAGACGGCACGCGCCGCACGCCAGCAATTGCTCAGCGCCAGCTGGCCCCAGCTGCGCGACCAAACCCTGGCCACCCTGGCCCGCGCCCACGCCGACATCTACGAAAAAACCACCCGCGTCGACACCATGCGCTACGGCCACGCCATGGCCATCCCCAAGCCGGGTGCACAAACCGTTCTGAGCCAGATAGGCCACAGCACTGCCACTCAACCGCGCCCGCAGACCATCAACGGCGAACGCACCACCGCCCTGCCCACGCCCAGCACACGCCGCCTGCATTTCGCGCACAGCGACTGGTCGGGCTATTCAGTATTTGAAGAGGCATTTACGCGGGGGTGGTTTGCGGGATTACAGGCCGTCTAGAGCCGACTACATGGTCTGACTGCCCACGAGTTCCGCACTGGTTCAGAGCGGTATCGGTGAATGGCTTACAACCAAGAGCATTCACCCCAACTACCTTAGGTGCAAGAAGCTAGGAGCCGTGTGAGCCAGTCTTTCTCCCCTCTGCTATTCGCCACGCCGTACAGCCCAAGCACCCTTGTGCAGACCTTGACATTGGACAAAACCAAGCCCGGACCGGTATTGCAAATCGATGCACAAGGCATTCGCCTGGATGGCATAGCACCGCAACAGCACCTGTGGCAGCATGATGCTCTCCATTTCTTAGTTATCCTGGCGGGGACGGTCTCACCTCAATTTGCTGGCTATGGCTGGTATATCAGCGCCGCCTTGCTTTTGGTCATTGGTGGCATCAGCCACTGGCTCATGCATGCTCGGTGGCGCAATACCAGCATTTGGTTGCTGACTCAACAAGGTGCAGGTGTCAACCAACAATGGTTGCTGAACTTGGCGTGTCGCGACGAAGCCCTCGCCTGCGCCTCAACAGCGGACATCGCTGCCGTGCAGCTGACAGGTGCCAGCAACGACCGCTGTCTTCGATTGCTACTGCGCTCAGGTGAAGTCAGGGAGCAAAAACTGGTCCAGTGGATAGGCGAGAAATGGGTGGATCTGGAGCCCGCAGTTCTTAGCTGGTTGGACCTGGTACAGGCACAGCGCACGGCGGCTGGACTGGAGCCAATTCAGACCGACATTCGTCCCGCCAGCACTACCGTGCCCCCCAGCAAACCAAGACCATTGCAAAGTGTTTATCGCAACGAGCAAGGCATCTACCGCCCCAGCGCCAACGAAGCCCATCCAACACCTCGGGCTTACATAGACCAGCAGAGGCTGCCAGCCAGATTGCCTTCATTTCGTTTCTACCTGCTCCTTGCCCTCGCTGTCATGGCGGTGGGTTGGCTAACACCTGTGGCGGGCCCGCTGATGAAAGCATGGAGTCCTTGGCCACTGCTGGCGATGGTCGTGCTGCTCGTCGCTATAGGCTGCTATGGAGTCGTGCGGCGAAAACAAGTTTCCCATTTGCTAGGCGAGCGCGGCCTGCCACTGGCGCAATGCAAAGACGGCGTGTTGTTGCTGCAACTCGATTTCAACCCTGACGCAAAACGCTTGGCAGTACAGACCTCGCAAGTGCAGAGCGTACAGCTGATGCGCATTCCACGCATGCCATTTGGACGCATCATCGTGCGCATGCACAGCGGCTTGGAACTGCAGCAAAAAATCGATGGCCCATTGTTGAGACCGGAAAGCGACGCTCGCCAGTGGCTGGCACCAGCATTGCAAAGTTGGCTTGGCAAAGAGCGCGTCCACGTCGAAGAAAGATGGTCAACGTGGTGAAAGCCAAGCAGGCTCATGGCTCACGTTCAGTGCCACTGCCACTTGGCAGCTCCTGAACATCAGACGGACGTACCACCCCAAGCTGCAAGCTCCCGGACTGCTCGAACACGCACAAAAGTTTTGAGCGCTTCGCTGAACAAATCTGCCTTGTCCACGCCCGGATCGGCCAGTTCCAGCGCCCTTTCATAGAGCGCATCGTCAATCGTTACTGTTGTACGCACTGCTGCTGTTTCCTTGCCAAATATACTGTTTTTATATACAGTAGTTATTTTTACTATCAGGAGTCCAAATGCTCACAGGAAGCTGCTGCTGCCAGGCTGTCCAGTTCACGCTATCGAGCTCACCCACGATGATGGGGACCTGCCACTGCTCACGCTGCCGCAAATCTGGCGCCAGCACCTTTGTCTTTGTCAAACGCGAGGCATTCACCTTGCTGCGCGGAGCAGACGCCATCACCACCTACGCACCTGAGGCCCCTTACCAGTACAAGCGCTGTTTTTGCAAACATTGCGGCAGCGCACTGGGCGAAGTCACATCCAGCAGCGACAGCTTTCCCGTTGCTGCGCACTGTTTTGACGACGATCTGGGCCTGCGCAACCAATTTCACGAGTTTGTTTCCGACAAGCCCAATTGGTTCTGCATCGGCGACGACGCCCCACAGTTTGCTGGACACCCGCAAAGCTGAACCTGCGCGACGACCTGCTTTTGCGCACAAGTCGCGCTACCTGGCAAGCCCTTCCATAAACCCATCTGCAGGCAAGGGAATGCAGGCTCTCCGCCAGAAACAAGAATGATTCTCAATTATTATTAAGATATATCTTAATTTGACACGAGACGACCATGCCCTTGCAACTGAGCCTGCCTACTCCCGCTTCCGCTGACCTGCTGGCTGCCCGCACGCCCCAGCGTGCGCGCCACGACATCAAACTGCGCGTCACCACCGTGCAATCGGCCACCCGCATCACGCCGCATATGGTGCGCGTAGTGGTGCACAGCCCAGACCTGGCCGGGTTTACCAGCCTGGGTTTTGACGACCACATGAAGCTGCTTTTCCCCGATGCCAGCGGCCAACTACAGCTGCCCGCGCCCGGCAGCGAAGGCCTGCCGCCCGAGCTGCGCGAGAAGATGCGCGATTACACGCCCACCCAGTACGACGCCCAGGCCAACACCCTGACCATCGACTTTGCCGTGCACGAAGCCGGCCCCGCTACCGCCTGGGCGCTGCAAGCCGCGCCTGGCCAACCGCTGGGCATTGCAGGGCCGCGGGGCTCTTTCATCATCCCCACCGCGTTTGACGGCCACCTGCTGATCGGCGACGACGCATCGCTACCCGCCATCGCCCGCCGCCTGGCCGAGCTGCCCGCAGGCACCCGCGCCATCGCGTTGGTAGAAGTGGAAAGCGCTGCTGACGAGCAGGCCTTGAGCAGCGCCACAGACGCCCAAATCCACTGGGTGCACCGCAATGGCCGCGCCGCTGGCGAGGCCGAGGGCTTGCTGCAAGCCTTGGCGCAACTCGACGCTCCAGCAGGCGATTACTACTGCTGGGTCGCCCTGGAAGCCAGCGCCGCCAAAGCGCTGCGCGCTGCCCTCGTCACCCAATACGCCGCCCACCCCAAATGGACCAAGGCCGCCGCCTACTGGAAACGTGGCAGCGTAGGGGTGCATGAGGTGATTGAGGAGTAATAGCGGCTGGCAGCCTCGACTGCAAGGCTGGCTTGCAGCTTCGCAGTCAGCGCAGAAATGGGCAAAAAAATGGGCATGCCCAGCATGCCCATCGCTTGATCATTTGATCGCTACCCGATCACATCGGGTGCAGCACGCGCCGCAAAAAGTCTTGCGTACGCGGGTGCTGCGGGTTGCCCAGCACTTCTTTGGAAGGGCCTTGCTCGACGATCACGCCACCGTCGATAAACAGCACCCGGTCCGCCACTTCGCGCGCAAACTGCATCTCGTGGGTGACGACCACCATGGTCATGCCGGTAGTGGCCAGGTCGCGCATCACGCCCAGCACGTCGCCCACCAGCTCAGGGTCGAGGGCAGAGGTTGGCTCGTCAAACAAGATGACTTTGGGCTTCATCGCCAGAGCGCGTGCAATGGCCACGCGCTGCTGCTGCCCGCCCGAGAGTTGCGGCGGATAAGCGTCGGTCTTGTGGCCCAGGCCCACGCTTTCGAGCAGTTGCTTGGCCTGCACCACCGCTTCGTCTCGCGGCACTTTCTTGACGTAAACCGGCCCTTCAATCACGTTCTCCAACACCGTGCGGTGCGGGAAAAGATTGAAGCGCTGGAACACCATGGTCGCTTCCATGCGGATGGCTTGGATCGATTTGGATTGCGCGTGCACCTCATCGCCATTGATGGTAATCAGCCCGGACTGGTAAGTCTCCAGCCCGTTCATGCAGCGCAAAATGGTGGATTTTCCCGAGCCCGAAGGGCCGATGATGCAAACCACCTCGCCGGCCTTCACCTCCAGGTTCACGCCCTTGAGCACTTCGTGCGCGCCATAGGCTTTGCGCAGATTGTCGACTTTGATCATTTGGCGTTTCGCTTTTCCAGATAGCGAACCAGCAAAATGAGCGGTACGCACATCACCATGTACATCAGCGCCACCAGCGTGAACACGGTGGCATTTTGGAAGGTGGAGGTCGCAATCAGCTTGCCCTGCAGCGCCAGCTCTGCCACCGTGATGGTCGATGCCTGGGACGAATCCTTGAGCATCATGATCATGATGTTGCCGTACGGCGGCAGCACGATCTTCAGCGCCTGCGGCAACACCACCCGGCGCATGGCCAGGCCCCAGCCCATGCCAATGGATTGGGCCGCTTCCATCTGGCCCTTGTCGATGGCTTCGATACCGGCGCGGAAGTTCTCCGCATGGTAAGCCGAATACGCCACGCCCAAGCCCAGAATACTGGCCTGCAAAGCGGTCAACGAGATGCCGGTATCAGGCAGCACGAAGTAGATGTAGAACAGGATCACGATGATCGGGATACTGCGCACCACGTTCACCACCGTGGTGGCAATCCACACCAGCGGCTTGATGCCCGAAACCCGCATTACCGCCCACACCAGACCCAGCACGGTCGACAGCGCCAGCGATCCCAAGGTCACCAGCACCGTCAGCTTGGCACCTTGCAGCAGGATGGGCAAAAACTCCGCTGCATTGCTAAAAAACTCAGACATGGCTTAATACCCAGACAAGTCATGGACTGGGCAGGCAGCCAGCTGCTGCCCGCCCAGGCTGACGATCACAGACCCCACTTGGCAACCAGCTTGGCAACCGTGCCATCGGCCACCAGCTTGTCGATGGCGGCGTTCACCTTTTTCATCAGCTCCGCGTCGTCCTTGCGCACGCCAATGCCGACGCTGTTCATCAGCGTCGGCTTGTAGCTTTGCACCAGGTGCAGGTTGGGGAAATTGCCTTGGGCAATGGCGTAGGCAGCGATCGGGTAGTCGATCAAACCCAGGTCTACACGGCCGGCATTGGCATCGCGCATCAGATCCGCCGCCGAGTCATAGAGCTTGACCTCTTTGAACTTGCCGCTTTTCTGCACCGGGTCCACAAAGAACGAGCCAACCTGCACGCCGATGGTCTTGCCCTGCATGTCGTCCCAGCTCACGTAGGCCTTGGTGTCAGCCTTGGTGGTGACAATGCCTTCGCCATAGCTGTAGATCTTGTTGGAGAAGTTGATCACTTTCAGGCGCTCAGGCGTGATCGACATGGCCGCCGAGATCATGTCGATGCGCTTGGAAGTGAGCGATGCGATCAGCGTAGAGAACTGCATGGGCTCGATCTGCACGCCAAAGCCCGCTTCCTTGCTGATGGCCTGGGTGACATCGACCATCAAACCGTCGATCTGGTTGGTTTTGGTATTGAGAAAGGTGAAGGGCGCACCCGCCGTGGTTGAGCCGACTTTCAGCGTGGTGTTCTGCGCCTGCGCCGAACCCGCGATCAACATGGATGCAGCAAGCCACGCGCCAGCTACTCGAAACAATGCTTTCATGGTGGTACCCCAACTAGATGATGAATAGAAAAGAATAGAAACAGCCGTGCGCACCACTCCTGCGGCAGCGCGCCAGCCGAGTATGTTTGAGCCGATCAAGAAGTGGTAGTTACGCCAAGGCGACAAAATGCGTGATAACAACGCATTAAGGCTTACATTGCAGCGTGTATCGACGATACGAATCCACGCCACCAACCTCGACGCACGCCAGGAGCAGTGACATAGCGCCCGGCAGACACAGCAAAATGGCGACGACCGAGAGATCAAGCAGCGAATTTGCATGCCTTATCTCCTAGCCTTACGACGGACAGGATTCTCACATGTGCGCCCGCTGCGCTATTTTTGGTTAGCAGGCAAAAATACGGCGTTTACCCGGAGATGAAAACGTCAATTGACAAACTCATTCCGTCCAAAGATCACTCCACTTCAACCACAACTGAACTCCAAGCCCCGTGGAGATTGGATTTGAACTCCATTAGTCGGAACCTCGCCTCTTCCAACCTGCAACACCCGCTCGACGATCGCCACAAAGACCAACGCCACCTTGTTTCGGTGGCGTTCACGGGAGTTTGGAAATGCAGTTTCAAACGTGCGGGAATGTCGCTTTGAAAGAAGCTCGCTCGCTCATCTGTGCAAACCACTGGGCAGTTTGAGGCGCATTGGCGCGCCAGGCGTAATCGGGAAAGCGGAAATCCAGATAACCCAGCAAACAGGCCAAGGAGATGGAGCCGATTTGGATGGTTTGGAGCGAAGCCAGATGCGCCTCCATCCAGGCCAGCCCTGTAGTCACTTTGTCCAATTGAGCGGTACGCCAATCTGCCCAACGTAGCGGTTCTGGGCGTGCCACATCTTCATAGCGCGCGATCAAACACGCGCCCAGCATGCCGTCAGCCAGCGCCTGCTGGGTCAATACATCCCAACGCAGCGCTCCGTCCGCGGGAAAGAGTTCGCCATTGGCCTTGGCATTCAGATACTCGCAAATGACTCGGCTGTCATAGATCACCGCGCCCTCGTCGGTGAAGAACGTCGGCACCTGCCCTAACGGGTTGTCAGCAATGATGACGCGATCTCGATTCACAGGATGCGCGTTGCTGGGCAGCTTTTCGATCTGATCGGCAATGCCCAGCTCATGGGCAACGACCAAGCACTTGCGCACATAGGGCGAGGCAGGTGAAAAATAAATCTTCATGAGTGTCTCCTGTTGAGCGTAAAAATGAGGAATTTGAGTTCAGGCTTTCTCCGTTGAACCATGTGCCATATGCATGGCAGCAGCCCAACCAAAAGTCAACGCCGGTCCCAAGGTAATACCTGGCCCTGGGTAAGCGCCCCCCATCACCGAGTTTTGGTCATTGCCGGCCACGTACAAACCAGGGATGGGTTTCCCATACGCATCCAGAGCTCGGGCATGTGCATCCGCCTGAATACCCAGCGCAGTACCAATATCGCCGGGGTAGACCTTGACTGCATAGAACGGCGCTTTCATCACCGGCGCCAAACAAGGGTTGGGCTGATGCTCCGGATCGCCCAAATACTGGTTATATGCAGTACTGCCTTTGCCAAAATCCGGATCCTCGCCCATCTGCGCTCCACTGTTGTAGCGCTGAACCGTTACCTGCAAGGCTTGCGCATCAATGCCAGCTTTAGCAGCCAGCGCATCCAGACTCTCAGCCTTGAACAGGTAACCTGCTTTCACCAAGTGATCGCGAGGGCGCCCCCCGGGAAGCGCCAGCCCCAGTCCCCAGGTCTCAACAAAGTCGCTATCGCACAGCAAAAATGCTGGAATGGATGGCGATTGCTTATGCGCCGCGTACATTGCCAAAACAAATTCGTGGTACGAAGTGGATTCGTTGACAAAGCGAAAACCCGCTGCGTTCACTGCGATCAAACCTGGTTTGGCCCGATCCCAAACCAGGTGCGGATAGCGTAACTCGCTACCGTCCGCGCGCTTGAGTACCGAGATGGGTGCCCAGAATGCGGGGCTGCTGTTGCTTTGCCCCAAGTGGCCGCCAACGCGTTGCGCCATCTGAATCCCGTCACCGGTGTTCCCCATCGGCGACATGGAGTACGGTCCCGTAGGGTGGGGATAGTGGGCTTCACGCATGGCCGGATTCCAGGGGAATCCGCCTGTCGCCAAAACCACGCCCTTGCGCGCATGGATCCGCTCCCTGCCTGCCACCACTTGCAGTTCAACCCCCGTCACTCGCCCAGGAACAGCGCTGTCATCTTGCAAAAGCTGACTGACGTTGGCATGGGTTCGAAAAGGGATCTTCAGCTCCAACAGGCGGGCAAACATGCGAGCCGCCAAGGCGTTGCCCAACAAGGTTCTGGTGCCCCGGTGATAGCCTCTCAAACGATCAGAAAAGTACCTCAGCACCAGCTTGACCCCATGCCGCCAAGACTCCAGTGATTTGGTGACTCGCAGCAGATGTTTGGCATCGGTCAACGTGATCATCATGCCGCCCAAGACCGTGAACTCTGGCAGCGGGTTTCTGAGTTCGCGAAAATGCTGTTTCAGTGCCCTGGCGTCAAACTCAGCCGGATCCAAAGCCCGCCCTCCCATGGATGCGCCACCGCGGTCCGGATAGTAATCAGGCGAATAGCTCCGACCATTCAAGCGGATCGCCTGGTTTTTCTCCAAGTACGCCAGCGCTTGGGGTCCTTGCTGCAAATAGGCTTGCATCTGGCCTCGGTCTGGAATGTCTCCCAGAACATTTCCCAGGTACTCCCATACCTTCGCTTCAGAATCAGGGTGGCCAAGCTTCTCAGCCTGGTCGTTCATGGGCACCCAGATAGCACCACCGGAAATAGCGGTTGAACCGCCAATATGCTCCGTCTTCTCCAGCAGCAGAACTGACAAACCTTCAAGACAAGCGGTGATGGCTGCCGCCATTCCCGCCGCACCGCTGCCCACAACGATGACATCGTAGACGGACGCCTCCGCCTTTTGCGAACTGTTCATAGATGGCCCCTGCTATGCGTACGTTCCGCCCAGTGACTTGCCCCCATCGACAAAGAGGACCTGTCCGGTAATGAACCCCATCCGAGGCGATGCTAAAAACGCCACCGCCTCCGCAATTTCCTGAGGCGTGCCGGCTCTACCGGATGGTTGCAGCGCAAGCTGGGCGGCACGTCGCTCGGGGGTAAGGGCTTGCAGCAGTGGCGTATCTATCAGGCCAGGAGCGATGGCGTTGACCAGAATGTCTTTGGCCGCCAGCTCCATCGCACAGGCTCTGGTGTAGCCTACGAGCGCCGCTTTGGAAGCCACGTAGTGAGGATGATTTTTAGCTCCCAGGTATGCGCGAGAAGCGATGTTGACGATGCGGCTGCCTGGCGCCATTTTTTGAGCCGCTGCCTGGGTAAGGGTTGCTACTGCCAACATGTTTACTGCGTACATGCGCTGGAAATCAGCCGCGGTCACATCAAAGAAGCCCCGCTCATCAAAAATGCCTGCATTGTTCACCAGCACCTGCAGTGCAGGCAGTTCAGCAATCAATTCGCGCGACGCGGCTTCGTCCATCAAATCCAGGATTTTTGCCTCCACTTGCAAGCCTGCATTCGCCAACCTAGAGGCTTCGCGAGTCGCTGCAGCCTCGTCTCTGTCAACCAGATAGACATGCAGCCCCTCAGCTGCCAAACGCTCCACAATGGCCAAACCCATGCCGCTGGCACCGCCGGTGACCAAGGCATATCTCTTCTCGCTTCTGGTACTCATCTTCTCACTCCCGGTCAGAATGCCCATGCACTCGTGCCATCAAATCCCCAAGTACGCTTTGCGCACCGCCTCATTGCTAGCCAGATCGGACGCCTTGCCTTCCAGCGAAATTTCGCCGTTCTCCAGGATGTAGCCATAAGACGATATGCCCAGGGCCAGCTTGACGTTCTGTTCCACCAGCAAAATCGTGATGCCGTAGGTTTGGTTCAGTTGCTCTATCACCTTGAACATGTGTTGCACCAGCAGCGGTGACAGCCCCATGGATGGTTCATCAAAAAGCATGACCTGAGGCTTCGCCATAATGGCTCGGCCAATGGCCAGCATTTGTTGCTCGCCTCCGGACAATGTGGCGGCCATTTGTTTTCTACGCTCTGACAACCTGGGGAAGATGTCGTAGATGCGGTCCAAATCACTGGCAAAGTTGTTCCGGTCGCGTCGCAGATAGGCACCTAGCTCCAGGTTCTCCAACACACTCATGTCTTTGAATACCTGACGCCCTTCTGGCACCTGTACCAAACCCTGGCGCACCAGATCGTCGGATTGCAGTTTGCCAATGTTCTGACCTTGAAACTTGATCTCGCCAGCGGTCTGCCGGACCATGCGCGAGATCACATTCAGCGTCGTGGTCTTGCCCGCACCATTGCTGCCAAGCAAAGCCACAATTTCGCCCTTTGGCACTTGCAAGGAAATATTGGACAGCGCCTGAATCGAGCCATAGGCTGCACTGACTGAGGATAGTTCGAGCGAAATCTCTTGCATCTTATTGCGCCCCTTTCGCTTGCGCGACTGCGTCTGTTCCCAGATAAGCTTCAATCACCAAAGGATTGTTGGCGACTTCCTTGGGCACGCCCTCGGCAATCTTTTTTCCAAATGCCAAGACTGTTATTTCGTCCGAGATTGACATCACCAGTTGCATCACATGCTCTACCAACAAAACAGTCATCCCGTCCTTGGCCACCATCTCTTTGAGAATTCGATCCAAGCTTTCAATTTCTCTATTTCGCAGACCAGCGGCCGGCTCGTCGAGCAATAGCAACTTGGGTCGAATCGCCATGGCGCGGGCCAGTTCCAACAGCTTCTGGTGGCCGAAGTTCATATCCTTGGCCAGTACATGGCGCGCATCGGCCAGCCCCACTCGCTCCAACAAACTCTCCGCGAACTCGGTAGCGGGCTTGTCTGGCGTAGTGAACAGCCGCGACAACTTCTGCATCGGCGTCAACACGCTCTGCTTTTGCAAAGCGTGTGTACCCAGCAGCACGTTGTCTAGCGCAGTCAATTCAGAGAACAGCTCCAGGTTCTGAAAACTCCGTGCAATTCCGCGCGCAGCCATCTGTGATGCAGGAAGAGGAATCAAATCCTCCCCCATGAATTTCACGCTGCCCTGGTTGGGTGTGTAGAAGCGGGAGATGCAGTTGAAAACGGTCGACTTGCCCGCGCCATTGGGACCGATCAGTGCATGAATAGTCCCTTGTTTCACCTGCATGGAGAAATCGCTGACGGCTTTGAGTCCGCCAAATTCCACACTGATATTGGATACATTCAGCATGGTCTGGTGTTGCGTCATGGTGTACTTCCTCGCTTAGGTTCTGGCTTTGATCAAAGACGCCAAGCCCTTGGGCAAAAACATCATGAAGCCCATCAGCACGAGGCCATAGATAATTTCCTGGTACGACGGAACTTGCCTCATCAGCTCTGACAGCAAGCCAAAAATGATGGCTCCGACAATCGCGCCGCGCACCGAGCCCATACCTCCCACTACCACCATGGTCAAAATCAAAATGGTGGTTTGAAAGCCCAGACTCTCCGGATGAATGAACGAGACAAACAAGGTATACATACCGCCAGCCACACCGGCAAAAATGGCCGACAGAACAAATGCAGACACCTTGATCGCCTTGGTGTTGACGCCCATGGCAATGGCTGCGACATCGCTTTCACGCGTAGCTCTGAACGCATGGCCCAGGCGTGAGCGAGAAATCTTGACGGTGGCCCACAGCATGATGGCTGCTATGGCCACCACAAAGGGATAAGCATTCAAATCGGAAACCAGTTGAAAGCCCAGAATGGACGCTGGTTTCATCCGCAGACCGTTGGAACCATTGGTGACTGAGTCCCAGCTCAAGAACACCCACTGCATGGCCTCTCCGAACGCAAACGTGCACAGAGCCAAATAGATGTCGCGAACACGCAGTGCCAGCAGGCCTATGAAATAGCCCACGATGCCAGCCACAACAGCAGCAGCGGCAATGGACACCACGAATGGCGGCGACCAATGGTTGTTGATGATGCCAGCGGTGTAGATGCCAATGCCAAAGAAGGCAGCGTGTGAAAGGGCGAACTGGCCCGTCTCACCAATCACCAGATGCATGCCTAGCGCCAGCACCACAAAAACCATTAAGAGATTGACCAGGTACAACACATAGCCACTGGCGGTAAACGGAAGAACCACCAACACAGCCAGCAAACCCAGAAGCAGGCCAGCATCCATTTTTTTCGTATTCAACATGCTGCCCTCTCTAGACTTTTTTGGTCTGCGGTTTACCGCCCAAGAGCCCCTGCGGTCGGAACAACAGCACCACCATGATGGCCACGAATGGGGTTACGACAATGGCATTGGACGAGATGAACAAACCCACCAGGTTTTCCAACACACCAATGACAAATCCACCCAAAACGGCACCGGGCAGGCTGGTGAAGCCTCCGACAATCGCAGCCGCATAAGCCACAATGGCGATGTGGCCGATGTCCGGCGTGATCAAAATCTTGGGAGTGATCAGCAACGCCGAGATCGCAGACAAAACGCCAGTGAGGCACCAGATTTGCGTGCGAATTTTGGCCAGGTTGACTCCCACAATCTGCGAGCCACGGGGGTTCATACCCACCGCACGCATGGCCTTGCCAGTCCGCGTTTTGGTGAACATCCACCACAGGGCCACCATGGCAACCAAAGCGGTCACAAAAATAGCCAAATCCAGCTTGGTCAATGCCGCTTGTCCGATCAACACCGTGTCTTGCGAGACGACCGATGGCAGTGAGCGGGGGGTATCTCCCAAGCCCGTCTTGCGCACGAGGCCTTTAAGCAAATAGGCAAATCCCAGCGTCGCAATTACCATCTGCACACCAACGCCCTTGCTTTCCACCACTTTTTGCATCACCACACGCTGGAACAAACCAGCGACCACCGCAGTCACCACAATGGCTGCCACTGCGGCGGGCCAATAGCTCCAGTTCCAAACACTCAGCAGGAACAAAGCCACATAGCCGCCGAACATGAAAATCTCGCCTTGCGAGAAGTTTGGTACATCGGTGGTTTTGAAGACAATCACAATCGCAATTGCCAGCAATGCGTACACGCTGCCTGTCACCAATCCTGACAGCACCCCTTGCTGCAGAAACATCCAGATATCAGAAATACTCATTCTCAATTCCCTCCTGTGAGGGTGCAGAATCCCCGCGCCCTGGCACTTGCGTGCGGCGCTCAAGGCGGGGAAAAGTTGCAGGTTTAGGGCTTGTAGGTCCAGACAGCCTTGTAGTTACCTGGAATCATGGTTTGCGTCTGACCATCAAACTTCAGGTAAATAGCGGCTTTTTGAGCAGCATGGTCCGTCGGCGAGAACTCGATCGGCGTAGCCAGCACACCCGAATCAAACTTCATGGTGGACATGGCTGCCAGTACCTTCTCTCGCGTGGGTTCAGGGCCAACAGCCTTCAAGGCATTCACCACTGTCATGGCGGGCGCCAAACCATAAGGCATGTAGTTTTGCGGATGACCGGGCTTGGCAGCCAGCTCTGGGTAGTATTCCTTGTACATGTCGTACACCCACTTCAGCTTGGGGCTGCCGGGGAAGTCTGCCAACACATCCTGAACATAGACGTTCTTGAACGCTTCCTTGTTACCCACGTTTTCGACCAGAGACTTCAAGTCTGCCGTTGCCGTCACGGTGATGATGATGGGCTTATTAAAGCCCAGTTCAAAAGCACGCTTGATGATCAGGCTGGCAGGTCTGGCATAGGTGGTAATGACCAGCGCATCGGGATTGGCAGCCCGCAGCTTCATCATGGGCGCGGTGACGTCCGTGATGTTCGGGTTGACCGATTGCACTTCCAGAGACGCTCCAGGCATGACCGCGAGTTGTGCCTTGGCGCCTTCCAGATTCCAGCCACCATAGGCATCGTCATGGTTGATATAGCCAATCTTCTTGGCTTTCACATGGTCAAAGGCGAATTGCACGGAAGAGCCGCCGAGCGTTCGCTGAGTGATCGAGAACGCGCCATAGATATATTTGGATGGCGGATACAGCGCTCCGTCTGCTGATGCGTTGAGCATCACCAAAGGGATTTGGGAGCGCTCTATGTATTCACGAGCGCCCACCACGGCTGCAGAGCAAGAGCCGCCATTGAGCATGAACACTTTGTCCTGCTCAGTCAGTTTTTTAACAGCAGCGAGCAGATCGTTGGCATTGCAGCGGTCGTCTTCCACAACCAGCTCGATCTTCCGCCCGTGTATGCCGCCTTCCTTGTTAGTCTTGGCATACCACATCTTCGCCGCATTGATGACGTCGAAACCATAGGCCATCGACGCTCCCGACAAAGGCGAAAACATTCCGATTTTGATGGTGTCCTTGGTGACTCCAGGCTCGCTTTGTGCCCAGGCCGCCGACGACAAGCTGATGAGCATGACCGATACTGCTTTCGCTACCAATTTCGCTTTCATTTTTTGTCTCCTTGATGGTTTTTGAACTTCTCTTTTTCACCCGTCACTGCATGCGATAGCCGCCATTGACGTCTATCACACCACCCGTGATGTAACTGGCCTGCTCGGAGACCAAATAGCTCACTGCGTTGGCCACGTCGGCTACCGTGCCAATGCGACCCAGTGGAATATTCGAGGCAGCGGTCGACAAGGCGCCACTGCTTTGCACGGTGGAACGCAGCATTTCGGTATCGATCAAACCTGGCGCCACCGAATTCACGGTAAACCCCAAATGTGCAGACTCACGCGCCATAGCTTTGGTCAAACCCATAACGGCTGACTTGGCTGCGATATAGCTGGAACTTGAGCGGTATCCCCCCAACTGAGCCGCCACCGAGCCAAAGGTAACGATTCGTCCTTGCTGGGCCTTGCCGTCTTGGCGCAACGCCAACAACTCTCGCCCACAGAAAAACACACCGCGAGCATTGACCTGAAAGGTTCGCTCCCAGTTATCCGTGCTCATCTCATGGAATGGAATGCGGTCTCCATGGTCATGAATCAGCAAGCCGGCCACGCAGACCAGAACCGACACCGGGCCGAGTTCCTTTTCCACTTCGGCAAATACTTGCTTGACTTGCTGCTCGTCACACACATCCAGATGCTTGTATACATGCCCGCTTCCCAACGAGGCAGCCAACTGCTTCGCATTTGCCTCATTGATATCTGTCACGACGACCCTCAAGCCACTTTCCGCCAGCTGTTTGCACACTTCAGCACCAATACCTTGCCCGCCACCTGTAACCAATGCAATACGCACCATCTGCCTCCGTCGTCTTTGATGAATACCGCCATTGTGTATACATGGCATCTATTTTTCATGCGTACATACCCTGATTAATGTCAATTTTCATGGCTCATGTATACTTGAAGGCATGGATACACTGGCCCAAAAAGTGACCGACATCTTGCGGAACTGGATTCTTGCAGGGGAATTCGAGCAAGGCAGCCGAATTGAAGAAATACCGCTTTCCGAACGCTTGTCGGTTTCGCGAACCCCTGTCCGCGCTGCCCTGGCAACGCTGTCAAACGAAGGGCTGATCGATCACATGCCCAAGCGGGGCTACGTGATTCGGACGTTTTCGATAGACGAGATCATGCCGACCTATGAGGTTCGGGCAGTGCTGGAAGGCCTAGTCTGTCGGCACACCGCCCTCAAAGGTCTGACGGAAGAGGCGCAGACCTGCTTGCTCGAATGTTTGGCGATTGGCGACCAAATTCTCGCCAAAGGATCGCTGCAAGAGATGGATCTGGAGCCATACCGGCAGATGAACGTACGCTTCCACAACACGCTGATCCAGAGCGCCCAAAACTCGGTCGCAGAGCGCTTTGCCATACAGGCCCAGGCACTGGCGTTTGCATCGGATCGCGTCATGCTCTGGCACGACCACCGCATCATTGCCCGATCGCATGATGACCACCATCGCATCTTGCAAGCCATCATGGACCGCGACTGCACCCGTGCCGAACAGCTGATGCGAGAGCATATTTACTATGCCGGGGTCATCCTCAAGGATAACTACGAAGAAAGCCTCCGCCAACGTCAGCGAGAAGCGCCACCTCTCAAGTCCTGAGAGCGGCTACCCTCGCACCCCGCCTCAACGCCCCACTTCCCCCGCAGAAATCCCTGCCTCTCCGGCTTGTCCCGCAGGTTGCGGCGATGCGCGGCGCCAGACCACGTCGCCATCCGCCGGGGCTTGCTGTACTGGCGCGGAAGGCGTGCCTGGCGCAACAGGTGAGACCACAACGCCGCGCTCGATAGGCGGTGGGTTGTTGCGGGGCATGTTGGCAGGCGACATGCCGCCGGGCATGGAAGATGCCGGTGGAGCAACGGCAGGCCCGGTCTGTGCGCCGTCTGGGCTTGCAGGCGCTGCGCTGCCAGGGCCGGGCACAACCACGCCGGGCTGCGGGCGCACGGGATCGTTGGGGCGCGGCGCGCCCGAGGGTGGCACTACCTCGCCGTTGTAGACCGGGTAGTCGCCTTCGCCGCTGGGGCCACGCATACCGTGGTCGGGCTGCGGCGGTGTGCCAACGGGGCGGGCTTCCGGGTCTTCGATCACCGGTGGCTGTCCGCCCTGGCCGTTGTCGTTGCCTTCTACGGCAGGCGGGTGCTCGAAGGGATCGATCGGTTCTTTGTTGCTGCCAAAACCCAGCAGCCAGCTGCGCAGGCGCTGCACAAAGGTGTTGTTTTCGGCCGGCGGTTCAAAGCGTGCTTTGGCGTCGACCAGCTTGGTGCGCTGCGCAGCGGCGGCCACATCAGCCACGATGGGCAAAGCGCTGTGCGCGCCCTGGCCCCAGTAGTCGTTCAAGGTGATGCGGCTGTCGTTGAAGCCCACCCAGGCGCCAGCGACCAAGTCGGGGTGCATCAGCATGAACCAGCCGTCGGCATTGTCTTGCGTGGTGCCGGTTTTACCGGCCCAGTCGCCGCTCACGCCGTAGCGCGCCACGCCTTTGCCGGTGCCTTTGGTGATGACACCGCGCATCATGTCGATCAGTGCGTAGTCCACGCCATTGTCCAGCGCCAGCTCGGCCTCGGGTGGCTCAAACTCGGCCAACACTTTACCTTCGCGATTGGTGATGCGCGTGACCATGATGGGCGCGCGGTAAGCGCCGCCGTTGGCCAAGCTGGCGTAGGCGGTCACCATTTCCTGCAAGGTGACCGGGCTGGTGCCCAGCGCCAGCGACAGCACTTCTTCTAGCTTGCTCTCGCGCACACCCAGGCTGCGCGCCAGCTTGGCGACCTTGGCCGGTCCCACCTTGGCCATCACCTGCGCGGTGATGGTGTTTTTGGAGTACGCCAGGCCGTCGGCCAGTGTCATGGGTTGGTTCGAGGGCGGGCCGCCGTCGGTGGGGCGCCAAGGCGCGCTGCCGGGCACGGGGATGCTGACCGCTTCGTCCATCAACTGGTCGGTGGGCAAGGCGCCGTTCAGCAGCGCTGCGCCGTAGACAAAGGGCTTGAAGGTAGAGCCCGGTTGGCGTCTGGCCTGGGCCACATGGTCGAACGGGTCGATGGCGAAATCGCGGCTGCCTACCCAGGCCAGCACATGGGCGTTGCGCGGGTCCATGGCCATGAAGCCGGCTTGCACGCGCACTTTGTCCTGGCGCAGATCGGCCATGAAATCAGCGTCGGCCAGCAGGCGTTTGAGCGCTTCGTCCTTGTCTTCACCGCCTTCCACCGCTTGGCGATAAACCTTGCTCTCGCGCACCAGGCTTAGCACCAGCGGGTTCTTGCCGGAGAAGCTGCTGCGCGGGTTCCACAAACCATTGGCGGTCACTTGCAACTGTCGGCCGTGTTTGCTGACGGCCTGGTTGGCCCATTGCTGGATGCGCGAGTCGATGGTGGTCTGCACCACCAGGCCATCGGCGTAGATGTTGTAGTCGTTCGCGTCGGCCCAGTCGATCAGCCATTTGCGCAGCGCTTGCGCAAAGTGCGGTGCCATGCCAATGGCCTCGTCCTGGCGCTCAAAATCCAGCTTGATCGGGCGTTTTTTGAGGGTCTCAAAATCCTTGTCGCTGAGCTTGTCGTGCTTGTTCATCTGCGCCAGCACGGTGTTGCGGCGGTTTTGCGCGCGCTCGGGGTTGTTGACCGGGTTGTAGTAGCTGGTGCCTTTGAGCATGCCCACCAGGGTGGCCGCCTCGATCACGTTGAGCTTGCTCGCCGGTTTGTCGAAATAGGTGCGCGCCGCCATCTCAATGCCGAAGGCGTTGTACAAAAAGGGCACCGTGTTCAGGTAGGTTTCGAGGATCTCGTCCTTGGTGTAGGCCGATTCGATCTTGTACGCCGTCACCGCCTCTTTGAGCTTGCGGTTGAGCGAGCGGGCGCGGCCAATTTCCTCAGGGAACATGTTGCGCGCCAGCTGCTGCGTGATGGTGGAGCCGCCTTGCGGCCGCCCCATGGCCGTGTGCACGACCGAGCCCAGGGTGCGGCGCCAGTCCATGCCGCCGTGCTCGTAGAAGCGGTGGTCTTCGGTAGAGATCAGCGCGTTGATGACATTGGGCGAGATGTCCTTGAGCGCCACCCATTCGCGGTTGGCGCGCTTGTATTGCGCCAGCACCTTGCCATCGGCCGACATCAGCTGGGTCGGTGCCTCGACCTTGGCTTTTTTGATGTCGCTGATCGACGGGGTCAGCGGTATCAACACCAGCACATACAAGAGCAGCGCCAGCGGCAAGGCCAGCACGGCCAGGGCCCATTGTTTTTTGCTGCGGGCAGCCAGCCAGGCTTGCACGCGGCGCAGGCCGCCCAGCAGGGCTTGCAGCAGCCGGGCCAAAAAAGTTCGCACAACAGAGAAAAGAGGCATCGCCTGATAGAGGGAGTTGTCAACAGACCAAGCCGCGATTGTGCGGCAGGACGGCCGGACCTTGCACGCCCTCAAGCGCTGCAACCGGTATTAGATGTAAGCAGTTTCTGGCGGTGCAGCTTGAGCGCAGTATTTTTAATAGCAGCAAGCACCCGCCAGATAAGGGGAATGCGCGCTTTCAGTGCTGGCAGGCACTGGCAACGCCGCCAGAAAAGGCTGAAGCGGCGCCCACACGCATTACGGCATGGTTTACTGCATAAACCAGCCGTGGCTCACCACCAGAGACTGGCCGGTCAGCGCATTGGTGGGGAAAGCGGCAAAAAACAGTGCTACCCGTGCCACGTCGTCCAAGGTGGTGAACTCGCCGTCCACCGTTTCCTTGAGCATCACGTTTTTGATGACTTCTTCCTCACTGATGCCCAGCTCCTTCGCCTGCTCGGGGATTTGTTTGTCGACCAGCGGAGTGCGCACATAGCCTGGGCAAATCACGTTGGCGCGCACGCCTTGCGGGCCGCCTTCTTTCGCCACCACCTTGGCCAGGCCTTCTAAGCCGTGCTTGGCCGTGACATATGGCGCTTTCAGCTTGGAGGCCTCTTTGGAGTGCACCGAGCCGGTGTAGATGATGCTGCCGCCCCGCCCTTGCGCATACATGTGCTTGATGCAGGCGCGCGTGGTCAAAAAAGCGCCGTCGAGCTGGATGGCCAGCATTTTTTGCCATTCGGCCAGGCTGAAATCCTGCACCGGCTTGACGATCTGTATGCCTGCATTGCTCACCAGAATATCGATACCGCCAAAGGCTTTCACCGCGGCTTCCACCGAGGCGTCGACCTGCGCTTCCTGTGTCACATCCACCGCCACGCCCAGGGCCTGGCCGCCACGGCTGCGGATGTCTTGGGCGGCCGCATCGGCGGCGTCTTGTTTCAGATCGGCAATCACCACTTTCGCGCCCTCTTTGGCGTACAGATCGGCAATCGCCTTGCCAATGCCGCTGGCGGCTCCCGTCACATAAGCCACCTTGCCGGCGAGTTGTTCGGACATGCTGTGTTTCCTTTCACAAAAAACGGGCTGGCGCCCGCCAGGAGAAGCCGTGGCAGGCGCCAGACATTCCCCATCTTGCGCCGCAACAAAACCACGTTCCGTAGGAGAGCAGGCCATGTTGCGCCCTGTCAAAGCCAGGGTTTGTGGCAGCGCAAACCTGCAGCCCGGCGGCCAGCCCCTACACTTGCAGTTTTGCCAGACTCTTTGACACCAGCATGAACATCACCAAAGACAGCGCCGTCACCCTGCAATACAAAGTCACCGACGCCCAGGGCAAGCCGGTGGACGCCGGCACCCTGGCCTATCTGCATGGCGGCTACGACAACATCTTCCCCAAGGTGGAAGCCGCTTTTGACGGCCAGGCCAAGGGCTTCAGCGCCAACATCGACTTGGCGGTGGAAGACGCCTTCGGCGTGCGCGACGAAAGCCTGGTGCGCGTCATCCCCAAGGGCGAGTTCCCTCCCGGCGTCAAGGTGGGCGGCCAGCTGCGCGGCGCCAACGACAAGGGCGAGCCGCAGGTTTACTACGTCAAGAAAATCAAGGGCCCCGAAGTGCATCTGGATGGCAACCACCCGCTGGCCGGCCAGGCCCTGCATTTCAGCGGCAAGGTGCTCGATGTGCGCGCCGCCAGCGAAGATGAAATCGCCCACCGCCACGTGCACGGTGCACATGGCCACCACCACTGATCACTGTTAAAGGCATGGGCACTGGCTGCAGCCAGGCACCCGTGTCCAGGGACAGAATGCAAAGGCATGCAGCGCTTTCTTCATAAGCGCTGCATGCCTTTTCTTTGCACTCTTCTGGAGCCGACAACGACATGACAACGCCTTCGCCCCCTGTGCTGTACGAGCCATCTACCGAGCGGCTGCAGCTGCGCCAATGGCGTGCAGCTGACCGGGAGCCGTTTGCCGCCATGTCGGCCGATGCGCAAGTGATGCGCTATTTCCCCGCACCGCTCAGCCGGCCGCAAAGCGACGCCATGGTGGCCAAATGCGAGGCACTGCTGGCCGCGCGCGGCTGGGGCATTTGGGCCGTAGAGCGCAAGGCCGACCAGCGCTTTATCGGCTTTGTCGGCCTGCACGTGCCGCAAGACCCGCTGCCGTTCATGCCTTGCGTCGAGGTCGCCTGGCGGCTGGCCCGCCATGCCTGGCACCAGGGTTTTGCCACCGAAGCGGCCCGCGCCGCTTTGCAGCTGGGCTTTGAGCAACTGCAACTGCCAGAGATAGTGGCCTTCACCACCGTCAGCAACCAGCCCTCACAAGCCGTAATGCAGCGCCTGGGCATGGCGCGCGATCTGGCCGGCGATTTTGACCACCCGGCCCTGCCCGGCGATCACCCGCTCAAGGCCCATGTGCTCTATCGCATCAGCGCGGCTACATTTGCCACCCATGCCGGGAAAATGGCGACTCTGTAGGACATTTGAGAAAACTCAGGGCTTATACCCATATTGGATGTGCGCACTTCGGCGGCAGTGCAATTGCAGGTTAGGATGGTGCGCAAGGTGCTGACAGGCGCACTGCTTGACAGCACTGGTTGCCAACGCCGGGGAAGGCCCCGGCACTGTCGAGAAAGGAGCACATCCATGCAAGTACAAGTGCACGCAGGTGACAATGTTCAGGGCGGAGATTCGCTGGCGCAATGGGCGCAAACCGAGGTCCAGGCCAAGCTCTCGCGCTTTCGAGAATATGTGACCCGCGTCGAGGTCTATCTGACCGACGTCGATGCCCTGAAAAATGGCGGAAAAGGCAAACGCTGCGTCATGGAAACCCGAGCCACCGGCCGCCAGCCGCTCGCCGTGAACGCCGAGGCGGAAAAAGTGGCCGAAGCCTTCAACGCCGCCCTCGAAAAACTGCACCGGGCCCTCGACACCGACATTGCCAAAATGCGCGACAAGAGCAACCGCGACACCATCCGAGCCGGAGCGGCCGAAGACAGCGAAGCCTGAGCTCTCGCCCCCTCCTCCCCCAGCACCGCAACGCGGTGCTTTTTTTTGCCCCCGGTGGCGCATAGCCGGCAAGCGCAACGCCAGGCGGCCTCCCCGCCTGATCCCAGCCCGGGCTGGTGGCATGGTGCCACCGGCATGGCGCGCCCTGCGCCGTCGCCCTGCGGCAAGGCGCCGCCCATCCCATTCCCAACAACCGAGGCGGCCATGCCGCTGAACCAGCCTTGGGTTCAAGCCTGTTGAACGACTGTGCCAGCACAGCCTTCTTGGCACTGCTTTCAGCTGCAGCACTAAGCATCAGCATGTCGCGCTATCATTTTTGATTTTATCTACAGCTTATCAACAAATTGCTGTACAAAACAACCATAGACAGATACCAACAAAGTTATCAACAGATCAGACTACGCCATCTTCCTTGCGCTTTTGTTAATAACTTATGTCTTTTAGTGGTAATTCCATAAAATTACGGACATTTCTCGGTTAAATTTTTCTCAGCAAGCAGCAACGAGCGTACATTTCATCACAGGTTGTCATTTTTTCAATTTATTAAAAATCAATTGCTTAAAGATGTTAATCACATCTCTGTGTTGACACATTTTTTCCAACATCTTTCTGTTGATAACTTATTTAGTACCACCTATATATTTGATTTTAAAAGGATTTATTTTATTAAAATGTTATCAACATCTTTATGCACGTGCGCTTTGGTCCGGCTTCGCCTGCCACTTGGCCCAACTTTATGCAAATGTGGATAAGTTTTGATGCTGAAAGCTGTTAACAACAAGCATCTCTTGGGGCTTTACTTGTCCACATTTTTCAGCGATAGTCCTCTGGTTTCTCTATTTTTGGTTTGTGGATAGCTTGGTATCAACTGCAATTTCACATCACGAAATATTTTGCATTACAAAATATATCCACAAGCTTGGCATTTGATAACTTGTTGATGGGATGGCCATTTTTTGGCTAGCTCATGCCTGTTTTTTGATCAATTTCAGAAATGCTTTGGTATAACAGGCTGTATTAGAAATGGAAGCTTTGGCCTGTTTAATTCAAATTATTTGAATAGTTTTTGGCAAAGAAATTTGCCAGGCCAGCCTGCAGCCCCGGCCAAAACCACGGCTGAGGCGGCTTCGTTGCCGTTTTTTGTGGAAAATCGGCGCGACAAACGCCCCGCCCTCCGCTTCAAGCAGCCTGTGGGCACGGACGATGTTCGAAAAGCGCCTGTTCCGCCTCGCCTCCAAAGCGCCTGGCGCCTACTCCATGCGGCGTTAGAGGGGGATTGGCTTGGCCAAGCCGAGGTTTCAGACCGAACCAGGCCCTTTTTCCTAAAAAACTGCTGCTTGGCCGTTGCTCCCGCCCAAGGCGGGCTGATTTCCAGTGCCAAGCCGGCCACGAGCCCGTGCAAGACAGGCGGATCTATGCCGCGCAAAGGCCAAGTGCCGCGCGCGGAGCCGCAGCAGTTCATGCAAAAGCAGCCGCACAGCGCCCATGGAGGCAGCCGGGAGGCCGAGAAACAGTGCTGGCCTGGGCCTCACGCCAGGCCAGCGTTCAGGCCCGCCAGAAAGGCCTGAACGCTGCCGAGCCGCCAACCCGGCCGCGCAACCCCATCAGCCGCTGTTACCCAGCCACGAGAGGCTGGTTTCCAGTTTTTTTCCAGGGTAAATAAGGGAATCAGTGGATAACATCTTGGATAAGCAAGGAATAAATGCGATGTTATCCACAGACCTGGGCATTTTGGTGAAACTATGCCTGAGTCATCCACAGCCCATCAGCCAACGGGCACACAGCGCCCGTTCTTGGCAAGCGGTTGATTTTTCTGAGACAAAATACTTATCCACAGCAACATCCCGTCGATGAACTGCCAGCCACGCCTATCATTTGGTTGCATCCGCTTGTGGATAAGCTTCCACCCCACGTCCAGCCCGTGATCCATCGCGTTAGCGCTGCCTATTTTTTAAGCTGCATTTCGTCAATCAATAATAAGTGTTTATATTCAATGACTTGCAGTAAAGAGGCGCCGGGCTTTGTCTGTGCATAAGCCAGGCAAGGTATGGCACTTATGCACAAGACGGGGCCCCAAAGCAGAGTTATCCACTTATCACTGACAGCAGCAGCCTGCCCTGGCGCACATGGATATGAGGAATGCAAGATATTGAATTTTTGTGGAGAATCTGGCTTATCCACAGAAACAGCCAGTCTTCTACTACTACCTACTATTCTTTTAAAAACTTTAAAGGAAAAACAAACATCCAAGTCTCCAGAAATTTCATCTCATGAAAAATTTCAGATTACGGGAAGAACGCAGAGGCAGAACGCGGTTTTGACGTGTTTCAATGGCTGGAGAAGGGGATGAAGCCAAAGGGCTGAGAAAGGCTGGGGGGCGAAGAGCGCGAGAAAAGTGCCTGAGAACGGCGATGTCCAATGGCTGGGAGCCAGCTGCTGAGAGGCCCCGGAAGGCTTGAAAAACAGGCTTTTTGCCCTGTGCTTTCGCGCACATTGCGTATTAAGAAAATCTATAACGGCCTGTTTTGGCCGGAACCTTGATTTCGTTTTTTCCTTGTATATCTTGAGCTTGCGTGTTTTTCTCGGTCTGCGCAATAGCGGAAAACCGGCATAGTCAGTCGGAAACAACCGGGGCTGGGAAAGTGCAGCGGGAGACGAGAGAAGAGGCAGCTTTTTGTCTGAAAAGCCTTGTTCTTTGGCCTGGAAGAACACAGATCCGCGCTTGCGCAACTGTGTTCCCATTGAATGCCGGCGAAGATGGCTTGAACGCCTTCTTGCCGTGCTGCACCATGAAGCCTCCCTCCATTCGATTGCGTGAGCACCTTGCTTCTGATCTGGAGCAGTTGCGCGCATTGCGACAAGCCGCTTGCTGAACCGCGCCAGAACCCGCGCAGACGCCTTGAAATGGCAGGAGTAGGGCCGTTGGCTGGCTAAAGTCTCTAAAGCTCACCAGCGGTCTGTATTTGCCTCGTCCTGTCAGCACCGGGCAGCAGACAAAAAAATACCGCCAGAACGGCGGTAGCTTGGAATAAGAAGAACGGCGGGCAGGTGAGGGCGATAGCTGCACTTGCCCGCTTGGCCCGGACTCAGAAATGGCGCGCGTAGCGCAGCTGGACAAAGTTCTCGCCGGGGTTGGGCTTTTTGATGGAAGCGTTCGAGACATGCTCGACCCGCAGCATCCATTCGTTCTCGCGCTTCATGCCGGTGAAGTAGCCCACACCGATGTGCGTGCCAAAGTTGAAGGCGGTGGAGAAATGCTTGTCGCGGCTTTCGTACAAGTGGTTGGACAGATAGCCGCCGACACCGGCTTCCACAAACCAGGGGTACTGGCTTTTGCTGTGAAAGCGCAGCACGGGCTTGAGGCCGAGTACCGCGATATTGCGGCGGCCCGATTCGAACTCGCGCTCGGAGTTCCACATCGACAAGCTCATGTCCCAGTGCGTGGTCACGGCGTGGCCCCACCAATAGGTGTTCCAGCCCAGCGGGATGGTGGAGCCCACGGTCAGCGTACGCGCACTGCGTTCGGCCAAACCGCCTTGGACATAGAGGGTAGGGGATTGGCGCATGTCTGCAAATTGCGCATGCGCAGCGCTGCCGGCACCGAGAAGAGCGCACAGGCCAGCGGCGGTGATCAGGGTACGATATGCCATGCAACGGATGTTACATGCTGTCAATAGCTGGAGGTGTCAGCAAAAGTTGATGTGTCGGCTACTGGCAACCGCATTGGCCATGAAAAAGCCCTCGCAAGGAGGGCTGAGGCTGGTGGGCAGGGCTTGTTGCCGCACCTGCATGGTTTGTGCAACAGACTATTCTGGTTTTGGGCCTTGACGCTTGCCGTCAGGGTGGTGACCGCGCGGGCCGCTATGCATCTTCAGCGTTTGGGCATCAAAGGTTTTTTGCTGCTCGGCGTTCAGCGCTGCGTAGAAGGTTTTGGTGGCCTGGTTGCGTTGCTCCATGCGCGCTTGCATCTCGGCATGGCGCTTGTTGTGCAGGGCTTGCATGGCGTCGATGCGCTCAGGCGTGGTCATGTTGGCAAAAGCCTGGCGGTCTGGGCGCTCGCCGGGGGCAGGGCGCTGGGGTTGGATCGCCGTGGTGTACGTGGCCCAGGCAGCTTCCTGGCTGGCGTTCAGTTGGAGCGCGGTTTTGAGCGTTTGCAGACGCTTTTCCCAATGCGCCTGGCGCTGCTCTGGGCTGGGACCATGGCGCTTGCCAGCGGCCGGGGCCGATGCCGCAGGAGCATCGGCGCTGGTAGTTTGGGCAAAGGCGGGTACCGCGAGGGCGGCGAGCATGGCGGTCACGATGGCGCTGCGTTGCAGGAGAGACATGGTGTGTCCTTTCTCAAAAGTGGGCAAAAGCAGTGGAAGCACTGCGATGGATATCAGTGTCTGGCCGCGATGTAAGAGCGCTGTGCGTGCTTGGTATGGCTGTGTAAAGAATTGCCAATTTTCTTGTTGCTGTCAGGGCTGCACGGGCTTCGCCACACCGGCCGCAGTGCACCGGATTCGCGGCACAATGGGTGACAGAAGAGGGCGGCTGGCAACGGCCGCCTGGTGTTTTTCCAGGGCCGGGCCATGCGCTCTCCTGCCCCACAGAACAAAGGAATTGCATGTTCAAGAACATGATCGTCTACCGCATCTCCGAAGCCTGGCAAGCCGATTGGGCCCAGCTCGACGAGGCGCTGGCCAAGCAGCAGTTTGAGGAGTGCGGCGCTACGCAGGAGAAATCGGTAGGCTGGGTGCCGCCGCGCGGCGAAGACAACGGCGCCATGGTCGAATCGGTGGGCGGCCAGTGGATGTTGCGCCTAATGAGCGAGAGCAAGATGCTGCCCGCCAGCGTGCTCAACCGCAAGCTCAATGACAAGCTCGCGCAGATCGAAGCCAAGGAAGGGCGCAAGCCCGGCAAGAAGGAAAAGCAGGAGCTCAAGGACGAGTGCAAGCTCGATCTGCTGCCCATGGCGTTTACCAAGCAGGGCGGGCTGTGGGTGTGGATCGACCCGCAGGCGCGCTTGCTGGTGCTCGACACCAGCAGCCAAGGCCGTGCCGATGAGGTGGTGACCATGCTGGTAGAGGCCTCGCCAGGTTTTGCCGTGGCTTTGATCGACACCCAAACCAGCCCGCAAGCGGCCATGGCGGGCTGGTTGCACAGCCACGAGGCGCCAGCCGGTTTCAGCATCGACCGCGAATGCGAACTCAAAAGCGCTGACGAATCCAAGGCCGTGGTGCGTTACGCACGCCACCCGCTCGATATCGACGAAATCCGCGAGCACATCGACCAGGGCAAGCTGCCCACCAAGTTGGCCATGACCTGGGACGACCGCGTGAGCTTTGTGCTGACCGAAGGCCTGCAGCTCAAGAAAGTGGCTTTGCTGGATGTGGTGATGGAAGGCCAGAGCCAGGACGACGCCGGCTTTGATGCCGATGTGGCCATTGCCACCGGCGAGTTCAGCCAGCTGATCCCTGAGCTGATCGAGGCACTGGGCGGCGAAGGCCGAACCGAATTGGGCCAGCTGCCCGACCGCGGCCAAGGCGCTGGCCATGCACCAGCCAGCGCTTCAGGCGGCGCTGTGGCAGCCGCAAAGGCCATGGGGCAGGGTAGTGCTGCTACCCCTGCCAAAAACGCGTCAGAAGGCGACTTTGCCCGCCGCGCCGCCAGCGGTGGCGCCCATACCGGCCCGCGCCAGGCGCCGGTGGACGAGGACCCGGCCACGGCACCGTTTTAAGCAGGCATTTCAGGCCTGAAAAAGCAAAGAGCATCGGTAAGGATGCTCTTTTTTTATGAGCGCTCAGCGTTAGTGGCAGCAGGCGCTCCCGTCACCCTCGGCGGGTTCCGCCAGATTGTCCAGAATCGGGCAATCGGGCCGGTGGTCGCCGTGGCAACTGTGCACCAGGGCTTGCAAAGAGCGTTGCATGGCCTGCATGGCGGCAATGCGTTCGCTCAGCGCTTCGATGTGTTTTTGCGCAATCTCCTTGACCGAGGCGCTGGCGCGCTGCTTGTCGTTCCACAGATTGACCAGGGTCTGGATCTCTTCCATGGAAAAACCCAGGTCGCGGCTGCGGCGGATAAAGCGCAGCGTGTGCACGTCGGATTCGGAGTAGAGGCGGTAGCCGCTGTCCGTGCGCCCCACATGGGGCAGCAGCTGCAGCGATTCGTAGTGCCGCGCCATGCGGGCAGATATACCTGCCAGTTGCGCGGCCTTGCTGATGGACACCGGCCAGACAACCGGTGTGGCGCCCTTCGCCTTGCGTGCGCTGGGCGTGGGGCTAGCGGTGCTGGCGCGGCCCATGTTTATTGCACCTGGTAGCCTTCGGCGGCAATGGCTGCGGCGATCTTTTCCGCAGGCTGGCTGGACTCGACGACGACCTTGCCTTGGGCGCGATCGATCTGCACCTTGGCCTGGGCGTCAACTGCTTGCACGGCGTTGGTGACGGCGCGCTCGCAGTGGCCGCAGGTCATGCCTTGGACGTTGAATGTGTTTTGCATGGTGTTTCCTTTCTATGGTTGGTGACGCTATCTTGAAAGTTAACACGGTGTGAAGGTCAAGCGTGTGGGAATAACAATCTTCCCCAAGATGCTGGGCTGAGCTTCGTGCCCCAAGAGGCATAAAAACAAAAGCCTGTTTCACGTGAAACAGGCTTGGCAGTCAGTGCGCTGATCGCTGGGTGTTTACTGCTTTTCGGCAGCGATGGCTTTTTGCACGGCAGGGCGGGCGCCCACGCGTTCCAGGAATTGGGCCAGTGCGTGCAGGCCGGAGATGTCGACGCCGACAAACTTGCTCCAGCCGCAGACGGTGAACAGGTAGCCATCGGCCACGGTGAACTGGCTGCCCATCAGGTAGTCCTTGCCGGCCAGTTGCGAATCTACCCAGGTCAGGCGCTTGACGATTTGGGCGCGGGCCAGGTCTTTGGCGGCATCAGGCATGTTGGGGTTGAACAGCGGCGAGAAGTTCTTGTGGATCTCGGTGCCGATGAAGGTCAGCCACTCTTGCAACTGATAGCGCTCGAATGTACCGTTGGCGGGGGCCAGCTTGGAGGCAGGAGCCTGGTCGGCAATGTATTGCACGATGGCAGGGCCTTCGCGCAGGCGTTGGCCGTTGTCCAGCTCCAGCACGGGCACATAGCCCAGCGGGTTGATGCTGTAGAAATCGGTGCCGTCCTTGAGTTGGTGGGTCTTGGTGCTGGCCATCTCCAGGCTGAAGGGCAGGCCGGATTCGACCAGGGCGATATGGGGCGACAGCGAGCAGGCGCCGGGCGAGAAATACAGCTTCATGAACAGATCTCCTGTGACAGGTAAAACCAGCAGCCATGCTAGCCCTTTTCGATGGGCTTTGCAGGCGCGGCCATCGCTGCGGCTATGGATTCAACGCAGCAATACCATGCCCTGGAACGTGCCCGGCCCAAATCACTAAAATACTGGGCCAAACCAAGATTCGCCGCTTCTGCCCAAGGGCTGCAGAAGGGCTTGATTCACGGCGGAGCGCCTGGCGCTGCGCGAGCCCTGGAATGAGGCTGTATGAGCCAGATCCCCTATACCTATCCGCAAGAATTTGATGTCATCGTCGTCGGTGGTGGCCATGCCGGCACCGAGGCGGCGTTGGCTGCTGCCCGCATGGGCAGCAAGACGCTGCTGCTGAGCCACAATATCGAGACCCTGGGCCAGATGAGCTGCAACCCCAGCATCGGTGGCATTGGCAAAGGCCACCTGGTCAAAGAGGTAGACGCGCTTGGCGGCGCCATGGCCCTGGCCACGGACAAAGGCGGCATCCAGTTCCGCATTCTCAACAGCTCCAAGGGCCCGGCAGTGCGTGCCACGCGTGCCCAGGCTGACCGCATTCTGTACAAGGCGGCGATCCGCGAGATGCTGGAGAACCAGCCCAACCTCTGGCTGTTCCAGCAGGCGGTGGACGACCTGATGGTTGAAGGCGACCGTGTGGTTGGCGCCGTCACCCAGGTCGGCATCCGTTTCCGCAGCCGTGCTGTGGTGCTGACGGCCGGTACTTTCCTGGACGGCAAGATCCACGTGGGCCTGAACAATTACGCTGCTGGCCGTGCTGGCGACCCGCCCGCTGTCAGCCTGTCTGCCCGCCTGAAGGAACTGAAGCTGCCGCAGGGCCGCCTCAAAACCGGTACACCGCCGCGTATTGATGGCCGCAGCATTGACTTCAGCCAGTGCGACGAGCAACCCGGCGACGGCATGCCCGGTGGCGTGAACGAGGGCGATGTGCCAGTGTTCAGCTTCATGGGCAATGCGGCCATGCACCCGCAGCAAATGCCGTGCTGGATTACGCATACCAACGCCCGCACGCACGAGATCATTCGCAGCGGTTTTGACCGCAGCCCCATGTTCACCGGCAAGATCGAAGGCGTGGGCCCGCGTTACTGCCCGAGCGTTGAGGATAAGATCAACCGCTTTGCCGACAAGGAAAGCCACCAGATTTTTCTGGAACCCGAAGGCCTGACTACCCACGAGTACTACCCCAACGGTATCTCGACCAGTCTGCCGTTCGACATTCAGTACGAACTGGTCCGCAGCATGAAGGGCTTGGAAAATGCCCACATTCTGCGCCCCGGCTACGCCATCGAATACGACTACTTCGACCCACGCTCGCTCAAGAGCAGTTTCGAGACCAGGCAGATTCAGGGCCTGTTCTTTGCTGGCCAGATCAACGGCACCACCGGCTACGAAGAAGCCGCGGCCCAAGGCCTGTTCGCCGGTTTGAACGCGGCGCTGCAGTGCCGTGGCGAAGGCCCTTGGCTGCCGCGCCGAGACGAAGCCTATCTGGGCGTGCTGGTTGATGATCTGATCACCAAGGGTGTGACCGAGCCTTACCGCATGTTCACCAGCCGGGCCGAGTTCCGTCTGCAGTTGCGTGAAGACAATGCCGACATGCGCCTGACGGAAGAGGGCCGCAAGATGGGCTTGGTGGATGATGCGCGCTGGGAGGCTTTCAGCCGCAAGCGCGATGCTGTTTCACGTGAAACAGAGCGCCTCAAGTCGACCTGGGTGAACCCCCGCATCGTTACAGCGCAAGAAGCCGAGCGCGTGCTGGGCAAGGCCATGGAGCGCGAGTACAACCTGTTCGATCTGCTGCGCCGTCCCGGAGTGGATTACGACAAGCTGATGAGCATGAACGAAGGTGCTTACCAATCGCCCGCTGTTTCACGTGAAACACTGGGTGAGTTGAGCGACTCGGTGTTGGAGCAGGTGGAGATCGGTGCCAAGTATTCGGGCTATATCGACCGGCAAAAGGATGAGGTAGAACGTGCTGCCCATTACGAGCAGTTGCGCCTGCCAGCCGAACTGGACTATATGCAGGTAACAGCCTTGTCGATTGAAGTGCGGCAAAAGCTGCAAAAGCACCGCCCCGAAACCCTGGGCCAGGCATCGCGCATTTCTGGGGTCACGCCGGCTGCCATCTCCTTGCTGATGGTGCACCTGAAGAAGGGCGGCTTCAAGGGATTCACCAGCACCCAAGAGGCGACCACGGCATGAGCGCTGCATTGGAGAGTAAGCTGCGCGCTGGCGTGCAGCAACTGGGCCTGAGTTTGGACGACAGCCAGATCAGTCTGCTGATGGGTTTTCTCGATCTGCTGCAAAAGTGGAACAAGGTCTACAACCTGACCTCGGTGCGCGATCCGCAAGAGATGCTCACCCACCATTTGCTGGACAGCCTGGCCGCCGTGCCGCCGTTGCAAAGCTATCTGGCCAGCCGGGCGCTGGCAGCGCCCAAGCTGCTCGATGTTGGTTCGGGCGGTGGTCTGCCGGCCGTGGTATTTGCCATTTGCGTGCCGCAGCTCGATGTGAGCTGTGTCGACACCGTGGGCAAGAAGGTGGCGTTCATCCAGCAGGTGGCGGCCAGCCTGCGCTTGCGCAACCTGCGCGGCATTCAGTCGCGGGTAGAGCAACTGAGCCAGCAATACGACGTGGTGAGCTGCCGGGCTTTTGCCGCCCTGCAGGATTTCACCGCCTGGTCGGCCCAGACCTTGAAGCCCGACGGCATCTGGCTGGCCATGAAAGCCAAGCACCCGGAAGACGAGCTGGCGCAACTGCCCACCAGCGTACAGCTGCTGCGCATCGAAGCCTTGCAAGTGCCTGGCCTGGATGCTGAGCGCTGCATTGTCTGGATGCAGCACGCACCCGCGCAGTAGCTGCGAGCACCAGGCCATTGCACCAGCACCACAACAGCCCCGAGTTCGGGGCTTTTTGCTGACGTTTTGGCGCGTAACAGCGCGCAATGGCTGGCCTGCGAGCGGGGGCGTCGTTTACACTCAAACCTTTGATCGCAGCGGGTGGGGCATGTTTGGCATTTCCGACTACGGCGCATTTGTGGTGGCCGTGATCCTTTTTCTGATGATTCCCGGCCCGGGCAATCTGGCGCTGATCACCTCCACCGGCAAGGGCGGAGTGCGGGCTGGTATGGCTGCTTGCTTTGGCTGCATGGCCGCTGACCAGGTGCTGATGTGGTTGGCCGTGGCTGGCGTGGCAGCGGTGCTGGCCGCTTACCCGGCGGCCTTCCATGCTGTGCAGTGGATCGGCGCTGTCTACCTGGGCTGGATTGGCTACAAATTGCTGACGGCCAAGCCCGGCGACAAGCCTGCTATCCATATTGAACCGCGCCATTATTTCAAACAAGGCTTTTTCATCACCTTGATGAACCCCAAGGCGATTGTGTTTTACATGGCGTTTTTCCCGCTGTTTGTCGACCCCGCCACGCACCGCGGCCTGCCCACTTTTGCGGTGATGGCGGCTACGGTGGCACTGCTCACCCTGGTGTATTGCACGTGTGTGGTGTTGGTCACCAAGGCCTTGGCTGAGCGCCTGCGTGCCAACCCGGCGCTGGTGAAATGGCTGGAGAAAACGGCCGGTATGTTTTTGATCGGTTTCGGCCTGAAGCTGGCCCTGACCAAGTAAGTGGAATAGCGAGCTCTCATGGCAAAAATCTTCTGTATCGCCAACCAAAAAGGCGGCGTGGGCAAAACCACCACCGCCGTCAATCTGGCGGCCGGCCTGGCCAAGGTCAAGCAGCGCGTGCTGCTGGTGGACCTGGATCCGCAGGGCAATGCCACCATGGGTTCAGGCATCGACAAGCGTGCGCTGGAAACCTCGGTCTACGACGTGTTGCTGGAGTCGGCCACGATCGCAGAGGCGGCCATCAAATCCGACAAATGCGGCTACTGGGTGCTGGGTGCCAACCGCGAGCTCTCGGGCGCCGAGGTGGAACTGGTGGAGCTGGAGCGGCGCGAAAAGCGCTTGAAGGCGGCTCTTGATGCGGCCAACGATCAGTTCGATTTTGTGCTGATCGATTGCCCGCCCAGCCTGTCGATGCTGACCTTGAATGGCCTGTGCTCGGCCCACGGCGTGATCGTGCCGATGCAGTGCGAATACTTTGCGCTCGAAGGCCTGACCGACCTGGTCAACACCATCAAGCAGGTGCATGCCAACCTGAACAAGGATCTGGAAATCATCGGTCTGCTGCGCGTCATGTTCGACCCGCGCATTACCTTGCAGCAGCAGGTGAGCGACCAGCTCAAGGACCACTTTGGCGACAAGGTGTTCGACACCGTCATCCCGCGCAATGTGCGCCTGGCCGAGGCGCCCAGCTATGGCCTGCCCGGCGTGGTGTTCGACCCCTCGGCCAAGGGCAGCAAGGCCTTTGTCGAGTTTGCCAAAGAGATGGTCAAACGCATCAAATCGATGAAGTAAAGCGCGGCCAGGCCGCCTTCTGCACCAGGCCTCCGATGCTCCGCATGCGGAGGCTTTTTTGTTGTGCCGTGCCTGTGTGCTGGGCCTGTGACTGGGGCAAATTGCGCAGAGCGGGCAATCAGGCACAATAAGCGCGTTGATATTTTTGAAATAAATGACAGCGGGCGTTTGCTTGGCAAGCGCTGCAAGCTATAAAAAAGAGAGTATGCAAGCCTCGTCAATTCTCGTGCTGCCCGGTTGGCAGAGCAGCGGCCCCGGCCATTGGCAGACCCTGTGGGAAACCGCTTTTGGCTACCAGCGCGTGCAGCAGCACGATTGGCTGCACCCCAAGCGGGGCGATTGGACGGCGCGCCTGCAGGACGTGGTGGTGGACGCGCACGAACCCGTGGTGCTGGTGGCCCACAGCCTGGGCTGCATTTTGACCGCCTGGTGGGCTGCGCACTCGCCGCTGGCTGCGCAAAAAGTGCGTGGTGCTTTGCTGGTGGCACCGGGTGATGTGGAGCGGCCCGATCTGGCCGAACACATTCCGGGCTGGTCGCCCATCATGCTGCAAAAGCTGCCCTTCCCCGCCATCCTGGTGGGCAGCCAGAACGACCCTTTCTGCAGCGCAGAACGCGCCCAATTATTGGCTGACCGCTGGGGTGCGCGCTGGGTCGACCAGGGCCACTGCGGTCATATCAATGCCGAATCGGGTCTGGGGCTTTGGCCGCTGGGCCAAAGCCTGCTGGCCGAGCTGACAGGCGATACAACAAAGGTGAAATAAACCATGGCAACCAAAAAACCCAAGGGCCTGGGACGCGGCCTGGAAGCATTGCTCGGCCCCAAGGTCGAGGCGGTGGCTCCCGCTGCCGAAGCGGCTGGCAACAACCCGCACCAGCTGGCGCTCGATGACATGGTGCCCGGCGTTTACCAGCCGCGCACGCGTATGGACGAAGGCGCGCTCTACGAGCTGGCCGAAAGCATCAAGGCGCAGGGCATCATGCAGCCCATCCTGGTGCGCAAACTGAGCCAGGGTGAGCACGCCGGCAAGTACGAAATCATTGCCGGTGAACGGCGCTTCCGTGCTGCGCGCATTGCCGGTCTGGCCGAGGTGCCGGTGCTGGTGCGCGAAGTGCCGGACGAAGCCGCCGCCGCCATGGCGCTGATCGAAAACATCCAGCGCGAAGACCTCAACCCGCTGGAAGAAGCGCAAGGCCTGGCGCGCCTGGTGGGCGAGTTCAACATGACGCACGAGCAGGCCGCGCAAGCAGTGGGCCGTTCGCGCTCGGCCGCTTCCAACCTGCTGCGTTTGCTGAACCTGGCCGAGCCGGTGCAAACCATGCTCATGGCCGGCGATCTGGACATGGGCCACGCCCGCGCTTTGCTGGCCTTGGACCGCGCGGCACAGATCACCGCTGCCAACCAGATCAATGCCCGCAAGCTGAGCGTGCGCGAGGCCGAAAGCCTGGTCAAAAAGGTCAGCGCCGAGTTCTCCGGCGAGACACCGCTCAAGCCCAAGCCCGCCAAATCGCGCGATCTCAAACGGGTGGAAGAAGAGCTCTCCGACCTATTGATGGCCGAGGTCGAAGTGCGCGTGAAAAAGCGCATCAAACGCTCGGGCAAGCTCGAAGAAATGGGCGAGCTGGTGATCCAGTTTGGCTCGTTGGATGCACTCAATGGATTGATTGATAAATTACGCGGATAATGCAAACCAGCACAGGGATGGGGAAAGTTGTTGTTATTGCAACAAATAATCCGGATTTACCCCTGAATCGGAGCCATATCAATGGCGGTAGATGTTTAAGTTTCTACAATCGTTGATAGCCAACCCATAAATTTTTGTGGAAGAAGCCCAGGCCGTGCTCCTGGGCTTTCTAGGTTGAAAAGTCATTGAAACTTGCGGGAGAGCAAACATGAAAAAACTGGCACTGGCGGCTTTGGCCGTTCTGGCTTTGGCAGGCTGCGAATCGACTGGCATGAAGCTGGGCGGCGGCACCAACAACACCGTAACCGGGGGCGCAGCTGGCGGCAGCAGCCAGGGCGAGAATGGCCAGCTGGAAAAATGTGACTCTCCCGTGGGCACCGTCTCGCTGGTCGAGAACCAGCAAGCGGGCTGGTACACCATTTTGCGCAACGAATACCGTCTGCCTCCCACGGCCAACCTGCTGCGCGTGCTGATCCAGCAATCGAACTGCTTTGTGGTGGTAGAGCGCAGCGCCGCCGGCATGAACGCCATGACTCGCGAGCGCGCCATGATGGACAACGGCGAAATGCGCAAGGGCAGCAATTTCGGCAAGGGCCAGGTCGTGGCTTCGGACTACGGCCTCTCGCCTGAGGTGACCTTCAGCGAAGACAACGCCGGTGGCTTTGGTGCCGCCTTGGGCGGCATTCTGGGCGGCCGCGGTGGCAGCGCCATCGGTAACGTGGCGGCCAGCAGCAAGACACGCGAGGCCTCAGCCATGCTGACCCTGGTGGACAACCGCTCGGGCGTGCAAGTGTCTTCTTCCACCGGTAACGCCAGCAACACCGACTGGGGCGGCTTTGGCTCGCTCTTCGGTGGCTCGGCCGGTGCCAGCATGGGTGGTTACTCCAACACCTCGCAAGGCAAGGTGGTGTCGGCTGCGTTCGTCGATGCCTACAACCAGATGGTGCGAGCACTGCGCAACTACAAGGCGCAGTCGGTCAAGGGCCAAGGCCTGGGCGGTGGTGGCCGCCTGAGCGTGGACGGCGCCGCTGCACCCAGCCAGACCTCGGCACCCGGTGCCAAATCGGGCAATGTGCGCATGAGCATGAAGCAAGCCCAACAGCGCCTCAACGAGCTGGGCTTTGATGTGGGCACACCCGACGGCGCTGCCGGCCCTCGCACGCAAAACGCGCTGCGCACTTTCCAGCAAGACCAGGGCCTGCCGGTCACTGGCCGCCTGGACCAGGCCACGATGCGCCAGCTGTCCGAATAAGCACGGCGCTCAGTGCTCGCTGCAAAACCCGCTACGGCGGGTTTTTTCATGCCCAGGCCACTGGTGCATTAGCCATTGCAGAAAATCGTGCTGGAGGCTTTTCTGCTGCGTTTTGCAGCCATTGGCATATCGCACCCTATGCGTGCGATATAGGTGCTGGGCTAACCTTATGGGCTTTGTTCACGCTGACCGACCACTGCCAGGTCGGGCAAGGAGAGAAAGCCATGCAAACCGCCATGCTGCCTTTTTGGGCATCCTGGTTGTACCGACCGGTGGAGTTGCGCATCGATGTGAGCCCGATTCCACCCAAACAGTTGGAAGGCGAATGCGCCTCCATCCACGATCGCATCAACACCCCGGGCGACCGCCTGTACGGGATTCCCGAGATCCCGCTGTCGGACCCGCGTTTTGCCATCCGCTACCGCGCGGCCGATGGCGAGTTTTATGTTTACGTCGAAGATCTGCAAGAGCACCGCATTGCAGGCTTTACCGTGTTCAGCCGCCTGATCGAGCTGGACAAGCGCGCCGACCGCATCATCCGCGGCCCCCACTCGAAATTTGACGTGGCCTACCAGCGCCGTGGCTTGGCCTCGTGCATCTACCGCTGGGCGCTCGATGCCGGGCTGTGCCTGGTCACCGGGGCGCGCCAATCGCCGGGCGCCCACGCCTTGTGGCACAAGCTCGCACCGGATTACCGGCTGGGCTATGTCGATATCACCGACAAGAAAATGCGCTACCTCGGCAGCTCCGTCGAGCCCGAGGTGCTGGACCATTTGAACACCCGCATGTTCCTGCTCGGCAAGGGCTGGAGTCTGGGCAGTTTTGCTGCTGCCACGCGCATGCAGATCGACTGATCCATCAGCGCCTTAGTGCCACGCTGCCACTGTCACCACGGTTGGTCGTACAGCAACCCTGGTGCTGGACAGCGGGCTGGATTGCGCTTTAGGCTGGCGGCCTGTTTCACTACTGGCGCATGGGCTCAGCATGTCTGCAACTTCTCCTGTCGCCCTGGTCACGGGTTCTACCTCAGGCATTGGCGAGGGCATTGCGCGCCGCCTGGTACGCGATGGTTACCGGGTTGTGCTGCACTCGCGCAGCTCGGCAGAAACGGGCCAGGCCTTGGCGCTTGAGCTGGGCCAGGCAGTCTATGTGCAAGCCGATCTGGCGGTGGAGGCCGAGCGTGTGCGCCTGGTGCAAGAGGCTGTGGCTGCCTGGGGCCGCCTCGATGCGCTGGTGAACAACGCCGGCATCAGCCGCGTGATTGCGCATGCCGATATGGCTGCTGCGGTGCCGGAGATCTGGCACGAGCTGTATGAGGTGAATGTGGTGGCACCGTTCCGCTTGGTGGCTGCTGCCGAATCGGCTTTGCGCGCTTCTGCTGCCAGCGGTAAACCGGCCTGCGTCATCAACGTCAGCTCACATGCAGGCGTGCGGCCCAAAGGCGCTTCCATTCCGTACGCTGCCACCAAAGCGGCGCTCAACCACGTCACGCGTTTGCAAGCTCTCGCGTTGGCGCCTGCCATTCGCGTGAATGCGGTGGCGCCCGGTTTGGTGGACACGCCTTTGACAGCCGATTGGACGGCAGCGCAAGAGCTGTGGCGTGAGCGTTCGCCGATGCGCCGCGCCGCCAGCCCGCAAGACATTGCGCAGGCCGTTTCGATGCTGTTGGCATCGGACTATTTGACGGGCGAAGTGCTGCTGTCCGACGGCGGCTTGAACCTTACCTGAACGTCGCTCCAACAAGCGTGCAGCTGCCGTCTTCAGCGCGGCCGCATCATCACGAACTTGTGCGCTTCGCTGATGCTGAAATAGTCGCCCGGGCCGCCGCCACGCAACAGCGGTTGGCCCGCTGCGGTCTGGTAGATGCCGTCTTTGAGCAAGCGCTCGTCAATGTGCACCATCACCACCTCGCCCAGCACCAGCCAAGTGGGCACCTGTGTGCCGTCTGCCGCTTGCAATTGCAGAATTTGCGAGAGCTTGCATTCCATGCTCACCAGGCTGGCTTGCACACGCGGTGGTTTCACGGCTACCGAGGGTTCGGTGGCGAGGCCCGCCAGGTCAAATTCATCCACCTCGGGCGCGACAGCGGCGCAGCTTTGGTTCATTTGTTGCGCCAGCGGTTCGCTCGCCAGGTTCCAGACAAATTCGCCTGTCGCTTCAATGTTGTTCAGGCTGTCTTTGCGGCCAATGCTGGCAAAACCGATGATCGGCGGCACGTAGTTGAAGGCGTTGAAAAAGCTGTAAGGCGCTAGGTTGCGCACGCCGTCGCTCGACAGGCTGGAAATCCAACCGATGGGCCGCGGCCCGATGATGCCGTTGAAGGGATCGTGCGGCAGGCGGTGGCCTTGGCGTGGGTCGTAGCTGTGGATGCTCATGGTCGGTGATGAATTGGTGTGTGGCAGGCGTTTGGCAAGCCAACGCGGGCCACGGAGGTCAACAAAATTCAGCGTGTGTGCGTGCCCAGAAAACGCGCTGGCGACAAACCCACGGCACGTTGCACCATGGCGCTGAAAGCACTGGGCGTATAGCCCAATTCTGCAGCTATCTGGCCAATGGGCAAGCCGCTGGCGCCCAGCTGCACCGCCTTGGCCAGAATGACCTGCTGGCGCCATTGCAAATACGTGCAGCCCAGCTCCTGGCGAAACAGGCGCGCCACCGTACGCAGACTGGCGCCGCTGTCGTGCGCAAAATCTTGCAGGCTGGCGTGGGCCAGCGGGTCGCGCAGCACGCTTTGGCACAGGCTGTGCAGGCGCTTGTCGCGCGGCATGCCGATGCGCAAATCCAGCTGCGTGGCGTGCTGCAACTCGTCCAGCAACAAGGCGCTGACATGCTGCTCGCGTGCCAGCTGGGCAGCAGTGGGGGGCTGTGCTTCATCAGACACGGTGGAGAGATCGCGCACCAGGGCAAGCATCAGCTCCGACACCTCCAGCACACGGCAACGCTGCCACAGCTCGGTTTGCGGCGCTTCATCGGCGGCGGGCAGGCGCGGCCCGCATTGGCCGGCAGCCTGGTAGATGTAGAGCGTGCGCAGCTCGGCGGTTTCCACCATGGTCACCGCGTGTTCTACCTGCGGTGGAATCCACAGTGCGCGCCCCGGCGGCACCACAAAGGTGGCGTAGGGCACACGCAAATGCACGGTGCCGTTGGTAGATACGGCCAACTGCGCCCAATGGTGCTGGTGCGGCAGCACCTGGGTATCGCGCTGCAAGACCCGCAGCTTGGCGCGCACCGGGCGCTCGGCCGTAGGCACAAACAGGTGCGGCGTCAGCGAATCGACATACTGCCAATCGCGCACCGGCAGTGGTGGCGGACCAGCAGACCGGTCAGAACGGCGCCGGTGTGGCAAGCGGGATGGCGGGGCAGGCAAGCTCATGGCACAGCTCGGGCGGGAGGTGGATCGGGGCCGCAGCGCAGGCGCGGCGAGTTTTGGCCTGTTGGCGATAGTAATTGGCTGTTTATCGCATACAAGACGCAAGGCCTTTGGCTACCATGCGGGCATGACAAAAATCAATAACACCAACGGCGCCGATCCCACGCAGATTGGCAGCCTGCGCCAGGACACGCGCACCATCGGCCTGATCGGGCTGGCCCATGGTTCTTCGCACTTTTTTCATCTGCTGCTGCCACCGCTGTTTCCGTGGCTGATCGCGGATTTCGGCTTCAGCTACTCGCAGCTGAGCGTGCTGGTGTCGGTGTTCTTCATCGTCTCGGGCGTAGGCCAGGCGCTGGCCGGTTTTGTGGTCGACAAGTTTGGCGCTCGCCCCATTTTGTTTGCCGCGCTCAGCAGCTTTGTCGTGGCGGGCGTGATTGCCGGCACATCGCACAGCTACGCGCAGCTCATGTTGGCCGCAGTTTTTGCCGGCTTGGGCAACGCACCTTTCCACCCGGTGGACTTCACCATCTTGAACAAGCGCTTGTCGCCGCAGCGCCTGGGGCACGGCTTCTCGGTGCACGGTCTGTCGGGCAATCTGGGCTGGGCGGCGGCGCCGGTATTCATGGCCGGCATCACCTCGGCCACCGGCTCCTGGCGTGTGGCTTGCCTGTGTGGCGCGGCACTGGCGGCCATCATTCTGAGCATCATGGTGATCAACCGTGATGCGCTCGATGACCGCGTCAACGCCGCCAAACCCGGCGCTGCCAAAGCCGCTGCGGCAGCACCGGCCAGCAACGAACATGCGCTGGCTTTCTTGAAGCTGCCTTCGGTGTGGCTGTGCTTCTCGTTCTTCTTCTGGACCACGGTGGCCATGAGCGCCATCCAGTCCTTTGCTAGCCCGGCGCTGCAGCAGTTGTATGGCCTGCCGGCCAGCATCACGGCCTATGTGGTCACCGGCTACATGTTGTTTGGCGCCGCGGGCATGGTGGTGGGCGGCTTTTTGGTGGGCCGGGTAGAGCGGCTGGAAAAAGTCATCTCCGTCAGCCTGCTGGGCTCGGGCGTTTTGCTGGCGCTGGTGGGCACGGGTTGGCTGCCCGGCTATGCGGCTTTGGGTGTGGCGGCGCTGGCCGGCGTAGGCACCGGTTTGGCTGGCCCTTCGCGTGACATGCTGGTCAAGCGTGCCGCGCCTCCTGGCGCTACCGGGCGTGTGTACGGTGCCGTGTATTCAGGGCTGGATCTGGGCTTTTGTCTGGCTGCGCCGGTGTTTGGCTACATGCTCGACCACCACCTGAACGCAGGCGTTTTCTATGGCGCTGCAGCAGGTCTGGTGTTGAGCGTGGTGTCAGCTGGTTTTGTGGGCGCTGGTGTGGCGGCACGCAAGGCGCAGATGGCGGCGGCAGCGGCCTGAAGCCACGGCTGAAAAGCGCATAAAAATGCCCGCGCAGCATGGCTGTCGCGGGCATGGTTTTTGGGGCTTCAACAATCAGGCGGTCAGCTGAAAAATCTTGCCGGGGTTGAGGATGTTTTTCGGGTCCAGCGCTTGCTTGATGGCGCGCATCATGGCCACCGCGCCATCACCGGCTTCTTCCAGCAAAAAGCCTTGCTTGTGGATGCCGATGCCGTGCTCGCCGGTGCAGGTGCCGCCCAGCGCAATGGCGCGTGCCACCAGCGTGTGGTTCAGTTGCTCGGCCTGCTCACGTTGGGCATCGTTGTCCGGATCGATCAGATAGCCAAAGTGGAAGTTGCCGTCGCCCACGTGGCCCACCAGGAAGTAGGGAATGCCGCTGGCGTCCGCTTCGGTCACGCATTCGAGCAGCGCATCGGCCAGGCGGCTGATGGGCACGCAGGCGTCGGTGGTGATGCAGCGGCAACCGGGCACGCTGGCCACGGCGGCAAAGTAGGCGTTGTGGCGGGCGGTGAAAAGGCGCGTGCGGTCTTCGGGGCGCTCAGCCCATTCGAACGATTGGCCGCCAAACTCGTTGGCAAGGTCTTGCACCATTTCGGCCTGCTCTTTCACGCCGGTGGGCGAGCCGTGGAACTCCATCAGCAGCATCGGTTCTTCGCGCAGATCGAGCTTGCTGTAGGCGTTGACCATGCGCACCGAGTTCACGTCGACCAACTCCACACGCGCGATCGGAATGCCCATCTGGATGGTCTGGATCACCGTGTGCACAGCCGCTTCAATGCTGGGGAAGGAGCAGATCGCAGCGCTCACTGCCTCGGGCAGCGGGTAAATGCGCAGCGTGATTTCGGTGAAGATGCCCAGCGTGCCTTCGCTGCCCACCAAGAGGCGCGTCAAGTCGTAGCCTGCGGCGCTTTTCTTGGCGCGGTTGCCGGTACGGATCACTTCGCCGTTGGCAGTCACCACTTCCAGCGCCAACACGTTCTCGCGCATGGTGCCGTAGCGCACGGCATTGGTGCCGCTGGCGCGGGTCGATGTCATGCCGCCAATCGAGGCATCGGCGCCCGGGTCGATCGGGAAGAAAAAGCCGGTGTCCTTGATCGCCTCGTTCAGCGCCTTGCGCGTGATGCCAGGCTGCACCGTGATCGTCAGGTCTTCGGTGTTGACCGACAGCACCTGGTTCATGCGGCTCACATCAATGGTGATACCGCCTTGCACGGCCAGCAAATGGCCTTCCAGCGACGAGCCGGCGCCATAGGCGATCACGGGCACGCTGTACTCGTCGCACAGCTTGACGGCGTCTTGCACGTCTTGGGTGGATTCGGCAAACACCACGGCTGCCGGCGGTGGCGCAATGATGGAGCCTTCATCACGGCCATGCTGCTCGCGCACAGCCAGCGAGGTAGAACACTGGCCGCCAAAACGCGTGCTCAGGGCCTGCAAAAAAGCATCGGGAACAGGGCGCTGCGCAGCAGCCAATTGGTGGGTGGTTACGGGGGCGTTCATCGGTTTCTCCAAGTCTGCCGGGAGGATAGCATTGCAGGCTGCGTTGCGCGCCAGCCATGTGCGATGTCAGACAGCTGCGCTGGCATAAATGACATATTTTCGGATGAGCGGGGGCGCGCCTGTGAGCCTCGTGGCTGGCAGTTTCTTGGGGGTTGTTTTTTAATTGGCGTTGCTTGTTTTGCTTGTTGCAGCCGGCCGGGTCTCGCCCCGGCAGGCGACCTCCTTTCTTGCTGCACGGCAAGAAAGGAGGCAAAGAAACGTGCCCTACATCCAGCGTCCCCGATTGCCCCGCGAAGCGGGGCAATCGGGGCAACCTGCGCTCACAGCAAATGCCGGCGTGCGCCAAAACTCACTCCGCGCCAAGGCGCTCCGTTCAAACAGCTGGCGCAAGTCAGTTCACGAAGTTTGGCTGTCCTGCGGCAGCCAAACCGCCGGCATTTGCTGAGATCGCAGGCGCTGGCTGAAAGGGGTGGGAAGGACATCCTGAACAGCCAACAGCCTGCGAGATCGTCTGTTCAGCGCCCTCTATTGCGTAAACGCAAATAAAAAACCCCGCCGTAGCGGGGAGGGAGAGTTCGGGTCTGGGGGCTCTTAGAGGTTCTTTTTGGCCGGTTGGCGGGCCAGGTGGCGGCGTGGGTCAGCTGGGCTGATTGTGCGTTCGGCGGGCACTGCGCGGTGGCTGCTGCTGGCGCCCGCGCTGGACTGTGCGGCGTTGCCGGGCGCGGGCTGGGCTTGGGCCAGGGCCGAGCCGACGGCGATCGAGGCGAACAAGAGCACGCTGCGGGCGTCAAACGGATGGGTGAATCGGGATGCAGACATCTGCGTTTCCTGGTAGGAGTCAGACAGGGCTCTATTGCATACCAAATAAGCGTGGTGCGCTATCATTTTTGCAATCTGTTTCCAGGTCTCCTCAATTGCGGTGGCTGGTAACAGAAAATAGGCCCCGTTTACGCAAGCTCGACAAGGACTACCGATGGCAAACCGACTCTCCCAAATTGCAACCCGTACCGGCGACGACGGCACCACTGGCCTGGGCGACAACACGCGCGTCTCCAAGGCCAGCGGCCGCCCGCACGCCATGGGCGATGTGGACGAGCTCAACTCGCACATCGGTTTGCTCTTGTGCGAAAACCTGCCCGCCGATGTGCGCGAGCTGCTGGTCGATATCCAGCACCAGCTCTTCAATCTGGGCGGCGAGCTGTCTATGCCCGGCTATGAGTTGCTCAAGGACGATGCGCTGCTGCAGCTCGACAACGCGCTGGCGCACTACAACGCGCAACTGCCGCGCTTGCAAGAATTCATCTTGCCTGCGGGCACGCGCGCCGCCTCGCAAGCGCATGTGTGCCGCACGGTGGCGCGCCGTGCCGAGCGCATGGTGGTGGCTTTGCAAGAGGCTGAGGCCATGCGGCCCGCACCGCGCCAGTATTTGAACCGCCTGTCCGATCTGCTGTTTGTGCTGGCGCGTGTGCTCAACCGCGTGGATGGTGGCGACGATGTGTACTGGAAGAGCGAGCGCCTCGCCCGCATGCAGGCGCAAGACGCCGCCAGCGAGCATTGATAGCCACGGACCGAGCCAGGGGAGCTGCCATGCGTTTGCGCCATATCGAAGTCTTCAACGCGGTGATGCACACCGGCAGCGTGAGCGCGGCGGCGCGGCTCATCAACATCTCGCAGCCGGCTGTCAGCCGCACTTTGCAGCATGCCGAGCTGCAGCTGGGCTTTGCACTTTTTCAGCGCAGCAAAGGCCGGCTCACGCCCACCAGCGAAGCGCTGGCTTTGCTGCCGCACATGGAAAAGCTGTTTGGCCAGCTGGAAGAAGTGCAGCGCCTGGCCGACAGCCTGCGCAAGGGCCGCGCTACCGATGAGCTGCGCATTGCCAGTGTGCTGGCACTGAGCCACGAGGTGCTGCCGCGTGCGCTGGCGCAGTTCAAGCACAAGCACCCCAATGTCACGGTCACGTTGCAATCCTTGCATTCGCCGCAGATCGTGCAGGCGCTGGTGATGCAAGAGGCCGATGTGGGCTTTGTGCTGAGCAATGTGCAGCAGCCCACTTTGCAGCAAGAGAACCTGGCTCGCGCACCGATGATGTGCATTGTGCCCAAGGGCATGTTGCCGCCCTTCAAGCTGCGTGGCGGCAGTTTGGCGCTGGATGACTTGACCGGCGTGCCCACCATCAGCCTCGACGCGCAAGACCCGGTGGGCATGCTGCTCACCCAGCTGAGCCGCGAATCGGGTGTGGGCCTGAACCACTTTGTCACCGTGCAAACCTACCACACCGCTTTGGCCATGGCGCACCACGGTTTGGGCGTGGCGATTGTCGATGGCTGCACGGCTTTGTCGGCCGATCAGAACAAGGTCGATGTGCTGGCGCTGGCGCCTGAGCTGCAGGTGCCGGTGAACGCTATCCGCTCGGCTTCGCAGCCCAATTCTCTGTTGGTAAAAGCGATCACGCGCGAGATGCAGAAAGTGCTGGCGGCATACCTGTAAAACCTTGCGCTAAGATTGGTGACCGCGCGTGGCCCGCGCCGCCTCCCTCCGCTTGGGGCAGCACCGTTTGTGCAGGGCAATTACCATCCAACCTGCTTGTAGGCGATGTGCATAAGTAGGGATTGCTCAGCAGCCTGACACAGGAGGTTGACCATGGAAATGAGCTCGTTATCCGATCCGCTGTATGTGCTGAAACGCCAGGCTAGGCAACGTGCCCGGCATAACAGCATTCCGCTGCACCAGGCCTTAGATGAGACCGCCCAGCAGCATGGTTTTGGCCGGTGGAGTTTGCTGGTCGCGCGTCGTGTAGCGTCTGATCCGGTGCTTCAACTGGCGCAGCAGTTGCAACCAGGTCAGTTGTTGTTGCTGGCAGCCAGACCCTTGCAAGGAAAAACGCGCATAGGCTTTGCGCTGATGGCGCAGGCCATGCGCAGCGGGCACAATGCGGTGTTCTTTTCACTCGATTGCACCCCCGCGCAAGTACAAACCTTGATGACGGTGACCGACGCGGATACTGCGCTGTGGCAGTCGCGTTTTCGGTGGGATTGTTCGGACGATATTTGCGCGGACTATGTACAAGCTCAGTTGCGTGGCGCTACATCTGGTACGGTGGTGGTCATCGACTACTTGCAGCTGCTCGACCAACAGCGCCACCAGCCACCGTTAATGCAACAGGTGGCAGCGCTCAGGCGTTTGGCGCAGGAGCGGCAGCTGGTTATTGTGTTGATTGCGCAGATCAAACGTGGTTTTGAAGAGCGCGCTAATGGCGTGCCTGGCTGGGGTGATGTGCGCCTGCCGAACCCTCTGGATGCGCAGCTGTTTGACCGCAGCTGTTTTGTGCACCAGGGTAGGAATGCATATTCAATAAAGACAGCTGCTGGCGTTCATCCAGAGCGCTCTAGCAGCTATCAAATCAATAGTATCCGTGATCAGGCAGCTTGGCTGATCTGCTGCGCCAGCTGCGTGGCCGTACCAAAGGCCAAGGTAAAGCCGAGCGCGCCGTGGCCGGTGTTGAGCCACAGGTTGCTGGCGCCGGCTTGCTTGGCAATGGGTACGGCTGTAGGTGTGGCTGGGCGCAGGCCGGCCCAGGGCTGCACTTCGGCGAAATCGCTGCAGCCGGGGAAGACGGCTTCGGTTGAATCGCACAGGCTCTGGATTTTGTCTTGGGGGATGCTCAGGTTGTGGCCCACCAGCTCCACCATGCCGGCTACGCGCAGGCGCTCACCAATGCGGGCGAAAACCACTTTGCGCGAGCTGTCGGTAATGCTGACGCTGGGCGCTTTGTTGCCTGCTTGGGCAACGTCCAAGGTCAGGCTGTAGCCCTTGAGCGGGTACACCGGCACGTTTACGCCCAGCGGCTTGCACAGGGCCACGCTGTCCACGCCCAGCGCCACCATGTAGTGGTCGGCCGTGATGTCGCCCTGGCTGGTTTGCACTGCCACGATCTTGCCGTTGCTGCCGCCTTCGCGGCGCAGGCTTTTGACCTGGGTGCCCATCAAAAATTTCACGCCTTGGCTGCGCAACCAGGCTTCGAGCTGTTGTGAGACCTTGTAGCAGTCGGCAGCGCATTCGCTGGGCGTGTGCACGGCACCGGCAAACTTGGGTTGGTAGGCCGCCAGTGCGGGCTCCAGCGCCACGGCTTCTGCGGCCGTCACAATGCGTTGGGGCGCGCTGCCCAGCTTGCTTTGCACGTCGAGCTGGTGGCGGGCGGCATCTACCCCGGCTTGCGTGGGGTAGAGCACGAGCTTGCCGGTGGTTGAGAAATCCCAGTTGCCTTGCACCCGCTCTTGCATGGCTTCAAAGTGCTGGCGGCTCACCGCGGCCAGCTGCAGCAAAGTGCGCGTGCTGATGGCCGAGCGCTCGGCATTGCAGGCGGCCATGAACTGCAGGCTCCAGGCCCATTGCTGCGGGTCGGCCTGCAGGCGGAACTTGAGCGGCGAATCAGGGTTGAACAGCAGCTTGGGCAGCTGCTTCCAGATTGACGGGTCGGCCAGCGGCTGCACATAGCTGTAGCTCAGCTGCGCGCCATTGCCCATGCTGGTGCCCATGCCGCCGTGCACAGCCTGGTCCACCACGGTCACCTGGTGTCCCGCCTGTTGCAGCTCATAGGCGGCTGCCAAACCCACAATACCTGCGCCAAGAATGCAAACTTGCATGGGACCCCCTGAAAACCCTTGAATATAGGCGTTTACATTGGCGTTGACACATAGCAATATGCGCATCGGGCATGCCGTTTGCTTATAGGTGACGCGGTTTTACAAAATCGCAGTACACCAAGCACCATAACCATGCGTTATGGGACTGTCCCGAAAAGGTATTGCCGGGGCAAAGGGGTGCTTTCTACACTGTCACCATCGATTGATTCAAGGAGGTTTCACCATGAAGTTTGTTACGTCGCTGATTTGCGCTGCTGCCGCTATCGCCTGCCTGCCTGCGGCCCACGCCGATGTGCTGTCCAAGGCCAAGGAAACGGGTGAAATCACCTTTGCTTACCGTGAATCCTCGGTGCCTTTCAGCTACCTGGCCGGTGGCCAGAACGCGATCGGTTTCTCGGTCGACATCTCCAACGCCGTGGCCGATGTGGTGCGCAAGGAAATCGGCAAGCCCGACCTGAAGGTCAAGTGGCAACCGGTGACCTCGGCCAACCGCATTCCGCTGATCCAGAACGGCACCATCGTGCTCGAGTGCGGCTCCACCACCAACAACTCGGCCCGCAACAAGGACGTGGATTTCGCCATCAACTACTTCTACACCGGCACCCGCGTGGCAGTGAAGAAGAGCGCCGGCGTCAAGAACTGGGCTGATCTGAAGGGCAAGACCCTGGCGATCACCACCGGCACCACCAACCTGCCCGTGGTGCGCAAGTACAGCGCGGACAACAAGCTGGACATCAACATCACCCAGGCCAAGGACCACGCCGACGGCTTCCTGCTGATGGAAAACGACCGTGCCGCCGGCTTTGCGATGGACGACATCCTGCTGTACGGCCTGAAGGCCAACGCCAAGGACCCGGCGCTGTACGAAATCGTGGCCGATGCACTGCAAGTGGAACCCTACGCCTGCATGCTGCCCAAGGGCGATGCGGCTTTCAAGAAGATCGTCGACGGCGTGATCGGCGGCATGATGAAGTCGGGCGAGTTCACCAAGCTCTACGACAAGTGGTTCATGCAGCCTATTCCTCCCAAGAACCAGGCCCTGGGCCTGCCGATGAACAAGGAACTGCAGGATAATCTGGCAGCACAAAGCGACAAGCCTGCTATCTGATCGCAGTAGCAGCAGCTAGCGCTTGACCATGGCCCGGCAACGGGCCATTTCTTATGGAAAAGAGGAAAAGCATGACATCGAAGACGGTAGGCATTCTGGGCGGCATGGGCCCGGCAGCAGGGGCAGATTTTGTGCGCCTGTTCGTGCAGGCCTGCGCCGAAAACCTGAAAGCCAGAGGCGCTACCGTGGTCGACCAGGCCTATCCCGAACACTGGCTGGCGCAGCTGCCCATCCCCGACCGCAGCGCCGCCTTGCTGGCGCCCGAAACAGCGCAAGACCCGTTCCCGATGATGTGCGCCGGCATGGACAAGCTGCAAGCCGTAGGCGCTGTGGCCGTGGCCGTGGCCTGCAATACCGCCCACGCCTGGCACGAGCGCCTGCAACAGGCTTACCCGCAAATCCAGGTGCTGCACATTGCGCGTGTGGTGGCGCAGCGCCTGCAGCAGCAAGGCCACAGCGCTTGCATGTTGCTGGCCACGCAAGGCACTTACCGCATTGGTCTGTACGATCAGGCGCTGGCCGCTTGCGGCATCACCGTCCACCTGCCGCAAGATGCAGAGCGTGAACAGCTCATGCGCGGCATCTACCAAGGCGTGAAGGCCGACAAGCTGGATCTGGCGCGCAGCGATTTTGCGCAAGTGGCGCAGGCCATGCGTGCGCGCCATGGCGATGTGCCGCTGATCATGGGCTGCACTGAAATCCCGCTGGCTTTGCCCGGCGCTGCCGAAGTAGCTGGCCTGCCGCTGGTCGACCCCGCCTGGGAGCTGGCGCGTGCGCTGGCTGCGGTGGCTTACGCGGCCTAAGCAGGCATCTTGTCGAGCACCAGCAGCGTGGCCTCGCCGGTGACTCGGGAGCGGTGAGAAATGCCGGGCTCAACGCGGTAAAACATGCCTGGGCCCAGCGTGACGGAGCCCGTCTCGGTGTCCATCACCACCTCGCCGCTGAGCACAAAAAAGCACTCGGGCGATTCGTCGTGAACATGGAAGGACGCGGTCGTATCGCGCATCACGCGGTACTTCAGATTCACGCCGTCGATCGTGGTCAGCTTCTGGGCAAACCAGCTTTCCGGATGCGCTGCTTGGATGGGATTGGTATCTAGTGCAGAAAGCGTAGTCATGGGATTTCTTGGTGTTGCTGGCACTTGTGACAGGCCAGCATATCAGTCTGCACCAAAGGCCACCTACAGCTTGCTACTCCGCAAGTTCAGGCAAGACGCACCCAAGAGGCTTGTCCAATCAAGCAAGTAAGCCAGCCCGCGCACCAACTACGCATGGCACGCCCCATCCAAGGGCACCCAGCAAGAGCCGCCTCGCAGCGGCGGTGCCGTCCCCTGGGGGAAGGCGCGTAGCGCCTCAGGGGGGGTTAGTTGTTTAACATCGCCATGGTGATGCGCGACACGCAAGTCAGCTTGCCCTCGTCGTTCACCATGTCGATCTGCCACACCTGCGTGGTGCGACCAATATGCACGGGCCGCGCCGTGCCGGTGACCCAGCCGCTTTGCACGCCGCGAATGTGGTTGGCGTTGATGTCCAGGCCCACGCAGCGCCACTCAGGTGGCGAAGAAAACATGGCGCCCACGCTGCCCAGGGTTTCGGCCAGCACCACGCTCACGCCGCCGTGCAGCAGGCCGTAAGGCTGGTGCGTGCGGTGGTCTACGGGCACGCGGCCCACCAGGTAATCGTCACCAATTTCCAGGTACTCGATCCCCAGGTGTTCAATCGCGGTATTGCGCGCCTTCTCGCGCAGCTCTTCCAGCGAGATCGGCTTTTTCCAAATGGCAGTCATGGGCAGGCTTTCGTTCTGAATTCAGAGATGGGCCACAGCATAGCCATGGGCCGCTGTGCTGGCTGCCGCTTGCACGACGCAGTGGGCACGCCATGCTGCAGGGCCTTCAATCCATCAGTTGCTGGTGGGCACGTCTGCATCGGGGCTGGTGGCATCGTCGGGCGAGGCGCCATCTTCCACCAGCAGCTCCACCAGTTCGCGGGCAAACGAGGGCAGCGATTCGAGGTTGCGCACCACAATCTGCATCTCGCGGTTGGACCATTCGTCCGAGATCTGGATGATGCGGATGTCCATGATCTTGGCGTGGCGCCGGGCCGCCGATTCAGGCAGGATGCCAATGCCCACGCCCGCTTCGATCATGCGGCAGGCAGCCTCGAAATTGCCCACCTGAATGCGTTGCTTGATGGGCCGGTGCAGCAGGTCGCTGTGCTGGCGTAAAAATGCGTGGATGGCGCTGGATTCGTGCAGGCCCACGTAGTCGTAATCCAGGGTATCGGCAAAGGCCACCGATTTGCGCTTGGCCAGCGGGTGCTCGTTGTTGACCACCAGAATCAGGTGGTCCTTGCGGTACGGCATGGAGACCAGGCTCTCGGTGCGCACCTGGCCGGCCACAATGCCAATGTCGGTCTGGCCTTCGCCCACCGCGCGGATGATGTCGTTGGACAGGCGCTCGCGCAGGTCGATATCCACGTCCGGGTGCTTGCGCAAATAGGTGCGCAGCACGGGCGGCAGAAACTCGCCCAGCGCCGTGGTGTTGGCAAACACGCGCACATGGCCTTTGATGCCGCGTGCGTACTCTTGCATGTCGCCACGCAGATGCTCAATCTGGCCGAGCACCGTGCGTGCATGCTGCACAAAAGCCTGGCCGGGCAGCGTCAGCGTCACGCCCTGGCTGGTGCGGTAGAGCAGCTTCACGCCTATGCTCTCTTCGAGGTTCTTGATACGCGTGCTCGCCGCAGGCAGCGAAATAAACGACAGCTCCGCCCCCCGCGTCATGCTGTTCGCGTCTGCCACATGCACCATCAGGCGCAGGTCCACCAAATCAAAATGCATTGCCATGGGGCTGATTGTAGAGGGTGGCATGGGTGTGCCTGGCGTCTCCAGCGGGCGCACCAGGACACAAGCGAAGTGGCGCAGCCACTCAGGGGGTGAAGCTAATCAACATTCAACGATGTGCACGGCCAGCCCGCCTAGCGAAGTTTCCTTGTACTTGCTCATCATGTCGGCACCGGTGGCGCGCATGGTCTCGATCACCTTGTCCAGGCTCACCACATGCGAGCCGTCGCCGCGCAGTGCCATGCGCGCTGCGTTGATGGCTTTGACGGCGGCCAGTGCGTTGCGCTCAATGCACGGCACCTGCACCAGGCCGGCAACCGGGTCGCAAGTCAGGCCCAGGTGGTGCTCCATGCCAATCTCGGCGGCGTTTTCTACCTGTGCGGGCGTGCCGCCCAACACGGCGCACAAACCGGCGGCAGCCATGGAGCAGGCCACGCCCACCTCGCCTTGGCAGCCCACTTCGGCGCCTGAGATGGAGGCGTTCTCTTTGTACAAAATACCGATCGCTCCGGCGGTCAGCAAAAAGTCGATTACGCCAGCCTCGTTGGCACCGGGCACAAAACGCCAGTAGTAGTGCAGCACGGCGGGCACAATGCCGGCCGCGCCATTGGTAGGCGCTGTCACCACACGGCCGCCCGCCGCGTTTTCTTCGTTCACGGCCAGTGCAAACAGGTTCACCCAATCAATCACCTGCAGCGGGTCGGTATTGGCGCTGGCGTTGTGCTGTGTGAGCCCTTCGTAAAAGCCGGCGGCGCGGCGCTTCACGTTCAGGCCACCAGGCAAGCGGCCCGGCGTGGTGCAGCCGCGCTGCACGCAGTCTTGCATGGCTTGCCAGATCTTCAGCAGGCCGGCATCGATATCGGCATCGCTGCGCCAATGGCGCTCGTTGGTGCGCATGATCTGCGCGATCGACTGGCTTTGCGCCTGCGTTTGTTGCAGCAGCTGCGCAGCACTGTGAAAAGGCAGCGGCAGCACCTCGGTATCGGGCGCAATGCTTTGCTGGCGCTCGGTATCGTGGGCAGCCTCTTCGCTGACGATAAAGCCACCTCCCACCGAGTAATAGGCCTGCGCATCAAGCAGCTCACGCTGTGCATCCCAGGCTTCAAAGCGCATGCCGTTGGGGTGAAAAGGCAGGCTCACATCGCCTATCAGCAACAGATCGGTGGCGGGGTCAAAAGCAATGCTGTGCTCGCCATTCAGCAGCAACTGCTGCTGCGTTTGTACTTGCGCAATGATGCTGTCCACCGCGTTCACATCCACCGTGTCGGGCGCGTAGCCGGCCAGCCCCAGAATAACGGCGCGGTCGCTGGCGTGGCCTCTGCCGGTGGCGCCCAGCGAGCCGAACAGCTGGCAGCGCAGCCGCGCCACCTGGCCCAGCAAGCCTTGGCGCTGCAAGCGCTGTACAAACGCATGCGCAGCGCGCATCGGCCCCACGGTGTGCGAACTGCTGGGCCCGATGCCGATCTTGAACAAATCAAATACGCTGACTGCCATGGTCTTCCTGGTGGGCGAAATGCGCTCAGGATAGCGGCTAAACATGGCGCAAATACAGCGCCTCGGGTTAACGAGGGTGCAGCAGATCCAGGCGCAAACGCTGGCGCGTATCGGTCAGCGCCTTGGCGGCCAGCAACACGCTGCCAGCGGCGGCCATGATGCCTGCGCCGGTCAGCAGGAACAGCAGCAGAATCTGGTACTTGGCGGCTTCCAGCGGGTCCATGCCGCCCAGAATCTGGCCCGTCATGATGCCTGGCAAGGTGATCAGGCCGGCCGCGCTCATCTGGTTGATGATGGGGATCAGCCCGCGCCGAATCGCTGCTTGCGTATGCGAGGCCAAGGCCTGGCGGATAGGCGTGCCCAGCGCCAGTTGCGCCTCTATCGCCGCACGGCTTTGGCGCACGCCATCAAAAAAACTGTCGAGCCCCAGGCTGGCCGAATTGAGCACGCTGCCCAGCACAATGCCCATCAGCGGAATCGCGTAACGCGCATCAAACCAGGGATCGGGCCGCACGGCGGTCAACAAAGCCAGCACCACGGTCGACAGGCTCGACAGCGCCACCACCAGGCCGGCAATGCGCAAATTGCCTTGGCCCGCCAGGCGCTGGTGCGGCCGCACCGCCACCTCGCGGGCGGCCGCAGCAATCATCACCAACACCACCAACAAGGTCATGGCAGGCGATGCGTGTTGGAACACCAGGCGCAACACAAAACCCACCAAGAGCAGCTGCACCACCATGCGTAGCGACGCCCACAACACTTTGCGCTGCAGGTTGAGCCGCAGCAACCAGGATGCACCGGCTGCGGCCAGCACCAGACAGGCGCCTATCAGCAAATCGCTGAACTGCAAATGGATGGTCTGGTTCATGCGGCCACCTCTTGAGCGCTGGCCAAAGGTGACAACTGCTTGTCGTGCAAGCGCAGGCAGCGCTGGCTTACGCGCTGCGCTTGCGCGTGCGAATGGGTGACCCACAGCAGGCTCAGGCCTTGGGCTTGCCGGGCTTGCAGCAATTGCTCTACGGCAGCTACTGAAGCCTCATCCAGCGCTGCCGTCGGCTCGTCCAGCAACAGCACCTGCGGTTGGCGCAACAGGCCGCGCAACAAGGCCAGGCGTTGGCGCTCGCCAGTAGAGAGCTGCGCTACCGGAATGTCGAGAAAGCCCTCTCGCAGCCCCAACTGCAAGGCCAGGCGCTGCAACTCGGTCTGGCTGCCGGTGGGGAAATGCGCCATCACCGTATCGCTCCACCAGGCTGGCTCTGCTGCCAAATACATCACCTGCTGGCGCCACGCCGGCGCGCTGAACTGGCTGCGCGATCGGCCGTTGAGCAGCACATCGCCGCTGCCCGGATCGAGGTCGGCAATCAGCCGCAACAGCACCGATTTACCCGCGCCCGAAGCGCCCATCACCGCTATGCATTCACCCACTTGCAGGTCGAGTGAATATGGCCCGGCAATCGGACTTTGCAGGGCTTGCAGCGACAAGCGGGGAGGGGCAGAGGAAGACATGACAGGCGCCAGTGTAGACCTGTGTTGCGGCTGGGGTTGCAGCGCGGATTTTGGGGGCGCTGCTCAGCACAAAAAATCCGGCAGGCCTGAATGTCTCAGGCTCAGCCGGATGGAAGGGAGCTGGCGCTGGATCAGTCCGTCGCCACCTGGGCTGCAGTTTGCTCCAAAACCTGGCGCAGCACGGTTGGGTCGACAGCTTCGTCCGAACCCTGGTCTTCAGCACTCTTGAACATGATGCCCAGCCCATCGCCACGGTCGTCAGTGAGACGGCGAACGATCAGCAGATCGCCGGCTGGTTCACTGTTCTTGCCCGTAAGGCCTTCGCCGTCGTTGACCATGTATTTGAAGAAGTAAGAGCGTGCCAGCTGATTGGCCTGGTTGAGCTTGACACACAGAACCCAGCCTGCATTGGGGCCGCGTACGAGGTTGTCGCAACCAAAGCGGCCATCACGCGTGCCCACCATGCCGGTGCCGGAATCGGAGGCGCCCAGGTAGGTGTCCAACGTGACGAAATCCGATTGCGGCGTGGCCGACGTCAGCGGTGTCAGCAGCCAAAGCCCCACCAGGCTTTGCGCGTTGGGACCATAGGCAAATTGGAAGCGCGAAATTTCCTTTTCAGGCTCGCCCGGAAAAGTGACGTAGCCCTTGGTGCCCGATTCAAAGCGCATCTTCACCACGCCTTCATTGCCGTTGTCTACGCCTGTGCGGTCACCGCTGCCCAGGTAACGTCCGCCTCGGTACTTGTTCAGCGTGCCGGTGTACTGGTTGTCCACCAGGGGGCCAGAGGTTTGGTAGAAGGTGGCGCTGCCATTGGCCTCATAGGCATACATCTGCAAGGCCAGGGTTTTGTCCTGCACATCAATCGCCAAGCCGCGACCGGGCTTGCCATTGAGTTCGCTGGTCACGACCCAAGTGCCTGTTTGCGGCGTAAAAGCCTGGGCCAATCCGGTGCCAGCCAAAGCGCCGGCTACGAGCCATTGTTTCCACATGGTGTTTCTCCTGCTGTTGTGTCGATTGAATAGCGGCAATAAATCGAAGCGGATTGAAACACGTATTCATGCAATCGTTACATGGAACAGCGGCGTGCTTGCCCAACGTCAATAACAGGCGCCGCCAAGCCCTGAAATTAGGTAATTTCTGTAAGCGGGTGTGAGTGTTTGAGTGAGTAAAAGCTTTGCGGCCAGGCCGCTGCTGCGAGCCTTATGTGACACAGGGCTAGCCAAATCCCTATCTTTTGATCCCGATAAAACACTCGCCACACCACATGGGGCAAATTGCCCTTTGCTGGCACCTGATCCAGCTTTGCGCAGATTTTATTGATGAAATTGGACAACTAGATATTGGAGTTTGTAATGGCAGAATTACCACTGGGTTTAGATAGCAAGAATTTCACTGTTTTAGGTGACGGTACTGTGGTGAGAAAATTCGGTAAACATCTTTATATCAGTGATGATGCGTCAGTTCCTATTGGCAATCGTGTAATAGTATCAACGACTACTATTTTTAGATGTATTTTTAAGCGAGTAGAAGCATCTTTTAAAGCAGACGAGTTGGGCTGCAGTGAAAAATGTCTTGAATACCAGGGTAACGAGGGCCTTATTTGGGATGATATTGAAAAAGACTGTTTCAACATCTTGTATTTGCGTTGTGAGCAAGCCTTAAGCAAGTTCCCTGATCAGGAATGGCTGGACTATGAAAAACAGGGCTCTGACAGAAGAAGAGGGTGGACAAGCATTGTTTGGCAGTGGCGCGAGATATTGGACATGATGAAGCTCGACAAGCGTTTTGACCAGGAATGGATCAACGCCTATCTACAGCGCCGGGGCGAGACTGCCTGCAAGCTAATTACACCCAGCCAAGCGAGAGAAATGGCGGAAGCATTCATAAAAGAAAATTTCACTATTAAAAATGATGAATGCGTTATTGTGGATAGTGCGATTTATGAAGTGGAAGATGGCTGGTTATTCCCCTACCAATCTGCCAAATATATAAAGACCGGTGAACATGGTTTTTCTCTGGTCGGTAATTGGCCTTTATTTGTAGCAAAAACGGGGGATTTGGTGGAAGTGCGCCGTGATTAAGAATTTCGAGGGCTGGTGCGGACTTGCTCTGCTAATGTGGGGAGCTAAATGAGCAAGCCTGTTCTTAAAAACATAAATTTTGGCACTGTGAACCTGGAAGCATATTCGCCAGAAATACCTCACAACTTTTGTGTATGGCTGACTCTGTTGATTGGCCCTGCAGGAGCAGAAGGCGGGCATTTATTTCAAGTGGGTATTTGTACGCCCACTTGGTTGGCACACCTATTGTCCAGGGAGCATATCTGTTATTTAAAAAACATGCTGCTTGTGGAAAACTTTGATTTCAGTTTGATTCAAAGAAAAATAGCTGGAATAGTTGATTCATCAGAAAGAGCGACCTGGGAAGAATCCGTTCAGGTGCTGGCTAGATATTTCTCATGGGAATTTGAGAATCCTGCATAAACCACTGATCCCAAATGAATGGCTAAGGCCCCGACATGACTGCAAAGAAGTACAAGCTTCAAAAATGGATACAGAGCGAATTGATTTTTGCGGCCATGGATGAAATTACTGCTGTCAGTATAAATGGCTTCTCCTTGACAGATGACGAATCAGTTAAAGCTGTTGGGAAGAACCTTGTCGCGGATTTCATTCGCTTAAATATGAAATCAGGTCTGATAGAAGTGTCAGGTACTTATAAATATGGCTTTGAGAAACTGGATGGAGAGAATTTATCAGCCATATTTGAAGATCTCTCAGAAGATAGGTTTTTCGAGGCTATCATATGGGATGTATTGCATTTTTCTGGGACCGAGAAGTTGGAGAAAATGCTTGCTGAAAGGGAAATGCTTGCCTGGGATGCCTTACGTTACGAGGTCGATCAAGTATTCATCGATCAGCTTGCTGAAATATATCTCAACTGTTTTGAGGGTGCTGATTCAGAAATTCTGTCTCATCTGATTTGAAGTATTGTTCTAGGATATATGCAACATGACGAGTGAACCAAGGCTGACCCTAGAACAGGCGTATCGCGCCATGTACTACTTTTTAGAGAATGAATACAAGCTCACCAAGTCTGATGAGCTGGGTGGAATACTCAGTTCTTTGTCTTGGCACATATGGCAAGACCGCAGCCCTGGGGACCCGGCTGCTTGGGAGGAATGGCTGGATGCTGTGAACACAGCAATCACCACTGACGATCCTGTATTGCCCCATGCCAATAATAAATAGAGCTTTGCAGTTTTGTTATGAGGTTTTCTTGTCAGGGGTACCTTCTATTTCTCAAGTGCTAATGTGTTGAGAACAGCGGAACCCCTAAATCTGTACATTAACGGCATAAAGGTCTACCGATGCATATTCCAGTTTTTTCTGTTGATTTCAATGAAATGGTAGATGAGCAAACTGTTTTATTTTCCAAGCACGACCAAAGAATGGACATAGAGGGTGTTTGGCACAGCGTGTTTGAAGGCATGCCTGTACGTCTGATGATGGAAGATGCAAATGCCGATGGTGAACGCGACGATTTATTGGCAGAAGGCGTCGTCATAAAAAACCATTTTTCAGACTGGAGTGCACACGTTAAATGGTGCTGTCGAATCAATGAGCAGGGCATTCGCTCACGATCAGAGTTGACGGATTAAATTCCTACCTGGCTCAGCCAAGCCGAGCCCAGTGCAAGCTCGTCAGATCCAGCTCCCACAAGCCCTGCAGCGCCTGCGATTCGCCATCGGCCCCTTCCTGCTCACCACCGCTGACAGCAATCACACCAGGGCGTGCCAGAACTGCTTGGTGGCGGTGAATCCAGCCGGGCGCAGGCCCGCTGCAGGGCAGGGGGCGGAACTGCAGGGACAAGGTGTCCAGCGCGTATACCGGCGTGTGGCCGGGCACGCGCTTGTTGGCATAGCCCAGGCAGCCGATGACGATGATGTCGTTCCCCACCAGCGTGGCGGAATGGAAATCGGTAGGCGGGAAAACCTCGCGGGGATAGGCGTAGACCTCGCGCCGCCAGCCGCGGTTTTTGTGCGGCGGCGTGTGCACGATCACATCGTTGTAGATGAAGAAATCCGGGTCGTAAGAGTCTTCGTGCTCGCCGCCGATTTGCAGCCAGCGGCCATCGGGCAGTGGGGTGAGGCTTTGGCCGTTGCGCTGCGCGTTCCAGATGTGTTGCCAGGGCGCATCCAGAAACGAGCGTTCAAAGCGCCAATGCTCGCCAGCCGCAAAGGCACAAACGCCAGATTCGATCATGGCCAGGTGAAAGTCGGAACTGATGTTTTCTGCGTTGTGCACGCCAAAGCGGGGAGCGCGGTGCTGCTGAAAATCGGCCTCGCTGCAAGCGAGCAGATCGCTGTCAGGTTCGCGGGGCAGGCCCAGCAAAAGGCGCTGTACTTCGCGCTGTGCGAGGTGCATGTTGGCGCCATGCTGCAGCAGCAAAGCCAGCATGGCTTGTGATGGTGCGGTGTTGATGAGTATCTCGCCCCATTTGCTTTGCGCATTGGGGTTGGCACCGGCTTGCAGCAGCCATTGGGCGCAAGACAGGTTGCTCGTCTCTATGGCGGCCAGCAGGCAGGTGTCCAGCAAGGCTTGGCCGGGGTCGGGCTGGGCAGCGGCATCGAGCCAGGCTTGGATGCTGCGGAAATCGTCGTTCGCAATGGCCCAATCCAGGCAGCGATCCAGGGCAGCTTTTGCGGTGGAGGGTGCAGTGCTCATCAGGCCAGTCTAGCTGGCCCGCACCACCTTCAATACGGCCTCGCCATAAGCCTCGAGCTTTTTCACGCCGATGCCGCTGACGCCATGCAGATCGTCCAGGGTTTGCGGGTTGCGCTCGGCAATGCCGGCCAGGGTGGCGTCGGCGAACACCACGTAGGCGGGCAGGTTGTGCTCTTTGGCGACTTCGGTGCGCCAGGCTTTGAGGTTGATGAAGCGTACTTGCGCATCGGGCCCCAGGTTTTGTGCGGCGGCAGCAGGCTTGGTGCTGCGCGTGCGGCTGCGGCTGGTTTTGGCGGCGCTGGATTCGCGCAGCTCTACCGCACGCTCGCCGCGCAGAACGGCGCGCGAGCCGTCGCACAGCACCAGGGTTTCAAAGCTGTAGCCGGCGTCGGTAAATACTTTTTCGGTGCTCAGCGCGCCCACGGCCAGCAGCTGGCGCAGCACGCCGCGCAGCTGGGTTTCGCTGTACATGTTGCCCAGGCCGAAGGTGGAGAGTTTGTCGTGCCCGAACTGGCGCATTTTGTCGGTGTCTTTGCCGCGCACGATGTCGATGATGTGGCTGGCCCCGAAGGTGAGGTCGCTGGCCTCGTGGGCGCGGTAGATGGTGGACAGCAGTTTGCGCGCAGCGTCGGTGCCGTCCCAGGTTTTGGGCGGCTGAATGCAGTTGTCGCAGCTGCCGCAGGTGTAGCGCGGCGCCAGGTGGGCAGCGGCGGCAGCGAGTTCGGGGTGGGCCGAGTCGCGGTCACCACCGGTGCCGTATTGCTCGCCAAAGTAGGCCAGCAGGCGCACGCGGCGGCAGTCGGTGGCTTCGGCCAGGCCGAGCAGGGCGTCGAGCTTGCCGCGCATGACTTGTTTGAAGTTGTCTTCGGCCGGGCTGTCGTCGATCATGCGGCGCTGGTTCACCACGTCTTGCAGGCCGTAGGCCATCCAGGCGTCGGCAGGCAGGCCGTCGCGCCCGCCCCGGCCGGTTTCCTGGTAGTAGCTTTCAATGTTTTTGGGCATGTCGACGTGCGCTACAAAGCGCACGTCGGGCTTGTTGATGCCCATGCCAAAGGCGATGGTGGCCACCATGACAATGCCGTCTTCGCGCAGGAAGCGGCTTTGGTGTTGCTGGCGTACTTCGGGCGGCAGGCCGGCGTGGTAGGGCAGGGCGTTGATGCCCGCTTGCACCAGCGCATCGGCCAGCTCTTCTACCTTGCGGCGCGATTGGCAGTAGACCACGCCGGCTTCGTCTTCATGCTCTTGCGAGATAAAGCGCAGCAGCTGGCTGGTGGCGTCTTTTTTCTCGACGATGGTGTAGCGGATGTTGGGCCGGTCAAAACTGCTTTGGAACTGGCGTGCGCCTTCGAGCTGCAGGCGCTCCACAATGTCGGCGCGCGTCAGCGCATCGGCGGTGGCGGTGAGCGCAATGCGAGGCACGCCCGCATAGCGCTGGTGCAGCACGGTGAGCTCGCGGTATTCGGGGCGGAAGTCGTGGCCCCATTGGCTGACGCAGTGCGCTTCGTCAATCGCGAACAGCGCCAGTTTGCCCATGGCGTGCAGCTCGTCGAGCAGGCCCAGAAAGCGCGGCGTGTTCAGGCGCTCAGGTGCCACATAGAGCAAGGTGTAGCCGCCCGAGAGCAGCTGCATTTCGACATCGCGGGTCTGGTCGAAATCGAGCGTGGAGTTGAGGAAGGCGGCCTCCACGCCGATCTCGTGCATGGAGCTGACCTGGTCTTGCATGAGCGCGATCAGCGGCGAGATGACGATGGTGGTGCCGTGCTCTTGCTGTTGGCGCACGATGGCCGGGATCTGGTAGCACAGGCTTTTGCCGCCGCCGGTGGGCATGAGCACCAGCGCGTCGCCGCCGCCGATCACATGCTCGACGATGGCCTGCTGCGATCCACGAAAATGCTCATAACCAAAGGCGTCCTGCAGGACGGTTTGCGCAAGGGAAGTCACTGCTGCTGCTAACCAGATACGGGCCAGGCGCGGCGCCTGGCCAAGGTGTTGGAAGACACACCTGGCAGCACGGGTGGCGCAAGGGTGCAAAGTGTCTATTGTGCGCGTTTTGCAGCGCGAGCAGCGTATGACGGGTTATGCGCCAAGGCCCGTGTGGGCGTTGGCGCATGCGGGAGCGGCGCGGTTGGGTGCGCTGAGCCGATCAGGCCGCTTGATCGGCTTGATCCGCTGGACCCATTTAAGCGGCGAGCACGCCGCGGGCGATGATGGTGCGCTGAATCTCGGACGAGCCTTCGTAGATGCGCAGAATGCGGGCGTCGCGCACATAGCGCTCCAGTGGCATTTCGCGTGTGTAGCCGTAGCCGCCGTGGATTTGCAGCGCCTCGTCGGTCACAAAGCCCACCATTTCGGAGGCGAACAGCTTGGCCATGGCCGATTGCTGGCTGAACGGCTGCTTGGCCTGGCGCAGTGCCAGGGCTTGCATGGTCAGGCCCCAGGCGGCTTCCAGGCGCAGCTTCATGTCGGCCAGCTTGAACTGGATGCCTTGCTTGGTGGCGAGCGGCTCGCCGCCTACCAGGCGCTGGTTGGCCCAGTCGGCAGCGGCTTTGAGCGCGGCCTCGGCAATGCCCAGCGAGGTGGCGGCCACGTCGAGGCGGCTGTTGTCGAGCACCTTCATGGCAATTTTGAAGCCCGTGCCTTCTTCGCCCAGGCGGTTGGCGGCGGGCACGCGCACGTTGTCGAGCGACACTTCGAAAGCATGGCCGCCGCGAATGCCCATCAGCTTTTCGGGCGAGGAGATCTGGATGCCGGGCAGATCGCGCGGCACGATGAAGGCGCTCACGCCACGGGCGCCGGCGTCCATGTCCGTCTTGGCAAACACCACCATGAAGGTGGCTTCGGCCGCGTTGGAGATGAAGTGTTTCACGCCGGTCAGCACGTACTCGTCGCCTTCGCGCACGGCCTTGGTGCGCATGTCGGCCGGGTGCGAGCCGCCGCGGGGTTCGGTCAGCGCAAAGGCGGCCAGCCATTCGCCGCTGGCGCAGCGGGGCAGCCATTGCTGGCGCTGTTCATCGCTGCCGCCAATCAGCACGGCGTCGGTGCCCAGGTAGTGGGCGCCGATCATCGACGAGGTGGCTGCGCAGGCCCGCGAGATGGCCACCAGCGACATCAGCATGGCGGTGGGCGTGACGCCGGGGCCGCCCAGGCTTTCGGGCAGGTTCATGCCCATCACGCCCAGCTCGGACAGGCCGGGCACGTGGCGTGTGGCGGAGAAGGCTTCTTCGTCCATGGCCTGGGCCACGGGGGCCAGGGTTTCTTCGGCAAAGCGGGCTACGGCGTCGGCAATGGCCTGGTCTTCTTCGGTGGCGCCCAGTCGGATAAAGCTCATATCGGTCTCTTGTTGGTGTGTTGCGGGGATGTGCGGTGGTTCAGCGATCGGCGCTCAGCGATTGGAGATCAGTGCTCGGCGGTGGCGCGGGCCGTGCCCATGACGCCCGCTTCCTTGAGCGCGGCAATGGCTTCGCTGCTGCGGCCGAGCCAGCTGGCCAGCAGCAAGTCGGTGTGCTCGCCCAGCGCTGGCGCACGCGTGGCCTGGTTGGGCGCGGCGCCGTTGAAGTGCACGGGTTGCGTAGGCAGGCGCAGGCCGGGCAGGCGCTCGTCCTGCACTTCGCGCAGCAGGCCGCGGGCCTGGATTTGCGGCGATTCCAGCGCTTGTTCGATGTTCCAGATGGGCGCCACGGGCACGCCTGCGGCGTCGAGTTGGGCCACTACGTCGGCCACGTCGTGCTGCTGCGTCCAGCCTTCAATGGCGGCGCGCAGCGTGGGTTCGTTGGCGGAGCGGGTTTCGTCGGTGGCGTAGCGCGGGTCGTCGGCCAGCTCGGGCAGGCCCATGGCTTGCACGGTGGCGTCGAAGAGTTTTTTGTTGAGCACGGCCAGCGCAAAGTGGCCGTCGCGGGCCTTGTAGACGCCAAACGGCGCCGACAGCGGATGGCGGTTGCCCACGCGGCGCGCCGGCTTGCCGGTAAACAGGTAGCGCGACACCGAGGTGGCAAGAAAGGTGAGGGTGGTGTCGAACATCGACACGTCCACCTGCTGGCCTTCGCCAGTGCGCTGTGCTTGCAGCAGCGCGGCCAAGGTTGCCCAGGAGGCAAACAGGCCGGCCACCACATCGCTCACCGCTTCGCCCACCAGGGTGGGCGCGCCGTCGGGCTCGCCGGTGGCTTCCATCAGGCCGCTCATAGCCTGCACGATGATGTCGTAGGCCGGGCGGTGCGCCATGGGGCCGGTCTGGCCAAAGCCGGAAACGCTCACGTACACCAGCTTGGGATTGAGGCTGCGCAGCTTGTCGGCGCCAATGCCCAGGCGGTCAGCCACGCCAGGGCGGAAGTTCTCCACCACCACGTCGGCTTGCGCGGCCAGCTCGTGCACCAGGGCCACGGCTTCGGGGTGCTTCATGTCGAGCACCAGGCTTTGCTTGTTGCGGTTCATCACCGAGAACAAGGCGCTCTGGCCGTTTTTCATGGGGCCGATGTGGCGGTAATCGTCGCCCTGCGGTGGCTCGATCTTGACGACCTCCGCCCCCAGATCTGCCAGCAGCGCGGTGGACAGCGGGCCGGCCAGCACGCGGGTGAAATCCAGAATCTTGATGCCTTGCAGCGGCAGGTTGCGCGAACTGTTGGCGGGGGTGGATGGGGTGGTCATGGCGGCTCCTGCGTTGCAATGCGCCCATGCTGCGGTAAATTTGCATCAAAGGAAAATACTCAATACTGATACATTGGATTCGAAAAAATGATGCAAATCAGCCTGCGCCAACTGGAATACTTTGTGGCTGCGGCGCGCCACGGTGGCGCGGCGCGTGCGGCCGAGGCGCTGCATGTGTCGCAGCCGTCCATCTCCAAAGCGATTGCCGATCTCGAAAGCCTGTGGGGCGAGCCGCTGTTTGTGCGCCGCCATGCCAAGGGCATGGATTTGACGGCGGCCGGCATGGTGCGCATGCGCGAGGCCGGCGCCTTGCTGCAAGCGGCGCAGCAGCTGTCTGGCCCGCGCACGGCGGCCATGGCCGGGGTGCTGCGTTTAGGCTTTTTGAGCACCTTGGGCGCGCGCTGGTTGCCCGAAATACTGACGCAGATGCAAAAGCGCTACCCCGAGATTGCGCTGGAGCTGGTGGAGGGCGATATCGACACGCTCACGCGCCAGGTGGAGCGCGGCGAGCTGGACGCTGCGTTGCAGTACGACCTGGGCCTGGCCTACCCGCGTGTCGAGGCTTTGCCGGTCACCGCTTTGCAGCCTTACGCCTTGCTGGCGGCACGCCACCCGCTGGCCAGCGCCGCCAGTGTGAGCCTGACCGATCTGGCCGCTTACCCGGTGCTGTTGATCAACCTGCCGGGCAGCCGCGAGTACTTTCTCTCGCTGTTCCGCGATGCCGCGGTTACGCCTACCGTGGCCTACGAGTTTGGCTCGATTGAGATGCTGCGCTCCATGGTGGCCAACGGCCACGGCGTGAGTGTGCTGACCACGCGCCCGGCCGTGGACAAAACGCACGACGGCAAGCGCCTGATCTGCAAGCGCATCAAGGGCCGGGTGGTGAAGCAGGCCGTGGTGCTGACCGTGCCACGCGGCAATGCCTCGCCACTGGTGGCGCCCTTGCTCAAGGTGAGCAAGCAGGTGTTTGCACCGCAATAGCGCAGCGCTGCACCCAAACGGGGCTGCGAGCGCGCATGAAGGCTGCGGAACGCGGACGGGGCAAGCACGCCTTGCCCGCTGCTGCCATGCTGTTAACGCCAGCTTGTATAGATCGCTGAGAGGCGCGCAGCGGGCCGCCTGGCCGAGCGCTTGCGAACTGGCACGGGCCTTGCTGCACTGGGTGGGTCTGTCCCATTGTGCGGGAGATGCAGGTGCCTTTGTGGCTAGCGAGTCGGGTAAACCTGTATATACATGCTTGGGCAGGCAAAACAAACTTTTATTTCGCCGTTTTGAGCGGAACCCTGAGCCGATTTGCCCACCTGTTTTTTCTCGCCTTGACCGAGGAGGATCCCATGACATCAACGACCCAGTCCCAGCCATTTTCTCTGTGGAAAACCGCGCTTGCCACCGCCTGCATGGCCATGGCCGCGCACAGCGCCCAGGCGCAGGAAACCAAGATCGTGCTGGGCATGTCGGGCTGGACCGGCTTTGCTCCGCTGACCCTGGCTGACAAGGCCGGCATCTTCAAGAAAAACGGCCTGAACGTGGAGCTGAAGATGATCCCGCAAAAGGACCGCCACCTGGCGCTGGCCTCGGGCGCGATCCAGTGCGCGGCCACCACGATCGAAACCCACGTGGCCTGGAACACCAATGGCGTGCCGATCGTGCAGATTTTCCAGATGGACAAGTCCTACGGCGCAGACGGCATTGCCGTGCGCGATGACATCAAGAGCTTTGCCGACCTGAAGGGCAAGACCATCGCGGTGAGCGCACCGGGCACCGCGCCTTACTTTGGCCTGGCCTGGATGCTGAGCAAGAACGGCATGTCGCTCAAGGATGTGAAGACGGTATCGCTGGAGCCGCAACCGGCTGCCCAGGCTTTTGTGGCCGGCCAGAACGACGCCGCGATGACGTACGAACCCTATCTGTCGACCGTGCGCGCCAACCCCAGCGCCGGCAAGGTGCTGGCCACCACCATCGACTACCCGATGGTGATGGACACCGTGGGCTGCGATCCCAAGTGGCTCAAGGCCAATGCGGCTGCGGCCAAGGCGCTGACGCAGTCGTACTTTGATGCGGTGGCCATGATCAACGCCGAGAAGGACAAGAGCTACGAGATCATGGGCACGGCCGTCAAGCAAACGGGCGAGCAGTTCGGCAAATCCGCTTCGTTCCTGAAGTGGTCAGACAAAGAGGCGAACCAGAAGTTCTTTGAGAACGACCTGCTGCCTTTCATGAAGGAAGCGGCCGCGATCCTGAAGGAAGCAGGCGTGATTCGCACCATCCCCGAGAACTATGGCGTGATGTACGACGCCAGCTTCATCAAGTAAGTTAGAACAGGCGAGAGTTGTGTATGGCTGCGGTACCCACTACAGGTCAGACTGAGAACAAACCCGTGACTGCTGGTGCACCGCAAGCTGCGAGTGCGGCGCGCCCGCGCCGTCACCATTGGATGACGCCACTGGAGCCGGTCAGCACCCGCATGAAGTGGGTGCTGGGCGTCGGCTTTTTTGTGCTCTTTGTGCTGGTCTGGGCTGTTTTTACCTTGGGCGGTTTTGTCTCGCCCACTTTCTTGGCCAGCCCGATCACGATGCTGCGCGAAGGCTTTCTGCTCTTTACCGAGTACGGCTTTTTGCACGACATCGGCATGACGGTGTGGCGCGTGATGGGCGGCTTTATTCTGGCCGCGCTGGTGGCTGTGCCGCTGGGCATTGCCATGGGTGCCTGGAAGCCGGTCGAGGCTTTCTTTGAGCCCTTTGTGTCGTTCTGCCGCTACCTGCCGGCCTCGGCCTTTATCCCGCTGCTGATCCTGTGGGCCGGCGTGGGCGAGACGCAAAAGCTGCTGGTGATCTTCATCGGTTCGGTGTTCCAGATCGCCTTGATGGTGGCGGTGGCCGTGGGCGGTGCCCGCAAGGATTTGGTGGAAGCGGCTTACACGTTGGGCGCGGGCAATACCGGCGTCGTCAAACGGGTGCTGATTCCGGGCGCTGCGCCCGGCATTGCCGAAACACTGCGTCTGGTGCTGGGCTGGGCCTGGACCTATGTGATCGTGGCTGAGCTGATCGGCTCGTCCTCCGGTATCGGCCACATGATCACTGACAGCCAGGCCTTGCTGAACACCGGCCAGATCATCTTCGGCATCATCGTCATCGGCCTGATTGGCCTGGTGTCGGACTTTATTTTCAAGTCGGTCAATCGTCGGCTGTTTGCGTGGAGCACGTTATGACCGCTCGTCGTTGGAACAGCGTGAGAACGAGTGCCGCGCCCTGCGTTTCGGTGCAGCGAGAACTGTTGGTGTGGGCCCTGGGGCCAGTGTTGAGCGTGGGAGTTAATCGATGAGCCTTCTTTCGATCCAAGGGGTGTCGCGCACCTTTACCAGCCACAAGGGGCAGCAGACGCAGGCCTTGCTGCCGGTGGATTTTGCGGTGCAGGAGAATGATTTCGTCACCATCCTCGGCCCGTCGGGCTGCGGCAAATCGACCATGCTGCGCATCGTGGCGGGTCTGGATTTCCCGAGCAGCGGCCAGGTGCTGCTGGGTGGTAAAGAAGTAACCGGCCCGGGCGCCGATCGTGGCATGGTTTTCCAAAGCTATACGCTGTTTCCCTGGCTCACGGTGGCGCAGAACATCCGCTTTGGTCTGCGCGAAAAAGGTGTGAGCGAAGCGCTGCAAAAAGAGCGCAGCGATTACTTCATCGCCAAGGTCGGTTTGCGCGGTTTTGAGCAGCACTTCCCCAAGCAATTGTCGGGTGGCATGCAGCAGCGCACCGCCATTGCGCGTGCACTGGCCAACGACCCCAAGATTTTGCTGATGGACGAGCCCTTTGGCGCGCTCGACAACCAGACCCGCGTGCTGATGCAAGAGTTGTTGCTCGGCATCTGGGAGGCCGAGCGCAAGACGGTGATGTTCGTCACGCACGACATCGACGAAGCCATCTTCATGGCCAACCGCGTGGCAGTGTTTAGCGCACGGCCCGGGCGCATCAAGGCCGATATTCCGGTGAACCTGCCGCACCCGCGCCACTACACCGTCAAGACCACGCCCGAGTTCATGGAGCTGAAGGCGCGGCTGACTGAAGAAATCCGCGCCGAAGCCCTGGCCGCAGCCGCGCACTGACAGCACAGCACGCCTAGCCCATGCAAGCCCGCGAACGCTCCACTCCCAAGCCGCAGGCCGCGCCTGTGGCCTTGTACCAGCAGGTCAAGGACCATGTGCTGCGCAAGATTGGCGATGGCTCCCTGGAGCCGGGCGCGCGCGTGCCTTCCGAGCAAGAGCTGGTGCAGCATTTTGGTGTGGCCCGCATGACGGTGAACCGCGCCCTGCGCGAGCTGGCCGAGCAAGGCGTGATCGTGCGCATGGCGGGCGTGGGCTCGTTCGTGGCCGAGGAAAAGCCGCAGTCCACCTTGCTGCGCATCGCCAATATTGGCGAAGAGATCACCCAGCGCGGCCACGATCACCGCTTTGAGCTCATCAGCATGCGCCGCGAATCGGCATCGCCCGAAGTGGCTGCGGCGCTCAACCTGGACGTGGGCGCCTCGGTGTTCCATTTGCAGGGCGTGCACTTTGAAAACGAGTTGCCGGTGCAGCTCGAAGACCGCTACGTCAACCCGCGCCTGGTGCCCGAGTTCATGGAGCAGGATTTCTCGGCACTGCAGCCATCGGTCTACCTGGTGCGCAATGTGCAGTACGACCAGATTGAACATGTGGTGGACGCCATCTTGCCCACCGCCGAACAGGCCCAGTGGCTGCAAATGGAAGCCCAGCAGCCCTGCCTGATGCTGACGCGCCGCACCTGGTTGCGCGGCGTGCCAATCACCTGGGTGCACTGCGTGCATCCGGGCATGCGTTACCGCTTGGGTAGCCGTTTTCGTACCGACCTGGAGCACGGCGGCTGAGGCCGCCAACCACCAGCCCCGCGCCGGATTTTTTTGCGTCTCTTAACTGTATAGACAGGTATAGCCATGAACCAAGCAACAAGCACAAAACCTTCTTCTTCCTCGCTGGAGCTGGTGCCCGGCCAGGTCAGTCTGGCGCAGCTGCGCCGCATACAACAAGGCGGTGTGCGCTTGAGCATGGCGGCCTCGGCCTATGAGGCCATGCGCGCTGCGCTGGCCCATGTGCAGCACATCGTGGACGAAGACCAGGTGGTCTACGGCATCAACACCGGATTCGGCAAACTGGCATCGACCAAGATCGCCCACGAGCGCCTGGCCGAGCTGCAGCGCAACCTGGTGCTCTCGCACAGCGTGGGCACGGGCGATCCGCTGCCCGACCATGTGGTGCGCATGGTGCTGGCCACCAAGGCGGTGAGCCTGGCGCGCGGCCATTCGGGCGCGCGTTCGGAGCTGGTCGATGCATTGCTGGCGCTGGCCAATGCCGATGTTTTGCCGGTGATTCCGTCCAAAGGTTCGGTAGGCGCATCGGGCGATTTGGCGCCGCTCTCGCACCTGGCGTGTGTGCTGATTGGCGAAGGCCAGGCCAAGGTCAACGGCCAGATTGTTTCGGGCCGCGAAGCCCTGCAGCACATCGGCCTGGAGCCGTTTGTGCTGGGCCCCAAAGAAGGGCTGGCGCTGCTCAACGGCACCCAGGTTTCCACCTCGCTGGCACTGGCCGGCCTGTTCCAGGCCGAGAGCGTGCTGGCCGCCGGTCTGGTGGCCGGTTGCTTGACGCTGGAGGCCATTCAAGGCTCGGTCAAACCTTTCGACGCCCGCATCCACGAAGCCCGTGGCCAGCAAGGCCAGATTGCCGTGGCAGCGGCTGTGCGTGAGTTGCTCGACGGCAGCGCCATCGACCCCTCGCACCCCAACTGCGGCCGCGTGCAAGACCCGTATTCGATCCGCTGCGTGCCCCAGGTGATGGGCGCTTGCCTGGACAACCTCAGCCACGCTGCGCGCGTGCTGGGCATCGAAGCCAATGCCGCATCGGACAACCCGCTGGTGTTCGACAACGGCGACGTGATCTCGGGCGGCAACTTCCACGCCGAACCGGTGGCTTTTGCGGCCGACATCATTGCGCTGGCCATTGCCGAGATCGGCGCCATCTCCGAGCGCCGCATGGCCTTGTTGCTGGACACCGGTTTGTCGCGCCTGCCGGCCTTCCTGATCGAGGACAGCGGCGTCAATTCCGGCTTCATGATTGCGCAGGTCACCGCTGCCGCGCTGGCCGCCGAAAACCAGTGCTTGGCCACGCCCAGCAGCGTGACCAGCCTGCCCACTTCGGCCAACCAGGAAGACCACGTTTCCATGGCCACCTACGGTGCGCGCCGCCTGGCCGACATGGCCAAGAACACCGCCGTGGTGGTGGGCGTGGAAGCCATGGCGGCCGTGCAAGGCATGGACTTTGACCGCCGCCTCAAGAGCTCGCCGCTGATCGAAGCGCAGTACGCGCTGATCCGCAGCCAGGTGCCGTACCTGGCCCAAGACCGCTACCTGGCGCCCGACATCGAAACCATGCGCCTGTGGGCCCTGGAAACCGATTGGCCCGAGGCCGTGCAGCGCATTCTGCCGAGCGCTGCGCTGTAACCCAGCTGCCAGAGCCAGAAGCGGCATGCCCGCCGCAAAAGCAGCTGCTAAAAACTCCCGGTGAACTGGTAGCGCGTTGCCGGGTGCCAGAGCGCGGAGACGGATGCCACCTGGCCTTGCGAGCGCGTCAGGCGGCGCAGCACCAGACACGGTTCGCTGGTAGCCATGTGCAGCAACTCGGCAATCTCGGCGCTGGGCATGGCCGCTTCAATCGCGTACTTCACGCCTTGCAACGGAGCCACGCGCGTGAGGTAGGCGTTGGGGGTTTGGCTGCCAAAGTCTTGCGCCATGTAATCAGCGGCCACGGCCGGGTTGACGTAGCGGTCTTCCACCTGGATGGGTAAATCGTTCTCGAAGTGCACCACCACTGAATGGAACAGCGTGGTGGCCTCGGGCAGCTCAAATTTGCGCAGCAGCGCAGCGTCGCCCTTGCAGCGCTCCAGGCGTTGCAGCTCGCCCCGGTGGGTGTGGCCGCGGGCCGCAATCTCGTCCGCAATATTGCGCAGCTGCACCAGGGTGGATTGGTACTTTTGCTGGGCCACAAAAGTGCCTGAGCCCTGCACGCGCGTCAGCGTCTGCTCGTCGGTCAGCTCGCGCAAGGCGCGGTTCACTGTCATGCGCGCCACATCGAACTGCTTGGCCAGTGCCGCCTCGCTCGGAATTGCCTGGCCCTGCTGCCACTGGCCGCTCTGGATCTGCTGCAGCACATGCTCTTTGATGCGCTGAAACGCAGGGATGGCCGCGGGCTGGGCGGTCTTTCGAATGGTGGCTGACATAGGGTTTGTGCGGATCAAAAGGCTGAAAAAGTCGATTGACGAGAGGCCAAGTAAAACACGAAAATTCGTATATACAACTTTTGCAGGTTAACGCATAAGTTGTATGTAATTCTGAGAGACAGCGAAATCGGAGAACCTCCCCATGAGCATTGATTCTTCCGCGACTGCAGGGTCCGGGCGTGTGGAAACCAGAACCATCGACATGGTTCCCGAGAGCGAACGCCATGGCTCGCCATCGAGCCAGTTCACGCTGTGGTTCGGTGCCAATATGCAAATCACCGCCGTGGTCGACGGCGCTTTGGCCGTGGTGTTCGGCGCCGAGGCGATGACGGCCATCATCGGCCTGCTCATCGGCAATATTCTGGGTGGCATCGTGATGGCGCTGCACTCGGCCCAAGGCCCGCGCCTGGGCTTGCCGCAAATGATCTCCAGCCGCGTGCAGTTCGGCGTCAAGGGTGCAGCTCTGCCGCTGGTGCTCGTGATCCTGATGTACCTGGGCTTTGCAGCCACCGGTACCGTGCTCTCGGGCCAGGCCATCAACCTGATGTTCGGCTTCCACACACCGGCGGCCGGCATCATGATCTTCGGCGCGCTCACGGCGCTGGTCGCCATCGTCGGCTACAAGCTCATCCACACCGTGGGCCGCATCTCCACCGTGATCGGCATTCTGGGCTTCGGTTACCTGGCCTGGCAGCTGTGCCACCAGTACGACGTGGCCATGGCCTTTGGCCAGAAGCCCTTCACCTGGGCGAGCTTTCTCACCGCCATGGCCTTGTCGGCGGGCTGGCAAATGACTTACGCTCCGTATGTGGCAGATTATTCGCGCTACCTGCCCAGCAAGACCACGACCGCAGCCACCTTCTGGACCACCTTTGGCGGCAGCGTCATCAGCTCGCAGCTGGCCATGACTTTTGGCGCGCTGGTGGCCGCCCTGGGTGCCAACTTCATCAAGAACCAGGTCGGTTTTCTGGGCGAACTGGCAGGCCCGTTGGCGGTGGTGATTTTCCTGGTGATCGTCACCGGCAAGCTCACCGTCAACTGCCTCAATGCATACGGCGGCTTCATGACCATACTCACCACCGTCAGCGGCTTCAACAACAAGCGAGATTTCTCGCCGCTTGCACGCGTGCTCTACATCGTGGGTTTTGTTGCCATCTCGGTGCTGGTGGCGCTGTTGGCCAGCTCCAATTTCCTGGCTACGTTCAAGAACTTTGTGCTGCTGCTGCTGACCGTGTTTGTGCCCTGGAGCGCAGTGAACCTGGTTGATTACTACCTGGTCTCCAAAGAGAAGGTCGACATTCCCGCGCTCTACAACAGCAACGGCCGCTACGGTGCCTACAACTGGGTGGCGCTGGGCTCGTACATCCTCGGCGTGGTGGTGCAGATTCCTTTCCTCAACCAGGCCATGTACGAAGGCCCGCTGGCCAAGGCCATGAACGGTGCCGACATCTCTTGGATCGTCTCGCTGGTGGTCACCTCGCTGGTGTACTACCCGCTCGCCAAGAAGACCATGAACGTGCCTGACACCATGATTTACCCGCCGGCACAGCCTGCGGCAGCGCCTGCTGCCACGAACGTGTCTTTCTCTTCCTCTTCCCCCCGCGCCGGGCAAGCCGGCTAATCCTCCCATTTTTGTTTTCTGAAGGATAAAACCATGAACGCCAACGACGCCATCCTGAACCAGGTTGCCAAGCAAGACCCGCGTTACGACGCCAGCCGTGAAATCGGCGCTCCGCACGGCACCACGCTGCACTGCAAGAACTGGCTGGCCGAAGCCGCCTACCGCATGATCCAGAACAACCTCGACCCCGATGTGGCCGAGAACCCCAAGGCGCTGGTGGTGTACGGCGGCATTGGCCGCGCTGCCCGCAACTGGGAGTGCTATGACGAGATTCTGGAACAGCTCAAGAAGCTGGAAGCCGACGAGTCGCTGCTGATCCAATCGGGCAAGCCCGTGGGCGTGTTCAAGACCCACCCCGACGCACCACGCGTGCTGCTGGCCAACTCCAACCTGGTGCCCAAGTGGGCGACCTGGGAGAAGTTCAACGAGCTCGACCAGAAGGGCTTGTTCATGTACGGCCAGATGACCGCCGGCAGCTGGATCTACATCGGCGCCCAAGGTATTGTGCAAGGCACCTTCGAGACCTTCGTTGAAGCCGGCCGCCAGCACTACAACAACGATCTGACCGGCAAGTGGATTCTCACGGCCGGCCTCGGCGGCATGGGCGGTGCCCAGCCTCTGGCAGGCGTGCTGGCTGGTGCCTGCGTGCTGGCCATCGAGTGCAAGCAGTCGAGCATCGACTTCCGCCTGCGCACCCGCTATGTCGACAAGCAAGCCAAGGACATCGACGACGCACTGGCGCTGATCAAGCACCACACCGAAAAGGGCGAGGCCGTGTCCATCGCCTTGCTGGGCAATGCGGCAGAAATCCTGCCCGAGCTGGTCAAGCGCGCCAAGGCCGGTGGCCCCAAGCCCGACATCGTGACCGACCAGACCTCGGCCCACGACCTGATCAACGGCTACCTGCCCGTGGGCTGGACCGTGGACCAGTGGAACACCGCCGCTGCCGACCCAGCACAACACGCCAAGCTGAAAAAGGCCGCCGCCCAAGGCTGCGCCCAGCACGTGCAAGCCATGCTGGACTTCCAGGCCATGGGCATCCCCACGGTGGACTACGGCAACAACATCCGCCAGGTGGCGTTTGACGAAGGCGTGAAGAACGCTTTCGACTTCCCCGGCTTTGTGCCCGCCTACATCCGTCCGCTGTTCTGCGAAGGCAAGGGCCCGTTCCGCTGGGTGGCGCTGTCGGGCGACCCCGAGGACATCTACAAGACCGATGCCAAGATCAAGGAACTCTTCCCTGACAACAAGCACACGCACCGCTGGCTCGACATGGCCAAGGAGCGCATCAGCTTCCAGGGCCTGCCATCGCGCATCTGCTGGCTGGGCTTGGGCGAGCGCCACAAGGCGGCGTTGGCTTTCAACGAAATGGTGAAGAACGGCGAGCTCAAGGCACCTATCGTCATCGGCCGCGACCACCTGGACTGCGGCTCCGTGGCCAGCCCGAACCGCGAAACCGAAGCCATGAAGGACGGTACCGATGCCGTCTCCGACTGGCCGCTGCTCAACGCGCTGCTGAACACCGCTGGTGGCGCTACCTGGGTCAGCCTGCACCACGGTGGTGGCGTGGGCATGGGTTACTCGCAACACGCTGGTGTGGTGATCGTGGCCGACGGCACCGATGAAGCCGCCAAGCGCCTGGGCCGCGTGCTGTGGAACGACCCGGCAACGGGTGTGATGCGCCACGCAGACGCAGGCTATGACATCGCCGTAGAAGCCTCCAAAAAGCACGGTCTGAACCTGCCGATGGTGAAGTGATCTCTGGTACCCGGTGCAGTGCGCGATGGAGCGCACTGCACAAGGGCGAAGGCGGCGCAGGCATGCGCAGTCTTCGTGCAGAGGTGACAAGACAGGCCCTCATACTTTGTTGCAAAGCCTTGCTGAGCTTATGTAATCCCCCTGAGCGGCTGCGCCGCTTCCCCCCAGGGGGACGGCACCGCCGCTGCAAGGCGGCTTTTGCTGGGTGCCACTTGGTTGTGGCATGCCAGTTTTTGGCGTAGTGCGCGAAATCGAGCGTGGTGTTGGGTTGCGTTGCCCTGGGCAGCAACTCCTCTCCAACGCTGGCGGCTACTGAATCTGACAATCAGAAAAATTCGGAAAATCCAACCATGGTGCAAGCTGCAAAATCCCCTCTCTCTGCCGATGGCCGTTGGCTCAATCTGCGCTTGGCACCGGGCTTGTTCCAGGCCGATACCGCAGTGGCAGACAACGCCGCAGCGGCCATCGTGGTGCAGCAAGGGCAGATGGTGTGGGTGGGGCCGCAAGAGGCCGTGCCGGCGCAATACCAAAGCCTGCCGGCGCACGATGGGGCGGGCCAGCTGGTGACGCCGGGGCTGGTGGATTGCCACACGCACCTGGTCTATGGCGGTGAGCGCGCCAACGAATTTGCCATGCGGCTGGCCGGGGCCAGCTACGAAGAAATCTCTCGCGCTGGAGGCGGCATTGTCTCCAGCGTCAAAGCCACGCGCGAAGCCAGCGAAGACGAGCTGGTGGCGCTGGCCCTGCCACGCCTGCAGCAACTGCTGGACGAAGGCGTGACGGCGATCGAAATCAAATCCGGCTACGGTCTGGCGCTGGAGCACGAGCGCAAACAACTGCGCGCTGCACGCCGCCTGGGCGAGCTGTGCGGTGTCACGGTGCGCACCACCTTTTTGGGCGCACACGCACTGCCGCCCGAGTACACCGGGCGCAGCCAGGAATACACCGATCTGGTCTGCCAGCAAATGCTGCCGGCCTTGGCCGCCGAAGGCCTGGTGGATGCGGTGGACGTGTTCTGCGAGCGCATTGCCTTCTCGCTGGCTGAGACCGAGCAGGTCTTCAAGGCCGCCAAGGCGCTGGGCTTGCCCGTGAAGCTGCACGCCGAGCAACTCTCGAACATGGGTGGTGCAGCGCTGGCGGCGCAGTATGGTGCGCTGTCTTGCGACCACATCGAACACCTGTCCGAGCACGGCATTGCCGAGATGAAAAAAGCCGGCACGGTAGCGGTTTTGCTGCCCGGCGCTTTTTATACTTTGCGCGATACCAAGGTGCCGCCGATTGCCGGCCTGCGCACTGCGGGCGTGCCCATGGCCGTGTCGACCGACCACAACCCCGGCACCTCGCCCTGCCTGAGCCTGCTGCTGATGGCCAACATGGCTTGCACGCTGTTCCGCCTGACGGTGCCCGAGGCACTGGCCGGCATCACCACGCACGCGGCGCAGGCGCTGGGCTTGCAGGCCGAACAAGGCCTGATAGCCGCTGGCCGCCCCGCCAACTTTGTGCTGTGGCCGGTGCAGCATGCGGCCGAGCTGGCTTACTGGTTTGGCAACAAACCCGCCTGCACGGTGGTGCGCCAAGGCAAGCTCTACACGCCGCGAGTGGCTTGAGAAACCGCGGCGTTCTGCAAACACACAGGATGCTCCCATGACCGATTCCCCCATCGCCGCACTGGCCCGCGCCGAAGTGCGCCCGCTGCCCGCTTACAACGCCGGCCTGTCCAACGAAGCCGTGCGTGCCCGCTACGGCGTGCACGACATCGTGCGCCTGGCCAGCAACGAGAACCCGTTCGGCGTCAGCCCCGCGGTGCGCCAAGTCATTGCCGATGTGGTCAACGATGTGGGCAACTACCCCGATGCCAACTGCACCGCCTTGCGCGAGGCCATTGCCGAGCGCACCGGCATCACAGAAAACCGCCTGGTGTTTGGCGATGGCTCGGAAGACCTGATCAAGATTTTGTGCGAAGTCTTTTTGGCGCCTGGCGACCTGGTGGTCACGCAAAGCCCGGTGTTCGGCCTGCACCAGATCTACCCGCAGATGATGGGCGCGCAAGTGCAAATGCTGGCGCTGAACAGCGAACTGGGTTTTGATGTGGATGCCTGGTGCGAGGCGCTGGCGCAAGCGCCCAAGATCGCCTTCTTGCCCAATCCGTCGAACCCGGTGGGCTGCATGCTCAATGGCGAGCAGTTCGAGCGCGTGCTGGCCGCTACGCCAGAGAACACTGTGCTGGTGGTGGACGAGGCCTATTACGAATACGCCTTGCACGACGACAACTACCCCGATGTGTTGGCCATGCTGATGGACCGCGCCGGCCCGTGGATCGTGCTGCGCACTTTCTCCAAAGCCTGGGGTCTGGCCGGCTTGCGCGTGGGTTACGGTATGGCCGACAGTGCCGAGCTGGTGTCTTTGATGGACAAGGTGCGCTCGCCCTTCAACGTGAACATGGCCGCCCAACGCGCTGCCTTGGCGGCGTGGAGCGACCCGACGCACATGCGTGCCGGCGTTGCCACCACCGTGGCTTTGCGCGAACAACTGCGCCGGCAATTGCTGGCACTGGCCGCGCCCGGCCAGCCTTTGCAAGGCCTGCGCATTGCACCTTCGGTGGCCAATTTTCTGTTCCTCGACATTGGCCGCAACAATGCCCCAGTGGCCGAGGCTTTGCTGCGCCAGGGCGTGATCATCAAGCCCTGGAAAGAGCCGGGCTTCGAGCACTTTTTGCGCGTCTCCATCGGCACCGAAAAAGACAACGACCACTTTGTGGCGGCCTTGTTGTCGGCCATGGAAAGCAGGGCGGCCACGGCCTGAATTTTTTCTCTTGATCTGCTGGGTTTCTCGTCATGACTGCTTCTTCCGCTTCGCGCTCGCTGTTTGCCGCTGATGCGCTGCTGCCCACCGGCTGGGCGCGCCATGTTTTGTTGCGCTGGGACGAAGGCGGCCAGCTGAGCGAAGTGCGCAGCGGTGTCGATGAGGCCACACTGCCGGCCAGCGGAGCAGACGCTGTCCTGCGCGCTGCCGGCCCGCTGATTCCGGGCTCGCCCAACCTGCACTCGCATGCTTTCCAGCGCGCGTTCGGCGGGCTGACCGAGTTTCGCGGCCAGGCGCAAGACAGCTTCTGGAGCTGGCGCAACCTGATGTACGGCTTTGCCAACCGCATCACGCCCGAATCGCTGGAGGCAATCGCCACCTGGCTCTACCTGGAAATGCTGGAGGCGGGCTACACCTCGGTCTGCGAATTCCACTACGTACACCACGATGTAGGCGGCAAACCTTATGCCGACGATGCCACCTTGTCGCTGGCCTTGCTGCGCGCTGCGCAGAAGACCGGCATTGGCATCACGCTGCTGCCCGTGCTCTACCAGACCAGCGGCTTTGGCGGCAAGCCGCCGCGTGCCGACCAGGCGCGCTTTATCCGCAGCACCGACAACATGCTGGCCTTGCTGCAGCAGCTGCTGCCGGCCACGCAAGCGCAACAGGCCGGCTTGGGCTTGGCACCGCATTCGCTGCGCGCGGTACCGCCCGACAGCTTGCAGGCCGCCGTGGCCGGTTTGCACGCCATGCTGCCGCAAGCGCCCGTGCACATCCACATTGCCGAGCAGACCCAAGAGGTGGACGATTGTCTCGCCTGGTGCGGCCAGCGCCCCGTGCAGTGGCTGCTGGAGCACGCACCGGTAGACCAGCGCTGGTGCCTGATCCACGCCACGCACATGACGCCCGACGAATACGCCCGCGCCGCGCAAAGCGGCGCTGTGGCCGGCATCTGCCCCACCACCGAGGCCAACCTGGGCGACGGCATTTTCGACATGCCTTTGTGGCTGCAAAACGGCGGCCGCTGGGGCGTGGGCTCAGACAGCCATGCCACCGTCAACGCAGCCGAAGAACTGCTGGCGCTGGAGTACAGCCAGCGCCTGAACCTGCGCCAACGCAATGTGCTGGGCGGCGGTGCGCAACCACAGGTGGCAACCGCCATGACTTTGCAAGCCGTGGCCGGTGGCGCCCAAGCCGCCGGCCGCGCCATTGCCGGTCTGGCCGTGGGCCAGCAGGCGGATTTTGTGGTGCTCGACGCAGAGCATGTGGCCCTGAGCGGCTTGCCCGCCGACAGCGGCCACGCCGGCCACGTATTTGCCAGCCACCGCACCTCGGCCATTGCTGATGTATGGGTGGCCGGCCAGCAATGCGTGCAAGCTGGCCAGCATGCGCAGCGCGATGCAGCGCAGCGTGCTTTTGTGCAGGCGCGCAAAGCTTTGTTGCAGGGCTGAGACGCGGCAGATTGCTGGCCGCATGCCGGCTTAGCTCGGTCGCCAGACGGCTGGCCCTGGCGATTGCAACACAGTGCAAACGCCTGCCTCTGTCGGGCAGGCGCGGCGTAATATGCAGCGTCGTCGTGTGCACCTTCTGCCTATGTCTGCTACCCCCACTGCGCCGCCAAATCTGGAACAAAGCCAGGCTGTCATCGACCGCCTTTTGCCACTGACCACGCCTTTCGCCAGTGCCGACCCCGATCTGCGCGAGCACCTGGTAGCGGCCTGGTTCGAAAAGCTGACTGCACTGCGCCAACAAGGCCAGCATGCTGCCGAAGCCCAGGCCGCCGATGCGCTGGCACAACACCTGGCCGACGCAGCGCCCGCCGATTGGCCCTGGTTGGCGCAAGCCCGTTTTTGCCAAGGCATGGCGCAGGCGCGCAACGCTGAGTTTGATGCGGCCTTGGCCACCTGGAAGGCGCTGGAGCAGCACTTTGCGCAGACCGAATCGCTGGCTGTGCGCGAGTGGCTGGTGCGTGCCGGGCTGGAATACATGGAGCTGACGGTGTACCGCGGCGCCACCTTTGCCCGTGTCGACATGGTGCGCGAGGCCGACCGCCTGGTGCAGCGCTTTGGCAAAGATGCCTGGCCTGCCACGCAGGTGCTGATGGGCAAAATCCGCCTGCGCGAGGCCGAGCTGCTGGAAGAGTTGGATTACACGCAACAAGCACAAGAGCGCTTCGCCCAGCTGCAGACCGATCTGCAGGCCAGCAACGTAGACGATTTGCGCGAAGTGGCTGCCGATGCGGCTTTGGCCCAAGTACGCATGCTGGCCCAGACCAAGCGCTGGCCAGAGGCAGTCAGCGCCATCGAGAACCTGCTGCAAACCTATGCGGGCAGCATGCACACCGGCATTCGGCAAACCTTGGCGCTGGCGCAGATGGAGCGCATCCAGTGGTGGCACCAGGAATGGCTGGAAGCGCCACCAGGCAGCAGCACGCAGTTGCAGACGGTGGCTGCTTGCGAACAGATGCAAGCGCAGTTTTCCGACAGCGACAGCGCGCCGGAAGTGCGCAGCCTGGGGCGCTGCTTGCAAGTCCATGCAGAAGCTTTGCACGAGCTGGTAGAACACGCTGGCGATGAGCAAACAGAACAAGCCGCGCAGTGGTTGGCAGCGGCCCAAGCGCTGAGCGCCCAGCATTGGCAGCGCCATGCGCAGCATGCCGATGCGCGGGTGCGCTACATCGCCTTGGAAGCCTGGCTTCATGCGGTGGACCGGCGCGCTCCAGCCTCGGCCTTGCCCGGTTACGAGCAAGCTGTGCAAGTGCTGGGCCAAGACAGCAGTGCGCAACTGCAGCCCTTGCTGGCGCGGGCCTGGCTCTACCAGGCCATGAGCCATTACGACCTGGGCCAGTACGAGCAGGCCTTGCAATGCCTGGAGCAGATGCGGCAACGCTTTGCCAACAACGGCGAGGCCGCCGTACAAATAGCGCTGGGGCGGGCCACCCGGCTGCAGGCGCGGGTGCTCATGCAGCAGGGGCAGCACGATGCGGCGTTGGCTTTGCTGCAAGCCTTGGAGCAGCAAGCCGAGCCTGCGGATTGCAACCCGCAGCAACAAGCTGCTTGGCGGCATTTGCAAGCGGTCAGCATGGAGCTGCAGGCCAGCATCTGGCTTGCCAGATCACCGTCCATGCCTGTGCAAAGCAACGGCAGAGACGAGCAGGGCGAGCGTATTCTCAGCACCCCCAGCGCTGCCGAACAGCAGCACGCTTTGGTGGTGGCGCGCATGTTGGAGCGCTTTGCGGGCGATACCGATCTGGGCGTGCAACACACCGTGCTGGAAAGCTGCTATGACCTGGCCGTGAGCCAGCGCGAGCACCTGCATTTTGAAACGGCGGTGCAAAGCTATGAACAGCTGTTGGCGCGCTTTGCGGGCGAGAAGGACGACTTCATCCAAAGCCGCGTGGCCGGCAGCTACCTGAACCTGGCCTACCTGCAGATGGAGCTGCTGGAGCGCAACGAAGACGCACTCAAAACCTACGACGCCTTGCTGGCCCTGTGTGCCAACAGCACGCGTCCGATTGCGCGCGATACCGTGGCGCGCGCCAATGCCAGCCGCCTGACTTGCCTCAACCGGCTGCAACGCCAGGGCGTGGCGGTGAACTATGGCGAGCAGTACGAAGACCTGCCGCTGGAGCAGCGCGACGCCATACAGGCGCAGGTGGACCGGGCGCGCGAGCTGCAAAACGCGCAAAAGTACCGCGAGGCCATTGCCGGGTACGACGAAGTCATCAGCGCGCACGTACAGGCCTTGCACCCGGCGCTGCGCAGAATCTGCCTCGATGCCTTGGTCAACAAAGGCTTTTGTCTGGCCCGTTTGGAGCAGCGCGAGGCGGCCATTGTGGTGAACGACGAAATCATTGCGCGCTACGGCAACGACATGAACCTGACCTTCGAAAAAGACGTGGCGCTGGCCCTGTCGAACAAGGCAGTGCAGCTGGACAAACTGGGCCGTCCTGCCGAAGAAATAGCGGTGTATGACGAGATCATTCAGCGTTGGCAAAGCAACAGTCTGGGCTATTTGCGCATGCGTGTGGCTCGCGCTTTGTGGAGCAAGGCGCTGACCTTGGCCGAGCAGGACTTGGCGCAGGCGGAAGCGCTGAACCGCCGGGTGCTGCAACACTACCTGCATGCGCCAGAGCCCGACGTGCGGCTGGAGGCGGCCAAGGCCAGCGTCAACCTGGGTGTGCTGCTGCGCAAGCAAGGCCGGCACCAGGAGGCCATTGCCCTGCAAGAAAGCAGCCTGCAAAGCCTGGGTGATGAACGGGCGCCCGACTTTCCCCTGCAGCTGAACTGGATGCGCCTGCAACTGGCGCGTTCGTACGGCGAAACGCAGCAAGTGCAGCAGCAGCGCGCCATGTATGTGGCGCTGATGTCGCGCCCGCAAGGCGAGCTGAGTGCCAAGCAGCTCAAGGCCACGCTGGATGAATACCGCGCCTGCAAGCCCGAAACTGGCTTGCAGGTGCTGCGTAAAAAGCTCATCGGCCTGCTGGGCGGGCCGCGCTAGCGATCACCTGCGCCCTGGCTGGATTAGCCGCTGCTTGCCGGGCAGGGCGGCGCGATTTTCCTACAATGGCGGGCTATGAATTCGCTCCACACCCAGCCCGCGTACACGCGCGCCCAAGATCTGCCTGCCACTTTGGCCCAGCGCCTTGTCATTTTGGACGGTGCCATGGGCACCATGATCCAGCGCTTCAAGCTGGGCGAGGCCCAGTACCGGGGCGAAGGCTACGGCGGTGCCGATGGTGCGGGCAACCGCTTCCAGGATTTTGCGTACGACGTGAAGGGCAACAACGAGCTGCTGTCAATCACGCGGCCCGATGTGATCCGCGACATCCATGAAAAATACCTGGCTGCGGGCGCCGACCTGATCGAAACCAACACCTTTGGCGCCACCACCATTGCGCAAGAGGATTACCACATGGCCGATCTGGCGCGCGAGATGAACCTGCGCAGCGCCCAACTGGCCCGCGCCGCTTGCGACAAGTACAGCACGCCCGGCCACAAGCGCTACGTGGCTGGCGCCCTGGGCCCCACGCCCAAGACCGCGTCGATCAGCCCCGATGTGAACGACCCCGGTGCCCGCAACGTCACCTTCGAAGCACTGCGCCAAGCCTACCTGGAGCAGACGCTGGCGCTGATCGAAGGCGGTGCCGATGTGATTCTGGTCGAGACGATTTTTGACACCCTCAACGCCAAGGCCGCGCTGTTTGCGGTGGACGAGGCTTTCGAGCAGACCGGCGAGCGCCTGCCCATCATGATCAGCGGCACGGTGACCGACGCCTCGGGCCGTATTCTGAGCGGCCAGACGGTAACCGCCTTCTGGCACAGCGTGCGCCACGCCAACCCGCTGTCGATCGGCCTGAACTGCGCCCTGGGCGCCACGCTCATGCGCCCCTACGTGCAAGAGCTGGTCAAGGCCGCGCCCGATACCTTCATCAGCTGCTACCCCAACGCCGGCCTGCCCAACCCGATGAGCGACACCGGCTTTGACGAAACGCCCGAGATCACCAGCCGCCTGGTGCACGAGTTCGCGGCCGAAGGCTTGGTCAACATCGTCGGCGGCTGCTGCGGCACCACGCCCGACCACATCGGCGCCATTGCACAAGCCGTCAAAACCACCGGCCCACGCAAGCTGTTTTATCCGGCTGAGGCTTGATTTACCTGCGTAGGCTGACAAGGGCGTGCACGAAAGTGCGACGCCCTTTTTTCATGCACCCACGCAAGCGGTGCAGGTGTTGAATCGCCCATTCAAGACTGGCGACGGCGCAGATAACGCCCGCCCAGTGCAGCGGCGGCCAATCCCAGCAGCGCCAGTGCAGGGGTGTCCAAGCTTGGTACGGGCATGGCACCGGTGGCAGTGGGCGGCGTCACCACGGGCGCAGGGTCTGCGCAGGCGCTCAGGCTGGCAAAGCGGGGATTTTTCTGGATGCCCCAGCCGGTGAACGGAGCCACAGGTTTCCAGGCATTGGGCGTGGTGGGAATCTGCGGATTGGCGTCAGAAAAACTGTCGGTGTACTGGCCTGCAGGGCCGGCAATAAAGACGGAAGGCGGTAGCCCCGTGGTGGGTACGCCAGCGTAAACCTCGGTCAACAGGCCGGCAAGGCCTTGCCCGACAAAGCTGCCAGCAGCGGCTCCACCCATGCCGTGGCCGGCCATGGAGAGCATGGAGGTCATGGCGCCTGCAGCGTCTGTGCTGATCTGTCCCGCGCTGACGAAATTGGTGTTGGCCTTGGTCAGGTCCTGCACAAACATCACGCTGTTGTCATTGTTCATGTACCACACCACGCAAGTGAGGTTGGCACCAGTCCAGGTCTGCCCATTGGCCGAGCTGCCGCCGTTGTCGAAGATGAGGTTGACGGTATAGCTTTCGCCGTTGACGATGGCCGGAATGCTGGAGTTGGCGATGGTGCCGCGGTAGCCGGTCCAAAACGGTGCGGCGGTGGCGCTGGCGCCTGCGGTCAGCAGCAAAGAGGCGGCTAGCAACGAGCGCAAGTGGGGTAAGGGAGGCATGGGCAGGGTTTCCTTTGGGTCAGGGATCAAGGGGCTGCGCGATGGCGCAGTGCTGTTGCAGGTTGTATCGCTTTGTGTTTTTGCTTCCATCACCCATATGGGTCAAGGGAAAACCCTGGTGAGTGCCTGAACCCTGTAGCCAGCTTGGTGCTCCCTGTGTGACAGGCCTGCCCCTGGTGTTTGTCTGGTCATCAAAAACGCTGGCTTGTGGTTACATTTCGTGCAGCAGTAAAGGAGACAAACGGCCATGCCGACTGAGCGAGTGCTGGGTGACAACGCGGGGGTAGCTGGGCTGATTCGCTGTATCTACGACGCGGCTTTGGACGCCAGGCGTTGGAGCGATTTTCTGGCTAGGTTTTGTGTGACGTTTTCGTCCGATGCAGCGCTGATTTTTGGCCAGGACTTTTCCAGTCAGACGGTGGAAGTGACCGGCGGCCCCACACAGTTGGCGGCGCACCATGGTTTCAGCGACAGCGCGATCCGCGATTTTGGCGCGCATTACTGCCATGGCAATGTGTGGACGAGCGACGAGCGTTTGCACCGAGAGGGCTGTGTGGTGGTTGGCGCGCAGCTGTATCCCGAGAAGTACCTGCTGCGCACCGAATGGGGCGATTGGATGCATTCGCAGGACCTGTTCCATACCTTCGCCGCGGTGGTGGAGAAGCGGGAGCAACGCAGCTTCAATCTATCGGGCTTGCGCAGCCAGCGTGGCGGACCGTACAGCGATGCCGAACAAGCGCGTTTGTACGGGCTGATGCCACATTTGCAAACGGCCTTTGCCTTGCATCGGCGCTTGCATCGCACCGAGGCGCTGGCGCAGGCCTCCCTGGCGGTTCTGGATGGTTTGCCGATTGGCGTTGTCTTGCTCGGTGAGCAAGCCCGGGTTTTGCATGCCAACACGCGTGCGCACCACATGCTGCAGCGCAGCGGCTTGTTGCGTTTGGGGGCCGATGAGTACTTGCACGCAGCGGCCGCCAATGACGAGCTGCGCTTGCAAAGGGCCATGCGCTGGTCGGTGGCTACGGGTCAAGGCCAGCCGATCAGCGCTGGTACGGCCATGCGTTTGAGCGGCCTGGATGGCGGGCAACTGCAGCTCTTGGTGACACCGCTGCCGCAGTGGTCGCAGCCGTTTGGCCAGTACGCTGCGGCTGCGGTTTTCATCAGCGACCCGGCAGCCAAGCTGCAGTCCATGGAACAAGCTTTGCAAGGCTGGTATGGCATGACACCTGCCGAGGCCCGTTTGACGCAGGCGCTGGTCCATGGCCTGAGTTTGCAGGAATACGGGGCGCAAGCCGAGCTGTCGTTCCACACCGTGCGCAGCCAGCTCAAAGCCGTAGTGGGCAAAGTGGGCGTCGGGCGCCAGGCTGACCTGGTGCGCGTAGTGCTGACCGGTCCTGCAATCATGCGGTGGCAAAGTCCCGCTGGGTATGGCTCATAGGCACGGGGGCGGTTCAAGCACTGTTTCCCGCTGTGCCCCTACAGCTCCATGCCAGCATCGCTCATGCGCCGGGCGTAGACGCTGAGCACCACGCGCTCGGAGTGGGTCAGGTAGTCGTGCATCAGCTTGGCGGCTTGTTCCATGTCGCCGGCTTCAAAGCGCTCCAGCATGGCGGCGTTCATGTCGATATAGGGCGCGTGCAGAAACTCGGCATCGCTGAGCATGCCAAAGGCCAGGCGCAGCTCTACCAGCAGGTGCGAGAACAAGGTGTTGAGCCGTTCGCTGTCGGCCAGCGCCACCACGGCTTTGTGGAAGCGCATATTGGCCGTGCCTACTTCTACCCATTGGCCGCTGTCGCGTAGCGCGCGTTGCTCATCCACCGCCTCACGCATTTCCTTGCGCGCCGGGTGCTGCGGAATGGCCTGGGCCAGGGCCTGGCATTCGATCATGCGGCGCACGCGGTAAATATCCATGATGGAGGCCATCGAAGGGATGGCGACGAACACGCCGCGGTTGGGCACATGGCGCAGCAGGCCTTCCTTGCTGAGCAGGCGAAACACCTCGCGCAAGGTGTTGCGCGAAATATCCAGGCTCTCGGCCAGTGCCACCTCGGACAGGCGGGCGCCGGGCTGGAACTCGCCGCGTACGATTTGCTGGCGGATCTGCTCTGCAACGCGATCGTTGAGGGAGAGGGAGGGCGCGGCAGCAGTCATGGCAGAGGCTCGGATGGTGGGGGAGGGGGCTGCGCACCATGATAGCGGCGCTGCTGCCGGGCCTGGCGCAAAAGCCTGCGCTCTGCAGCCGACGTGACAGCGGCGCGGCCTGTGCAGCGTGGCGACCACGGGTATACCCCGCCGCACTTTTGCATATTGTTTGGCTAAAATCGAAAATTGTTGAACAAAACGCAGCTCAGCAGCCTGGGCTGCGCATGCCCATTTGCTGCCGCAGCCGCCAGACAAGGCCCCGTATGGCCCGGGCCGGCTGCTGTCGCTTGGCGCACCAAAATACCGTTGGCCGCGGCTTGCCGGCCCACTGCTTGAAGGAAAGAACCATGACCCTCGCGATGGATTTGAACAGCGACCTCGGCGAAAGCCTGGGCGCCTGGACCATGGGCGACGATGCCGCCATGCTGCAGATCGTCAGCAGCGCCAATGTGGCCTGCGGCTTTCATGCGGGCGATGCGGCCGGCATCTTTGCCACCTTGCATCAAGCCAAGGCCAACAACGTGGTGGTGGGCGCCCATGTGGCGTACCGCGATCTGGTCGGTTTTGGCCGCCGCAATATGGATGTGGCGCATGCCGATCTGGTGGCCGACGTGATCTACCAGATTGGCGCATTGCAAGGCTTGGCCGCTGCAGCGGGCACGAGCGTGCGTTACGTCAAACCGCACGGTGCGCTCTACAACACGATTGCGCAAGATAAAAAGCAGGCTGCCGCCGTGATCGAAGCCATGCAGGCCGTGGGCGGCCAACTGGCGCTGGTGGTGCTGGCCGGATCGCCGCTCACGCAGTGGGCGCAGGATGCGGGCTTGACCGTGATCGCTGAAGCCTTTGCCGACCGTGGCTACACGCCGCAAGGCACCTTGGTATCGCGCCGCGAGCCCGGTGCCGTACTGCACGACCCGGAGCTGGTGGCCCAGCGCATGCTGCAGCTGGTGCAGCAAGGCACGGTGCAGGCCAACGATGGCTCCACCGTCCAGGTGCAGGCCGATTCGATTTGCGTGCACGGCGACAGCCCTGGCGCCGTGGCCATGGCGCGTGCAGTGCGCGAGAAGCTGGAAGCCGCAGGCGTGCAAATCCGCTCGTTCACCGACAAGGCGGCTGCATGAGCGCTCGTGCACTGCGCTTTTTGCCAGTCAGCGACCGGATCTTGCTGGTGGAGCTGCAAGACCTGGCGCACACGCTCGATTTGCTGGCCGCCTTGCAAGCAGCCTTGCCGCCTGGCGTGCGCGAGCTGGTGCCGGCGGCGCGCACTATTCTGATCGAGTTTGACCGCTGGCAGACCAGCGCTGCCGAGCTGCGCCGCCATATCGCGGCCCTGCCCTTGGGGCGGCAAAACCTGGTGGCGGGGCAGCGGGTTGAGATCCCCGTGCATTACGACGGTGAAGATCTGGCCGAGGTGGCGCAACTGCTGGGAATCGATGTGGCAGAGCTGGTTCGCCGCCACACGGCCGAAGACTACAGCGTGGCCTTCTGCGGCTTTGCCCCTGGCTTTGCCTACCTGAGCGGCGGCCACGCCAGCCTGAACGTGCCGCGCCGCAGCTCGCCGCGCACCAAGGTACCTGCGGGCTCGGTGGCTTTGGCGGGCACTTTCAGCGCCGTCTATCCCAACGACACGCCGGGCGGCTGGCAATTGCTGGGCCGCACCGAAGTGCCGATGTGGGATTTGCAGCGCAACCCGCCCGCCTTGTTGCAGCCCGGCATGCGCGTGCGCTTTGTTGATGCCGCTACAGCGAGCGTTGCTGGCGCTGCGTCTACCGATTCATCGGCAGGCAAAACACAAACATCTTCGGGCCCTGCAGTACCTGCAACCACGCGCAGTCAGGCTTCGATGCTGGTGCGTGCACCCGGTTTGCAAACCCTGGTGCAAGACGCTGGCCGTGCCGGCCAGGCTGGGCAAGGCGTGTCTGCCGCTGGCGCTTTGGACCAGGCCGCCATGCGCCGCGCCAACCGTTTGCTGGGCAATGCAGAGAATTTGCCGGTGCTTGAAGCGGCCGCCGGAGGCTTGCAACTGCAAAGCGTGGGCGCCACCGTGGTGGCGGTAACGGGTGCTACGGGAACGCTCAAAATTCAGGCCAGCGATGGCTGCAGCTGGTTTGCCGAGCGCAATGCTGCGCTGGCCCTGAACGATGGCGATGTGCTGCAACTGGGCGAGCCCGCTACCGGTGTGCGCAGCTATGTGGCGGTGCGCGGCGGCTGGCTGGTAGAGCAAGTGCTGGGCAGCGCCAGTACCGACACTTTGGCGCGCATTGGCCCGCCAGCTTTGGCTGCAGGCATGGCCTTGGCGATAGGCGATGAGCGCTTGGCGGGCGCCGTGCAAGCGCCCGATCTGGCTCCGCCAGTTTTGCCCCAGGCGGGCGATACCGTGGTGCTGGACGTGGTGATGGGCCCGCGCACCGATTGGTTCACGCCCGAAGCCGTGGCGCGCTTTGCCGAGCAGCGCTGGCTGGTAACGCCGCAATCCAACCGAGTAGGTTTGCGCCTGGCCGGCGATGAAGCGCTGGTACGCAGCATCACGCAAGAGCTGCCCAGCGAAGGCACGGCGTTGGGCGCCATCCAGGTGCCTGCCAGCGGCCAGCCTGTGCTGTTTTTGGCCGACCACCCGCTGACCGGTGGCTATCCGGTCATCGCTTGCATAGCTTCGCACCATATCGATCTGGCTGGCCAGGTGCCGGTGGGCGCGTTTCTGCAGTTCCGGGTACTACAGCCTTTTGCCGAGATTGCCTAGCGCGGTGCTGCGCACTGTTGGGCAGCAGATTGACGAAGAAAAATTTTGATCGCCAGCCGAGGTGAAATATGAAAAAAGTTCTAGTGGCCAACCGCTCCGAGATCGCCGTGCGCATCATCCGCGCCTGTGCCGACCACGGTTTGCAAAGCGTGGCGGTGTATGCCGACGATGACATCGACGCCTTGCATGTGCGCATGGCCGATGAAGCCTATGCGCTGCAAGGCCAGCGCCCGGCCGAGACCTATCTCAACATCGACAAACTGATCGCCGTAGCCAAGCAAAGCGGTGCCGATGCGGTGCATCCTGGCTACGGCTTTCTGTCGGAAAACGCAGGCTTTGCGCGTGCCGTGATCGGCGCCGGCCTGACCTGGATTGGCCCGCCGCCGGCCGCTATCGAGCAATTGGGCGACAAAGTGCAGGCGCGCAAGCTGGCGCTGAGCGTGGGCGCGCCGCTGGTGGCGGGTACGCCCGAGCCGGTGAAGGACGTGGCCGAGGTGCATGCGTTTGCCCGCGAGCACGGTTTGCCGATCGCCATCAAGGCCGCATTTGGCGGTGGCGGGCGCGGCTTGAAAGTGGTGTGGAAGGCCGAAGACATTGACGAGCTGTACGGCGCGGCCGTGCGCGAAGCAGTGACGGCCTTTGGCCGGGGCGAATGCTTTGTTGAGCAGTTCCTCGACAAGCCCCGCCACATCGAAGCGCAGGTGATGGCTGATCAGCACGGCCATGTGCGAGTGCTGGGCACGCGCGATTGCTCGCTGCAACGCCGCAACCAAAAGCTGGTGGAAGAGGCACCTGCACCTTTCCTCACCGCCGAGCAGCGCGAGCGCATTCACCAATCGGCCCGCCAAATCTGTCAGGCCGCTGGCTATGTGGGCGCGGGCACGGTGGAATACCTGCTCAGCCAAAGCGGCGCGATCTCTTTCCTCGAAGTCAACACGCGTCTGCAGGTGGAACACCCGGTGACCGAAGAGACCACCGGTACCGATCTGGTGCGCTTGCAGTTCCGCGTGGCCGAGGGCGAAGTGCTGGCCGACGAGAGCACACCAGCGCCCTACGGCCACGCTTTCGAGTTCCGCATCAACGCCGAAGACGTAGGCCGCGGCTTTCTGCCAGCACCCGGTTTGGTGACGCGCTTTGAAGCGCCCTCCGGCCCTGGCGTGCGCGTGGACAGCGGCGTGCAAAGCGGCTCGCTGGTGGCGGGGCAGTTTGATTCGATGCTGGCCAAGCTCATCGTCTGGGGGCCAACGCGTGAAGTCGCCGCACAACGCGCTCGCCGTGCGCTCAAAGAATTCAAGATCGAAGGCGTACCCACCGTGCTGCCTTTCCACCAGGCCGTGATGCAGCATGCCGATTTCGTCAATGGCGAGAAGATGGGCGTACACACCCGCTGGATCGAAACCACGCTGATGCCGCAATGGGATGCGCAACCCGAAGCGCGCCCGCAACCCGCGCCGGACAACAGCTTGCAGCGCGTGGCGATCGAGCTCGACGGCCGCCGTGTGATGCTGGGCCTGCCTGCCGGTTTGTTCTCTGGCCTGGCCGTACCCGCAAGCAGTACGGCAGCAACGCCGCAAGAGACGGTGGATGCGAATGCTGTGACTGCTGCATCGGCCGGTACTTTGACGGCCTGGAAAGTGGCAGATGGCGCCGAGGTAGCAGCCGGCGAGCTGATCGCCGTGATGGAAGCCATGAAGATGGAAATGCAGCTGAACGCCCCACGCGCCGGCCGCATCCGCTTGCTGGCCGAGGCTGGCAGCTACCAGGCTGCGGGTGCGGTGATTGCACGGATGGAGTGATGGTTTTTGGCCGCTGGTTGGTGCGGCCGTGCAGGGGGAGGCTTAGGGGCGCTTCAGCATTGTTGGCAATGCTTGCCGCTGTTGGCCGGGTCTGAGCCGCACCCCAGAAGTTGGACATAGATCCAACTTTCAGGGTGTTTTATGACCAAATACGATACGGACTTCAAGCTCCGGGCGGTTCATGCGTAGCGGGGCAATCGGGGCAACCTGCGATCACAGCAAATACTGGCGTGCGGCAAAACTCCCTTCGCGCCAAAGCGCTGCGGTCAAACAGCTGCCGCAAGTCAGAGCACGAAGTTTGGCTGTCCTGCGGCAGCCAAACCGCCGGCATTTGCTGCGATCGCAGGCGCTGGCTGAAAGGGGTGGAAGGACATCCTGAACAGCCAAACGCCAACAGCCTGCGAGAGCTGTGCGGTGAATCTTTTGGTTTAGCGGGCTGTGAAAGCGTCGAAGTGAATAATCGACGCATGTAAATACCTGTTTGGTGTATTCATGTACACATAAGGTGTACAAACCGGCGCCTCGGTATCCGCTACGCGCTGGGCGAACCAGGCAGGGTGATCTCCACCACATCGCCGTTGGTGGGCGTGGCCATCTCGTGGTAGATGTCGTACAGGTACTGGGCCAGTTCGCTGGCGGGCAGGTCGGCGGGCACGGCCAGTTGCAGCGGGGCGCGTTTGCCGTCCTGGCCCACGGCAAAGCAGCGCCAGCCTGCGCTGGAAGGCTCCAGATCAATCACGCGGCCAAAGACATGAAAGCGGTGTTTGGGCATGGGCTGATTATCGGGCGCTGCGCTCACCGCGCTGGTGTTTCCGCTGCCGCTTTGCGGAGGGCTGCGCTCAGCCCGGCTTGCTGAAGCTGCGGCTCAGTTGCTGGCGCTGGATGCGGCGGTGGATGGTGGAGCGGTTCACGCCCAGCAAGCGGGCGGCTTCGGAGACATTGCCGTTGCACTGGGCCAGCACTTGTTCCAGGCTGGCCGCAGGGGCAGGTTGTGGCGTTGCGCTGTCAGCCGCCATCGCCGTGGTGGCTTGCAGCGCATCGGGCAAGTGGGCGGTGTCGATTTGCTGATCGGCCAGAGCAGCGGCGTAGCGCAGCGCGTTGTGCAGCTCGCGCAGATTGCCCGGCCAGTGGTGTGATTGCAAGGCGGCCAGCGCGGTTTCGCTGATCGGCAAATTGCATCCCAGATGGGCGAGCATGCGTTTGGCCAGCGTACTGATATCGCTGCGCTCACGCAGTGCGGGCAGGCGCAGCTCGGCAGCGTTCAGGCGGTAGAGCAAATCGCTGCGGAAGCTGCCGGCTGCAGCCAACTCGGCCAGCGGGCGGTGCGAGGCCGAGATCACGCGAATATCAACCTTGCGCGGTGCGCGTGCGCCCAAGGGCGTGATTTCTGATTCGGACAATACGCGCAGCAGTTTGGCTTGCAGTGTGAGCGGCATGTCGCCAATTTCGTCGAGGAACAAAGTGCCGTGATCAGCCGCTTCGATCAGGCCGGGCCGGCCTTTGCTGGCGCCGCCGGTCCAGGTGCCGGGCAGGTAGCCAAAGAGCTCGCTCTCCAGCAGGGCCTCGGGGATGGCCGCGCAGTTGATGGCGATGAAGGCCCCGCTTCGGCCGCTGGCCGCGTGCAGGGCGCGGGCCAGAAATTCTTTGCCACTGCCGGTTTCGCCCTGCACCAGAATCGGCAGATTTTGCGGAGCCAGCTTGGCGGCTTTTTGCAGTACCTGGCGCACGGCAGCATCGCCCGTATCCAGCGCTTGCAGAGCGGGTTGCAAGCTGGGGCGGCTGGTGGCGGGTGCACGGCTGCGCTCTTGCGGCGCCAATGCCAAGGCAAACCAGATGCTGCCATCGCGGGCGCGCAAGATGCGCTCCAGCGCGGGCCGGTCGCGCATCAGCAGCGGCAGCTGGTTGGTGTCTACATCGAAAAAATGCGACAGCGGTTTGCCCGCCAGCAATTGGCGTTGGCGCCAGTCGAGCCCGGCGCTGGTGGCCAGCATGCGGGCGCCGGCATGCGTCATGGCGCGGATGCGGCCACGCGGGTCGATACTGAGGGTGACATCGGTGTCCACATCCAGAAAATCGGGCGATTGCGCCAGGCGCAGCACCCAGTCGGAGCCCGATTGCGCCATCAGGTTGGCCAGCTCCACGCGGCGTGCGGCGGCTGTCACCAAGTGCAGTGCCATTTGCTGGCTGGCGCGTTCGGCGGGCGAGCGCAGGAGCGACAAGTCGAGCACCGCTGCCAGTTCGCCTTGCAGGTTGTAGATGGGCGCGGCCGAGCAAGACAGCGTGGTGTGCGTGAAGTTGAAATGGTCGCTCTGGTGCACGGTGATCGCTTCGCCAGTGGCCAGACATGTGCCTACGGCCGAGGTGCCGGCCGTGTCTTCGCGCCACTGCGCGCCCAGGTACAGCCCGGCGTTGCGCAGGTCGCTGGCGTGGCGGTCGTGGCCGAGAAAATCTACCGCCACGCCATGCTGGTCGGCGAGCAGCAGCACGTAATCCAGGCCCTTGAGCTGTTGGTACAGGCGCTCCAGCCCGCTGCGCGCAATGTGGATCAGTGGCTCCGATTCCTCTTGGTGGGCGCGCAGCTGGCCGGCGGGCACGATGTGCGCGTCGCTGGTGTGGCTGGGGTCGAGTCGGTGCTGGTCTATGCAGCGGCGCCAACTGCCGAGCACGGCGCGGTCGCGCTCTTGGCCGTGCAGCGGATAGCCCATGCCAAAGGCTTCGAGTTCCTGGACGTGGGCGCTATAGCTTTGCACTGGCATGGCGGGTCTCCTGCAAACACCTGGGCGATTCTGGACCAGCCCCCGGGCGCTGCCAATGAAGAGTAACCCGCAACACGTGGTGCAGTGCAAAAGCGCTGATGCAACAGGTGTTGCATTTGCTGCGCCAGGGCTTGTTGCCAGCCGCTTGCAGGCAAACCCGCAATGCGGCCGCAGCTCGCGAGGAGGTTGCAGCGCAGCATGGCCGCTTGGCACAGGCTTTGCAAAAGCAGTGGCGTGCCGCCCTTGGGCAGGCGCAACACAAGCAACAAGGAGACAAGACATGACTGCAACAACGCCCGCCGCCACGGCGCAGGCCGTGCTCGATCAACTCAACCAGGCCTTGGCCCGGCGCGATTTTGCTGGCGCGAGCCAGCTGTTTGCCGAAGAAAGTTTCTGGCGCGATCTGGTTCTGCTCACCTGGAACCTCAAAACCCTGGAAGGCCAGGCGCAGATAGCCGACATGCTGGCTGCGCAGCTCGACGCGGCCGCGCCCGTGGTGTTCAGCCTGGACGAGCGCGAGACGGTGGAAGAGGCCGACGGCGTGATCTCCGCCTGGCTGGTGATCGATGTGCGCCACGCACGCGGTGTGGGCCATTTGCGCATCAAGGACGGGCACATCTGGACGTTGCTGAGCGCGGTGCAGGAGCTCAAGGGTTTTGAAGAGCCGCTGGGCACGCGCCGCCCCATGGGCGCAGAGCACGGCATTCGCCGTGGCCGCAAGACCTGGCTGGACCACAAGCAGGACGAGGCCGCCGAACTGGGCCTGAGCCGCCAGCCCTATGTGTTGGTGATTGGTGGCGGCCAAGGCGGTATTGCGCTGGGTGCGCGGCTGCGTCAGTTGGGTGTTTCGCACATTGTGATCGACCGCCAGCCACGCCCGGGCGACCAATGGCGCAACCGCTACAAATCGCTCTGCCTGCACGATCCCGTCTGGTACGACCACCTGCCTTATCTGCCTTTCCCCGACAACTGGCCCGTGTTCGCGCCCAAGGACAAGATTGGCGATTGGTTGGAGATGTACACCCGCGTGATGGAGGTGAACTACTGGTCGTCCACCAACTGCTTGAACGCGCGTTTTGACGAGGCCAAGCAGGAGTGGGAAGTGACGGTGGAGCGCGAGGGCCGCCAGATCGTGCTGCGCCCCAAGCAGCTGGTGTTTGCCACCGGCATGTCGGGCAAGGCGAACATCCCGAAAATCAAGGGGCAGGATGTTTTCAAGGGCGACCAGCAGCACTCGTCGCAGCACCACGGGCCCGATGCTTATGCGGGCAAAAAAGTGGTGGTGATCGGTGCCAACAACTCGGCCCACGACATTTGCGCAGCGCTGTGGGAGCACGGGGCGGATGTGACCATGGTGCAGCGCTCGTCCACGCACATCGTGCGCTCGGATTCGCTGATGGATATTGGCCTGGGCGATCTGTATTCGGAGCGCGCAGTGGCCAGCGGCGTGACGACGAAGAAGGCCGACTTGATCTTTGCATCGCTGCCTTACCGCATCATGGCCGACTTCCAGGTGCCCGTGTACGACCGCATCCGCGAGCGCGACGCCGAGTTCTACCAGAAGCTGGAGGACGCCGGTTTCATGCTCGATTTTGGCGACGACAATTCGGGCCTGTTCATGAAGTACCTGCGCCGAGCCTCGGGCTACTACATCGACGTGGGCGCCTGCGATCTGGTGATCGACGGCAGCATCCAACTGCAAGCGGGCAAGAACAAGGACATCAGCCATTTGACGGAAGACGCCGTCGTGCTGACCGACGGCACCGTGCTGCCCGCCGACCTGGTGGTGTACGCCACCGGCTATGGCTCGATGAACGGCTGGGTGGCCGATCTCATCAACCAGCAAGTGGCCGACAAGGTGGGCAAGGTCTGGGGCCTGGGCTCGGACACCACCAAGGACCCTGGCCCTTGGGAAGGCGAGCAGCGCAACATGTGGAAGCCCACGCAGCAGCCGCAGCTGTGGTTCCACGGCGGCAACCTGCACCAGTCGCGCCACTATTCGCTGTACCTGGCGCTGCAGCTCAAAGCGCGGCAAGAAGGGCTGCCCATGCAGGTTTACGGCCTGCAGCAAGTGCACCATTTGCGCTGAGCGTCCAAGTCTTGTGTCCCGGGGGCCCGTGCCCCTGGCGTCCAGGCGCGGTCATCCATGGTGGCCGCTCTGGGCGTGGCCAGCGCGATTTCACTTGCTATCGGGCCTGGCGAAGCCGCGAGTTGGGGATGTACAACATTGCTTGCTAGCACAGCCATGGATGCCTTCAGCTGTGGAAGCAGACCGACAGCGCTGGGGCTGCGCCAATGCCAGAATCGCGGCATGGCCCAGAAAGACCTAGCGCTGCTGCAAAAGGTGCAGCACAAACTCAACCCGTTCCGCCCCTTTTACAACGCGACCCAGCTGTGGCTGGGGGCCGATGGTTTGCGCATGAGCGCGGCCATGTCGTTCTACGGCATGCTGAGCCTGGCGCCTTTGCTGTTGCTGCTGGTGGGCGTGATGGGCTGGTGGCTGGACCGCTCGTATATCGAGAGAAATCTGATCCACCAGGTGGAAGACATCATGGGCTCGCAGGTGGCCAGCGTGGTGAGCGGCGCGTTGAGCAGTGCACAGACGCCGTCGCAGGGGCTGATAGCGTCCTTGGTCGGTTTTGTCATGCTGCTGTCGGGCGCAACCGGTGTGTTTGTGGAACTGCAAACCTCGCTGGAGCGTTTGTGGAACCACGGTGTGGAAAGAGACACAAGCGGTGCGCCCTGGTGGTGGTCTTTGCTGCAGCGTTTGCGCGGCCTGGGCTATATCCTGGTGCTGGGCTTTTTGATGCTGATCTCGCTGGTGATTACCACCGTGCTGAGCATGACTACGCGCTGGGCTGGCACGGTACTGCACATCGAGGCGCCGGGCATTTTGCTGGGCGTGGTGAACGAGGCGGTGTCTTTCATCATCACGGTGACGCTGTTCGTCGGCATGATGCGCATTGGCACGGGCGACAAGCCGCGCATGCGCTACCTGGTGGCTGGCGCTGCCATTGGTGCGCTGCTGTTTACCGTGGGCAAGCAGGTGCTGGCCTGGTATTTGTCGACCGCAGCGGTGGTGTCGGCTTACGGCGCAGCAGGCTCGCTCGTGGTGCTGCTGATGTGGATCTATTTTTCGTCCGCCATTTTGCTGTTTGCCGCCAGCTGCGCACGCGCCTTGGACAACGCCGATATCGCCTTGCATGGCCGCAGCGGACCAAGCTCTGAGCCAGAGCCCGAGCAGCCTGCGCAAAGGCCTGCTTCTGGCGAAGCGGCGACGGTGGATTTTCAGATTTAGCTAGCGCACAGCGCGCAAAAAAGCCCCGTTCTGCAGCACTGCAGTACGGGGCCTTTTGTCAGCTTGGCGTGATCAGGCGATTTTCATGGTGCCGGTGTCCAAGTAGCGCTGGTGCCAGGACAGCGCTTCCGTCAGGATGTGCGGCGTGTGCAGACCGGCCGAGCGCTGCATCGAGCGGTCGAAATAGTCGTGCAGCATGGGGCGGTAGTCCGGGTGGGCGCATTTGTCGATGACGACCTTGGCGCGCTGCTTGGGCGAGAGGCCGCGCAGGTCGGCCAGGCCTTGTTCGGTGACGATGATCTGCGTGTCGTGCTCGGTGTGGTCCACGTGCGAGCACATGGGCACGATGCAGGAGATGCTGCCTTCCTTGGCGATCGACGGCGTGACGAAGAACGACAGGTAGCCGTTGCGCGCAAAGTCGCCGCTGCCGCCGATGCCGTTCATCATGCTGGTGCCCATGATGTGGGTGGAGTTGATGTTGCCGTAGATGTCGGCCTCGATCATCGAGTTCATCGCGATGATGCCCAGGCGACGCACCAGCTCAGGGTGGTTGCTGATTTCTTGCGGGCGCAAGATGATGCGCTCGCGGTAGAAATCGATGTTGTCCTCGAAGTCTTTGTACGCGGCCGAAGACAGCGAGATGGCGGTGGCCGAGGCCTTGCTCATTTTGCCGGCGCGCAGCAGGTCGAGCATGCCGTCTTGCAGCACTTCGGTAAAGCCGAGCAGGTTCTCGAAAGGACCGGTCAGCAGGCCGGCCAGCACGGCATTGGCCACGTTGCCCACGCCCGATTGGATGGGCAGCATTTGCTGGGGCAGGCGGCCCATTTTCATCTCGTGCGAGAGAAAGTCGATGATCGATGCGGCGATGGTGTTGGAGTTGGCATCGGGCGCGGCAAACACGTTGTCGCGGTCGCCCTTGTGGGTTTCCACCACGGCCACGACCTTGCTCAGGTCGACCTTCAGGTAGGCCTCACCAATGCGGTCGTCGGCGTTGGTCATGCTGATGGGCATGCGGCGCGGCGGGATAGCCGTGCCGTAGTAGATGTCGTGCATGCCTTCCATGGCGACCGGCGGCTTGGTGTTCACCTCGAGGATCACCTTGTCGGCAATCTCCAGCCAGGTTTTGTTGTTGCCCACGGCGGTGGAGGGGATCAGCAGGCCGTCGGCGGTGATGCCGAGCACCTCGACCACGGCCATGTCCATGTGGCCCAGAAAGCCGAACCAGGCGTGTTGCGCCACATGCGAGAGGTGCATGTCGATGAAGTCGATCTCGCCGGCATTGATGGCTTTGCGGGCGATGGGATCGGTGTTGAACGGCAGGCGCTGGCCCATGGCCTGGGCCGAGGCCATGGCGCCGTCGCACTCGGCGGCGGTGGAGGCACCGGTCCAGACGTTGATCTTGTAGGGCTTGCCGGCAGCGTGCGCGGCCTTGGCATGTGCGGCAATGGCTTGCGGCAGGGCCTTGGGGTAACCGGCGCCGGTAAACCCGCTCATGCCCACGTTGGCACCATCGGGGATCAGGGCAGCGGCTTGTTCGGCCGACATGATACGGTCGTGCAGCGAGCTGCAGCGCACGCGGTCATTCAACGACATGGGGAGACTCCAATACGATGTTTTCGTTCTACGGAAACCTGGGTGTGGCCAGCGACTGCTGGCAAGCGGCAGCCAGAAAAGCTGTGCCTGCACGGCGCACACCCCAACCCTGCGCGGCCTGGTGGGCCGCGGCAAAAGTCGGCGAATCTTAACAGTCGTTGCCCCCGAAACCACCGTTTTTTGGCGAATACCCGACTTGTGGAAAAGTGGTACTGCGGCACACGGTATTTTTGCTGCAGCGCAGCAAAATCAGCGCAGTAAAAAGCCCGGCATGGCCGGGCTGCTTGTGGATAACTGGGCGAAACGGCTGCGCCGCCCGCGTCAGTGCTTGCTGCCGCGATTGAGCAACTGGTAGAGGATGATCGCGCCAAAGGTAGCGGTACCGATGCCGCCGAGGGCAAAGCTGCCGAACTTGAGCGTGAATTCGCCGGTGCCGATGATCAGCGTGATGGCGGCCACGATGAGGTTCTTGTTCTGCGAGAAGTCAACCTTGTTCTCCACCCAGATTTTGGCGCCGGCCACGGCGATCAGGCCGAACACCACGATCGAGACCCCGCCCATGACGGGCAGCGGAATCGCCTGGATGAGCGCGCCGAACTTGGGCGAGAAGCCCAGCAACAGGGCAATCAGGCCAGCCACCATGAAGACGGCGGTGGAGTAGATGCGGGTGGCGGCCATGACGCCGATGTTCTCGGCATAGGTGGTGACGCCGGTGCCACCCACGCTGCCGCTGACCATGGTGGCCACACCGTCGCCAATGAAGGCGCGGCCCATGTACTGGTCGAGGTTCTTGCCAGTCATGGCGGTGACGGCCTTGATGTGGCCCAGGTTTTCGGCCACCAGAATGATGACGATCGGCACGATCAGAACCATGGCCGGGGCGCTGAACTGCGGCGCAGAGAAGTGCGGCATGCCCAGCCAGGGGGCGGCGGCCACGCCCGACAGATCGACCGGCTTGCCCAGGCCCAGGCCGTTGGTCAGCGCCGCGTAAACCAGCGATGCGACGATCAGGCCCACCAGAATCAACAGGCGCTGCACCATGCCCCGCGCCACCACGGCCACCAGGCCAATGCTGACAAAGGTCATCGCTTGCATCCAGCTCTCGAAATTGTTGCTGGCCATTTTCTGCACCGGCACGGCCGCCAGGTTCAGGCCGATCACCGCCACGATCGCACCGGTCACCACCGGTGGCATGAAGCGCTCGATCCAGCTGGTGCCCACCGCCTGCACGACAAAGCCGACCAGGGTGTAGACCAGGCCGCAGGCAATGATGCCGCCCAGCGCCACGCCGATGTTCGGGTTGAGGCCCGAGCCGCTGTAGGCGGTGGCGGCGCCCACTACGCTGATAAAGGCAAAGCTCGAACCCAGGTAGCTGGGCACGCGCCCGCCGGTGAGCAAAAAGAAGATCAGGGTGCCGACACCGCTCATCAAAATAGCGACATTCGGGTCAAAACCCATCAAAATGGGCGCCAGAATCGTCGAGCCGAACATGGCGATGACGTGTTGTACGCCCATGACCGAGGTTTGTGGCCAGGGCAGGCGCTCGTCGGGCGCGACAACATCGTCGGCGCCTGGGCGCACTTCGCGCCAGCGGGGAAGAAAAGAGTCAGACATGGTGGTGCGGCAGGCGCGCCGGGCCGGCACAGGGGTGCCAGCGGGCGGCCTCAAGAGCAGAGGTGCTGCATCATAGTGAATTTGGCAACAATTGTTGAGAGAGGGAAACTCTTTAAAAGCGGCTGCCCGCTGGTAGGCTGGCGTGGCAAGGGCCAGCCCGGCAGAGGCTGTGCAGGTGAGCGTCGACGAACTAACCGAATTACGTGGTCTCTGCCATGACTGGCATCATGCGGTCTGGCAATGGATAATTAAACAGACATTGAAAACGCATATGGTGTGCTGCAAACAACAGCACACCGGCTTTGGAGGGTGTAACCATGAACTGTGTGCAATGCGGCGAAGCACTGCCCGCAAGCGCCAAATTCTGCAAAAAATGTGGCTGCAAGGTCGCGGCGGCAGTACCGGCGGCGAGCACCGCCCCGGCGGCCAGCCTGGCCTCAAGCCCGGCCGCCACCCCTGCAGCCAGCCCGATCACTGGTGCCAGCGCCAGCCCGGCAGCCGCAACTGTTGCGACGCCGGTAGCCAGCTCAGCCCAGGCACCTGCCGCTGCTCGCGGCCTGCCAGCTGCACCCACCGCCGCCTACAGCACCTGTCCCGATTGCGGGGCCTTGTGCAAAGGCGATGCGCGTTTTTGCAACAAATGCGGTTGCCGCTTTGAGGAGGCGCCCAATTTTGAAGACACGCGCCGCGACCTCAAGACCCCGCTGAGCCCGCAAGAGGAAAAAGCCATTCTGGTGTTTGGCAATGTGCAAGACAGCAATGCGCCGGCGCCAGACCGCCATGGTGAGCGCATCGACACCAGCCCGGCCATGGTGATTGGCGGCAGCACGGCAGGCACCGTGGCCGCACCGCCGAGCCTGCGCGCTGCTGAGCCGGCCAGTGCCGAGCTGGACCAAGATTGGCTGAAATCGGGCAAGACCGAGCCGAGCAGCAGCAAGGCAGCCAGCGCTGCCGGCCTGGCCGCCGCAGTAGGAACACTGGCTGCTGGCCAAGCGGCGGGCACCACATCTGCCGCGCCAGCCCCGGTGCAGCCACGCGCCAGCGGCAACAACGCGCCACGCAACCCCATGCCCACGGCACCGGCTGCTTCGGGCGGCTCGGGCAAGTGGGTGGCTTTGGGCGTGGTGGCTTTGGCCGCCGTAGTGGGTGGTGGTGCTTGGTGGTGGAACACCCAGGGCAAGTTCAAGACCGGCCCGCAAACCGCAGGCACGCCCAGCGCTGCCCCCGCGCCAGCGGCCCCAGCGGCACCGGCCGTGGTGGCTGCGCCTGCCCCCGCACCCGCGGCCTTGCCCGCCGATGCTGCGCTGGCACCGAACGAAACCATGGAGCCCGCCAAGCCCGCCGTACCGGCCATGCCCGAGGTGAATGCGCCAGCACCGGCACCGGCCGTGGTGGAGGCCCCTGCGGCAGCAGCTGCCCCCGCCGAGGCGGCAGCGCCCAAACCGGCACCACGCAAGCCGGCGCGCAAACAGACTTTGGATGATTTGTTGAATTGAAGGAGAGAGAGAAGTGAAGGCTATGTTCAAAATTTCTGCGCTGATGTCTGCCGTGGTGCTGGCCGGTTGTGTGGCCCCGCCCCAAGAGCCGGCACCCGCGCCCGCGCCGGCATCGGTGCAAGTGGAGTGCGGCGTTGCATCGCCACCGGGCTGCCGCGAGCCCGCCGTGGCGCCGGTCTACACCGATTGGGCAGCCAAGATGAAGGCCGAAACCCAGGCCGCTGACGAGCTGCGCCAACGCGCGGTGGAGGCCATGGCCAGCTTGCCGCCCAAGCAACGCATTGAGCACAGCGAGACGCTGACCACCGAGCAGGCCTTTGTGTCGCCCCAGGCCAAGGCTCCGCACAATGTGCAGGTGCTCGACTCGGTGGTGATCGATCTGCCCTGGGCCGCCAAGTCGCGCCAGGAGCACAAGGACGCGATGACCGCGATCAAGGACATCGCCACGTTGATGGCCGACAACCGGGGCAGCGCCACGATCTATGTCACCGTCTCGCCGCGCGATTTGCGCGCCAAGAAGGTGAACCTGAAATCGGGCACGGCACCGACGGAGGCGGGCAACCCGGTCGAGGTCAAGAAATCGGCAGACAAAAACGTGGCGCCAGGCATTGAGCACTTTGTGATTCAAGCCAAACCCTGGCCCGGCAGACTCGACTGATCAGGAGGCAAGGCATGCTGAAACAAGCGCAATTCAAGTCAATTGACTTCGGTCAGTTGCTCCGCAGTACCGAAGGATTGACGCAGTGGCGTTCGATGGGGCTCATGTTTCTGACCTTGCTGGTGAGCGGCCTGCTCTTTGGCTTGGGCACGCGCTTGGGCATTGCCGGCATTTTGCTGCTGGGCTTGGTGGCGGCCGTGGTGTCTGCTGCTGGTACGGCGGCGGTGGGCATCATGCTGCTCGACAAGGCCAAGAACCTGGAGCCGCGCTCGCTCAAGGACGCTTTCATGGCCGGCCTGGCCTGTGTGCCCAAAGTGATTCTGTATTTGCTGCTGCTGGTGGCGCTGTTCATTGCGCTGTTTGTGGTGGCGGCCATCCTGTACTACGTGTGCAAGATCCCGTTCATTGGCCCCGTGCTGCTGTTCTTTGTGCACCCGGCGCTGGTGTTGCTGGCCGCCTCGGTGTTCATCGTGCTGTTCTGGCTGGTGGCGCCGATCCTGATGCCCGCGCTGTGGGACGGCCGCAGCCTGAAATCGGCCATCAGCCTGGTGCTGGCGGTAGCGCGTGAGCGCCTGATCCAGGTGGTGGTGATGGTGCTGATCCTGTACATGCTGCTCGGCGTCATCTACCTGGTGCTGACCAGCGGTTTCGTGCCCGGCTTCATGATGATGAGCGGCCTGGCCGGCGGCATCACCGGCGGCAGCAGCATGCTCATGGGCTTGGGTGGCGGTTTTGGCGGCATGGGCAACATGCATGCCATGGGTGGCTCGGTGGGCGCCGTGGTGGCGCTGGCGCTGTCGAGCCTGGTCATCATGTCGGTGGTCATGGCGCTGCTGATGCAAGTCATGTTCATGGGCTACAACCTGATCTATCTGCTGGCTACCGAAGGCCTGAGCGACACCGCCACCGAAGCCAGCCTGCAGGCCGGCATTGCCAAGGCCCGCGAAAAAGCGCGCCAGGCCCAAGAGAAAGCCCGCGAAGCCGCCGACAAGGTGCGCCAGGCCGCGCACAACGCTGCAGCGCCTGCAGCAGGCCAAGAGCAGCCAGCGCCCGGCGCGGCAGCACAAGTGCCAGCACCCGTGGCCACCCCGGCAGCAACGCCTGTGGATATCTTTGGCTCCGCGCCAGTGCCTGCTCCCGCTCCTGTGGCGGCACCAGCAACGGCCCAGGTTCCGCCTGCGGCACCTGTCAGCACGCCCACGGCCAGCCCGGTGACTGCTGCTCCCGTGGTGGCGCCTGCCGCAGCAGCCGTAGCCGCCACCGGCTTGGCAGCGCAAGCGGCGGCCAGTGCAGCCTCGGGCGTAACGGTTGCGCCGGTGACGCCTCCAGTGGCTGCGCCAGTGGTGCCGCCCGTGGTCGCGCCAGTACCGGCCCCGACGCCTGCACCGGCTCCCATTGCGGCTCCAGTTGTGGCTCCGGTGCCTACGCCAGCGCCCGCACCGACGCCTGCGCCGGTGACGCCGCCAGTGGTTGCGCCTGCACCAGTACCAGTCCCTGCGCCAGCTCCTGTTCCCGCACCGGCTCCAGTGCCAGCCCCGGCCCCGGTGCCAGCGCCTGCTCCGGCTCCCCAAGCCGCACCAGCGGCTGCGGCCCTGCCGCGCTGCAACAGCTGCTTTGAGGTGGTCGGCAAGGACGACATGTTCTGCGAGCACTGCGGCAACAAGCTGCACTGATGGACGCCAAGCCGTCAGGCACACTCCAAACAGGGGCGCTTCGGCGCCCCTTTTTGCGAGCGGCTGTCAGCCGGGGCGCCGGTATTGGTAAAAGAGTGTTGCCATTGCAGCGCTTTCCCGGCAAAAGCGGCGAGGCGGGGCGGTGATTCGTGCCAAGCAGGTTACACTTTGCCGATTACAGTCCTGTCCATCCATCGGCTCTATCTATCCATGTCAGCTGAAACGACGCAACGCAGCGGTTTTGATATGAAAAGCGCCCAGTTGCCGGTGGTCGCATTTGCTCTGCGCTCCACGGACACTGCGCAGCTGGCGAGCGAGTTCACCGAGCGCTTTGGCAGCGATTCCACTTTTTTCGACAACGATCCGGTGCTGATCGACCTGGCGCAGCTGCGCGAGGCCGACGAAGCCATCGATTTCCCCGCCCTCATCGCCTTGCTGCGCCAGTACCGCACCACGCCGGTAGCAGTGCGCGGCGGCAGTGCTGCACAAATGGCCCAGGCGCATGCCGCCGGTCTGGCCGCCGCGCCCGAAGCACCGCCCGTGCGCCGGGCTGAGCCGCAAGAGCCCGAGGTGCGCGAGGTGATCCACGAGGTCGAAGTCGTCAAAGAGGTGCAGCTGCCTGCCAAAACCACCGTGTTGGTGGATAAGCCCATGCGCTCGGGCCAGCAGGTGTATGCGGCGGGCAGCGATGTGGTGGTGAACACCATCGTCAGCTATGGGGCCGAGGTGATAGCTGACGGCAACGTGCATGTGTATGGCCCGCTGCGTGGCCGTGCGGTGGCGGGGGCGCGAGGTGATACATCGGCGCGCATTTATTGCACCTGCTTTGAACCGCAACTGGTCTCGATTGCCGGTATCTACCGTACAGTCGATGCGGATCTGCCGCCCGAAGTGGCCGGTAAACCGGCCATGGTGCGGCTGGATGGCGAAAAACTGCTGATCGAGCCGCTCTAGGCGGCGCAGGCTTGAGGGGATGCCCGCCCGGGCTTTGAACAATTGAGGACGTAAAGGGAACGGATCGAAAGATGGCAAAAATCGTCGTTGTAACTTCCGGCAAAGGCGGAGTTGGTAAAACCACCACCAGTGCAAGCTTTGCGGCCGGTCTGGCATTGAGCGGGCACAAAACCGCGGTGATCGACTTTGACGTCGGCCTGCGCAACCTGGACCTGATCATGGGCTGCGAGCGCCGCGTGGTCTATGACCTGATCAATGTGATCCAGGGTGAGGCCAACCTGAACCAGGCGCTGATCAAGGACAAGCAGCTCGACAACCTGTACATCCTGGCGGCTTCGCAAACCCGCGACAAGGAAGCGCTGACGCAAGACGGCGTCGAGAAGATCCTCAAGGATCTGGCGGGCATGGACTTTGAATACATCATCTGCGACTCGCCCGCTGGCATTGAAAGCGGCGCGCTGATGGCCATGCACTTCGCCGACGAGGCGCTGGTGGTGACCAACCCTGAGGTCTCTTCGGTGCGCGATTCGGACCGCATCCTGGGCATGCTCAGCTCCAAGACCAAGCGCGCGGTGGAAAGCGGCACTCCCATCAAGGAGCACCTGCTGATCACGCGCTACAACCCCAACCGCGTGCAGGACGGCCAGATGCTGTCGCTGGAAGACATCCAGGACATTCTGCGCATTCCGCTGATCGGTGTAATCCCCGAGTCCGAATCGGTGCTGCAGGCCTCGAACCAGGGCACGCCCGCTATCAACCTGGCCAACACCGATGTGTCCGAAGCCTATAAAGACGTGGTGTCGCGCTTTCTGGGCGAAGACAAGCCGATGCGCTTTACCGACGCGCAAAAGCCGGGCTTCTTCAAACGTATTTTCGGGAGGTAAGCGGTATGTCCCTGCTGTCCCTGTTTCTGGGTGAAAAGAAAAAGACGGCCTCGGTCGCCAAAGAGCGCCTGCAGATCATTCTGGCGCACGAGCGCACGGGCCGCAGCAACAACCAGCCCGATTACCTGCCGGCGCTGCAAAAAGAGCTGATGGCGGTGATTGCCAAGTACGTGTCGGTGAATCCGGATGACGTGCGGGTCAATCTGGAGCGCCAAGACAATCTCGAAGTCCTCGAAGTCAAGATCGAGCTGCCAGAGAAATAGCAAGGTCCAGGGGATTTCCGGTTTGCACGGGTGTTGTGCCGGATGTTGTCGCTGGTGCGGGTTTCAGCAGTCTTCGTTTTGAGATGGCGATATGAACCCGTATGCGTTGTTGCTGGGCCTTGCCGTACACGTGTACTGTCTGCGCCCCAGACGCCTAGCCTACGGATTCATCTCGCCATTGCAGTGGAAGCTAAGAGTGCTCTGCTCGCTGCCAACGTTGCTGTTGGAATGCCGAATACCTGACTAGCTCCAAAACAAACGCGACCTTCGGGTCGCGTTGTTGTTGGGGATAAGTCGGTGGAAAACGGCAGCTGGCGCTGGCCGGAGCCTGCTTATCCAGCGACTTGTTCACATTGCCGCACTTGCCCCCGTACTTATGCACCGCCTTCGGCGGGTTTGTCGTAGGCGTGGGCTTTCCAGTATTTGAACGTGCCTTGGGCGGTGGCCAGGATGCGGCGCTCTGCGTCGTAGATATTGGCCTGACAGGTGCACAGCGAGCGGCCCTGGTTGATGACCCAGCCTTCGGCCACCAGTGGGCCGCGGCCGGGGTAGATGAAGCGCGACGACATCTCTACCGTGACGGCGGTGCTCGAAGGCGCGCCCGGCGCCAGCACGGCTGCCCGCGACATGGCTACATCGAGCAGCGTCATCAAAATGCCGCCGTGCGCGGCGGGCAGCTGGTTGCACAGCTCTTCGCGCAGATCGGGCAGGTGCACGCGCACGATGCCGTCGTCGAAGTTCGGGTCTTGGCGGGCACCGATCAGACGCAGAAACGGCACGCGGCTGTTCAGGTCTTCGATGCTCATGCGCTGGCGCTCGGGGGCGCTCATCGTGCTCATGCGTTGGCCCGCGCTTCGCGCACCATGTTGCGCGCAATGATGATCTGCTGGATCTGCGTCGTGCCCTCGTACAGGCGGAACAGGCGCACATCGCGGTAGAAGCGCTCAATGCCGTATTCGGCCATATAGCCCGAGCCGCCCAGAATCTGCACCGCACGGTCGGCCACGCGGCCGCACATTTCGGTGGCGAACATCTTGGCGCTAGATGCCTCGGTCGACACGTTCTGGCCGTCGTCGCGGCGGCGAGCGGCATCAATCGTCATGCACTCGGCGGCGTACAGCTCGGCCTGGCTGTCGGCCAGCATGGCTTGCACCAGCTGAAAATCGCAAATCGCCTGGCCGAACTGCTTGCGCTCCAGCGAGTACTGCAGCGCGTCGCGCAGAATGCGCTTGGCGCAGCCCACGGCCACGGCCGCGATGTGGATGCGGCCTTTTTCCAGCACCTTCATCGCCGTCTTGAAGCCGCGGCCTTCCTGCAGACCGATCAGGTTGGCGGCGGGCACCTTGACGTTGTCAAAAATCACGTCACAGGTGTGGGCGCCGCGCTGGCCCATTTTTTTGTCGTACTTGCCAAAGCTGATGCCGGGCGTCTTGGCATCGACGATGAACGAAGACACGCCGCCCGCGCCCTTGTCGGCCGGGTTGGTGCGCGCCATCAGCGTGAACATGCCGGCGTGCGGCGCGTTGGTGATAAAGCGCTTGGTACCGTTGACGATGTAGTGATCGCCCTCTTTGATGGCCGTGGTGCGCAGCGAGGCGGCGTCCGAGCCGGCCTCTGGCTCGGTCAGCGCGAACGAAGCAATCACCTCGCCGGTGGCCAGCTTGGGCAGCCACAGCGCCTGCTGCTCGGGCGTGCCGTCCATCAAGATACCTTGCGAGCCGATGCCGACCGTGGTGCCAATCACTGAGCGGAAGGCGGGCGAGGTCTGGCACAGCTCCAGCAGTACGCGCACTTCCTCTTCCATGGTCAGCTCCAGGCCGCCAAATTTTTCGGGGATGGTCAGGCCGAACAGGCCCAGATCGCGCATCTCCTGCACGATGGCTTCGGGGATCTCGTCGGTCTCGGCCACTTCGTTCTCGGCCGGCACCAGGCGCTCGCGCACAAAGCGGCGCACGCTGTCGAGCAGGGCTTCCAGGGTTTCGTTGTCTCGGATCATGGGAGGCTCTCCAATCGCGGGTTACAGGGTGGCGGCGGTACCAAGAATCGCGGTGGCCTGGCTCGACAAGGTGCCGCCATTGCCATGCGCCAAGGCCAGTTGTGCACCGGCTACCTGGCGTTCGCCGCAGTTGCCGCGCAGCTGGCGCACGGCTTCGATCAAAGCAAAAATGCCGTACATGCCGGGGTGCACGCACGAGAGGCCGCCGCCGTTGGTATTGACCGGCAGGCTGCCGCCGGGCGCGATGGCGCCGCTGGCCACAAAGGCACCGGCTTCGCCCTTTTTGACAAAGCCCAGATCTTCGAGGAAGAGCAAGGTGTTGATGGTGAAGGCGTCGTACAGCTCCACCACATCCATGTCTTTGGCTTGCAGGCCGGCCATGGCAAAGGCTTGCGCGCCCGATTGGCTGGCGGCAGTCACCGTCAGATCGGGCATGGAGGAGATCTGGCGGTTCCAGCAGGCCGTGGCATTGCCCAGCACGTAGATGGGCGCGTTCGGGCCTTGCTTCGCGTCTTCGGCGCGGCTGAGCACAAAGGCGCCGGCGCCGTCGGTCACCAGGCAGCAATCGCGCACGGTGAAAGGGTCGGCAATCGGGCGGGCCTTGAGCACGTCTTCGATCGTCAGCGGATCGCGCATGAAGGCTTCGGGGTTCTTTTGCGCCCATTGGCGGGCAGCCACGGCCACGGCGGCCAGTTGCTCGCGCGTGGTGCCGTACTGGTGCATGTGGCGCGCTGCGGCCATGGCATAGGCCGAGACGGGCATGACCGGATCAAACGGGTGCTCGAACAGCTGCGGGTCCATGAACTTGCGCGCCGCTGTGGATTCCTTGCGGCCGAAAGCGGCCGAGCGCTGTGCGCTGCCGTAGCAGACCAGCACGTGATTGCACTGGCCCGCCTCCAGCGCCATGATGGAGGGCAGCAAATGGGCGATAAAGCTGGAGCCGCCCACCATGGTGCCGTTGACGTAGTTGGGGTTGATGCCCAGGTGCTCGATCACCGGCATCGGCCACATGGTGGCGTTGACGCTGCAGGTGGCCAGGCCGTCAATATCTTGCATGCTCAGGCCGGCATCGGCCACGGCAGCGTGCGCGGCGCGTGCCAGCAGCATCATGTCGTCAGAGCCGGGCGCCTCGCCGCAGCCGTAGGTGGCAACGCCGCTGATGGCGGCCTTGCCGCGCAGCGCGCGCAGGCCATTGCTGGTGTGTACTTGTGCCATGGTTGTCCTTGTCTTTTCTCTTTATGCGGCCTTGAATACCACCAGGCCCTTGCCGCCCTGCTGCACGACCTCGGCCTGCACTGCCATGCCAATCTTCACTTCGGCTGGCGCCACGCCCTCCACGCGGCTCATCATGCGTGGGCCCTCGGCCAGGTCGATCAGCGCCACGTTGTAATCGCCGCCGGCATCGGGCTTGCGCCGGATCACCGTGGTCGAGTACACGGTGCCTTTGCCCGAGGGCTGTTCCCAGGCGAGCTGGTCGCTGCCGCAATGCGGGCACAGCTCGCGGGGGTAAAAAATGGCCTGCTGGCAGGCTTTGCAGCGCTGGATTTCGAACTTGCCTGCATCCAGGGCTGCCTGGTATTGGCTTGACATCGACGGTGTCATTGCAGAGTCTTTCTTCGTGTAAAGGCGGATGGTCGAGCATGGGCGATATCGCCTGCTGGCGCAATTATTGGTTGCGGAAGAGGGGGTTTGTCAGCACTTGATCAACCCAGGAGACAGGGCCGCAGCCGGGCGGCCATCCGGGGAAGCACTATCAGGGTTTCCCGGGCTTTGGCAATGGCGAAGACATGGCTTCATAAAGGCAAAAGCCCCCAGGCTGGAAACCACTAGGATGCATAGCTTTATTACAAGAGACGGAGACAGACAATGAAGAAATCCATGGTTGCACTGGCATCGATGTTCGCCTGCCTGGGCGCTGCCCAGGCGCAGGGCATTTCGGGCGATGTGGTGAAAATTGCCGTGCTCAGCGACATGTCCAGCCTGTACGCCGACACGGCTGGCAAGGGCTCGGTCGAATCGGCCAAGATGGCGATTGCCGACTTTGGCGGCACCGTGCTGGGCAAGAAGATCGAGCTGGTCTTTGCCGACCACCAGAACAAGGCCGACGTGGCATCGACCAAGGCGCGCGAGTGGTTCGACAAAGAAGGTGTCGACATGATCATGAACATGAACAACTCGGCCGTGGCCATTGCCGTCAACGGCCTGGCCCGCGAGCGCAACAAAACGATCATGAACACCGGCGCCGTCTCCACCGCGCTCACCAACGAGCACTGCGGCCCCACGCTGGTGCACTACACCTATGACACCTATGCCATGACCAATGCCGCCGTCAAAGGCGTGCTGGCGCAAGGCAAGAAAGACTGGTTCATCATCTCGGTCGACTACGCGGCCGGCAAGGCCATGGCCTCCACCGCCACCGAGTTTGTCGAAGGCGGTGGCGGCAAGATCGTCGGCCAGGTGGCGCACCCGCTCAACGCCAGCGATTTCTCCTCTTACGTCACCCAGGCTGCGGCCAGCAAGGCCCAGGTGGTGACTTTGGCCAACGCCACCAACGACACGGTCAACACCATCAAGGCGGCCTACGATTTTGGTCTCACCAAAAACCAGGTGCTGGTGCCGCAGCTCATGTTCATCAACGACATCCACGGCCTGGGCCTGAAGTACGGCCAGGGCATGACCTTTGCCACCGCCTTCTACTGGGACCGTACGCCCGAATCGCGTGCCTGGGCGCAGCGCTATTTCGAGCGCATGAAGAAAATGCCGTCGATGGTGCAGGCCGGCGATTACTCGGCGGTCATGACCTACCTGCAAGCGGTCAAAGAGGCGGGCACGGACGACGGCCTGGCCGTGGCAGCCCAGCTCAAAAAGATGAAGATCAACGACGCCTTCTCGCAAAACGGCTATGTTCGTGAAGACGGCCGCATGGTGCACGACATGTATGTGGTGCAGGTGAAAAAGCCCGAAGAGTCCAAAGCGCCGTGGGATTACTACAAGGTGCTGTCCACGATTCCGGGCGACGAAGCCTTCCGCCCCTTGAGCAAATCGACCTGCTCGCTGGTCAAAAAGTCCTGAACCTGGCCAGCCTGCCCTGGCCGTTGCACGATAAAAAAGGAGACAGACATGAAGCGTTTCACAGCCAAGCATTGGAGCGTGTTGGCCGCAGCGGCGGCCTCGGTGGCCGCTGCCGCCTTGCCTGCACAGGCCCAGGGCATCTCGGGGGATGTGGTGAAAATTGCGGTGCTCAGCGACATGTCCGGCCCCTATGCCGACACGGCGGGGCGCGGCTCGGTCGAAGCCACCAAGCTGGCGGTGGAAGACTTTGGCGGCACGGTGGCGGGCAAGAAAATCGAAGTGGTGTTTGCCGATCACCAAGGCAAGGCCGACGTGGGCTCCAGCCGCGCGCGCACCTGGTTCGACACCGATGGCGTGGACGTGGTGGTCGACCTCAACAACTCCGCCGTGGCCATGGCCGTGTACAACCTGGCCAAAGAGCGCAACAAACTGGTGCTCACCTCCGGCGGCGCCTCTGACGGCCTGACCAGCGAAGCCTGCATTCCCACCGCCATTCACTACACCTACGACACCTACGCCATGGCCAGCGGCGTGGCGCACGCCATGCTCGAAAAAGGCAAGAAAGACTGGTACATCATGGCCGTCGACTACGCCTTTGGCAAAGCCGGCGCCGAGACGGTGAACAACATCGTCAGCAAGGGTGGCGGCAAGATCGTGGGACGCACCAACTTCCCGCTCAACGCCAGCGACTTCTCCTCTTTCGTGCTGCAGGCGCAAGAATCCAAAGCCTCGGTCGTCACCTTGGTGAGCGCAGGCAACGACACCATCAACGCCATCAAATCGGCCAACCAGTTTGGGCTGATGAAAAACCAGACGGTGGCGCCGCAGTTCATGTTCATCCAGGACGTGCACTCGCTCGGCCTCAAAACCGCCCAGGGCCTGACCTTTGCCACCGCCTTCTACTGGGACCGCACGCCCGAAACCCGCGCCTTTGCGCAAAAGTTCTACGAACGCATGGGCAAGAAAACCATGCCCTCGATGGTGCACGCAGGCACCTACTCGGCCGTCACCCAGTACCTGAAAGCGGTGGCTGCCATCAACTCGGACGACGGCCCGGCCGTCACCCAGTACCTCAAAACCCACAAGCTCGAAGACTTCTTCAGCCAGAACGGCTACGTGCGCGAAGACGGCCGCATGGTGCACGACCTATACCTGGCGCAAGTCAAATCGCCCGAAGAATCGAAAGGCCCGTGGGACTACTACAAGATCCTGGCCACCATCCCCGGCGACAAGGCCTTCCGCCCCCTGGCAGACGGCAAATGTCCGCTGGTGAAGAAATAGGCACAGCTTTATCCACAACGCAACGCGGTCTCATCTCGGTGAAGACCGCGTTGTGCATTTAAAACACCACCAGGAGGCAAACATGTCACACGCTTATCCACAATTGCAGTTGTTTATCAACGGCCAATGGCAACCCGCTGCGGGCCGCAAGACCGAGCCGGTGTTCAACCCGGTAGACGAATCGGTGCTGGGCGATCTGCCGCACGCCAGCCCGGCCGATCTGCAAGCCGCTCTGCAAGCCGCGCAGGCCGCTTTTCCCGGCTGGAAACGCACATCGCCGCTGGCGCGCTCGGACATCTTGCGCAAGGCCGCCAGCTTGATCCGCGAGCGCGCCGACCACATCGCCACCTGCATGACCTTGGAGCAAGGCAAACCGCTGCGCGAAGCCAAGCTCGAAGTGCTGGCCGCCGCCGACACCTACGACTGGTATGCCGAGGAAGGCCGCCGCAACTACGGCCGTCTGGTGCCAGGCAAAACGCCCACACAGCGCATTGCCGTGCACCATGAGCCAGTCGGCGTCTGCGCTGCATTTGCGCCTTGGAACTTTCCCGCCATCACGCCTGCGCGCAAGATCGCAGGCGCTCTGGCCGCAGGTTGCACGCTCATCCTCAAACCGGCCGAAGAAACCCCCGCCACCGCGCAAGAGCTGGTGCGCGTGCTGCACGATGCCGGCTTGCCCGCTGGCGTGCTGAATATGGTGTTTGGCGTGCCGGCTGAGGTCTCGGGCTACCTGCTGGACCAACCCGAGGTGGCCAAGTTCTCTTTCACCGGCTCCACCGCCGTGGGCAAAATGCTGGCCTCGCAAGCGGCCAAAAGCATGAAGCGCGCCACGCTGGAGCTGGGTGGCCATGCGCCCGTCATCGTCTGGAAAGATGCCGACATCAACAAGGCCGCCGACGCTTTGGTGGCGGGCAAGTTCCGCAACGCAGGCCAGGTTTGCATCTCGCCCACGCGCTTTTATGTGCACCGCGATGTGTTCGACAGCTTTGTGGCGGCCTTTGTTGAACGCACCAAAAAGCTCAAGGTCGGCAATGGCCTGGACGAAGCCAGCAACATGGGCCCACTGGCCAACCCGCGCCGCATCGAAGCACTGACCCGCCTGATCGCTGACGCACAAAAACGCGGCGCCACCTTGCACACCGGCGGCAAGCGCATGGAGCGCCCTGGCTTCTTCTGGGAACCCACGGTGCTGAGCAATGTGGACGAAGACGCTGGCCTGATGAACGAAGAGCCCTTCGGCCCCGTCGCACTCATCAACCCGGTCGACGACATGGCCGAGGCCCTGCGCCGCGCCAACCGCCTGCAATACGGCCTGGCCGCCTATGCCTTCACGCAAGACAGCGGCGTGCGCCAGCAACTCTCCAACGGCGTGGAAACCGGCATGCTGGGCATCAACACGCTCAACATATCGATGTCCGAAGCACCGTTTGGCGGGGTCAAAGAAAGCGGCTGGGGCTCGGAATGCGGCATCGAAGGCCTGCAGGCCTATTGCAATGTCAAACTGGTGAGCGAGGACCAGTGAATGCGCTATTGAGCGGCTGCTGCAGTATGGCTGCATCGCTACTTGTTGCAGACAAAGAGGGCCTGGCCCTCTTTTTTGTGAGCGGGTGATGTGTGGTGAGCAAGAGCGTTCAACCCGTACATGCACCACCGTTGCTGCAGGGCAAGACTGCTTGGACGGCGCACCACTACAGTCGGGCGCTTATGCCAAGCCTGTTCTACCACCCTGCCATCGTTCTGATCATTCTCCTGGCCTTCAATATCTGGAGCTACTTCTCGCGCTGCGAAGCCAGCCCGGACATCGATTGGAGCATGCTCGCATTCAGCTGGTGCATCACCGGCATTGCCTATGGCCTGATCCATTTTCAGGAGGATTGGCTGCCGCAAGATCTGGACAGCAAACGGCCAATTGTCTGGTGCAGCGTGCTGATGATTTTGGTCCATGCTTTGATGATCTCGAACCTGGCCATCCAATACTCTGACTCCATTGGCAAGGGGAAAGGCTTTATTTCCGCAGGCTACGCTTGCAGGAGTTGAGAGATCGGAGACATTGCGAGTGGCGCCAGCGCTCCAAGGAACCAACGGCCCATAAACTGCTCAGACGCTGAGGAAGCACTGCTGCAACTACTGGTTGCAGCAGTTTGTCATTTGTCTGTGAAAGCATGTTGATGGGCGCTAGTTTTCAGATCGGGCCGTTTGCTTTGCCTTGGGCTTTGCTGGTGTTGGCCTTGGCTTACCTGGTGGCGGAGCAGTGCTTGATGCGCTGGGCGCGCAAACGTGGGCTGGTGGTGGCGCCGCATACCTGGTTGCTGCCATTGCTCGCCTTGGTGGCGGCGCGTCTGGGTTTTGTGGCGCGTTATGCCGACGAGTACCTGGCGCAGCCGCTGAGCATTCTCAATATCCGCGACGGTGGCTGGGAGCCTTGGGCGGCGTTGGCGCTGGCAGCGGTGTACGTATGGTGGCTGTGGCTGCGCAAGAAGCCGGTGTTTCAGCCGCTGGCTGCGTCGGTGGCCTTGTTTGCTGCTTTGTGGCTGGGCGGCAATTTGCTGGTGCAAAACTTGTCATCCAGCGCACGCGCTTTGCCGCCGCTGCAGTTGGTGGCTTTGGATGCCAAGACGCATGTGCTGGAGCAGTTCAAAGGCAAGCCGGTGGTCATCAATCTGTGGGCGAGCTGGTGTACGCCTTGTGTGCGTGAGATGCCTGCCTTGCGTGAGGCGCAGCAACGCTATCCGCAGGTGCAGTTTCTGTGGGTGAACCAGCAAGAAAAGCCGGAGGTGGCCCTGAAAGCGGCACGCGGCTTTGGTTTGCCCGAAGCCCAGGTGTTGCTGGACACCCGCAACGCCATGGCCGAAGTTGCTGGCAGCCGTGCTTTGCCCACCACTTTGTTCTACGACGCACAAGGCCAGTTGCAGGGCCTGCGTGTAGGCGAGTTGTCGGCGGCCAGCCTGGAAGAATTCATGCAGAAGATTGTGCTGGGCGCAGGGCGTTGAATCGGCAGCGACTGCGGTGCAATCCAGCAAGGTGTGCACCGCCTCGCACCTTCACCAAACTCAGGCCACAAAGCACGCTGGCTCTGCAATCCAGGCGCGCTTACTCGGCCTCCAGGCGTGCTTGCAGCTCGCGCTTCATGACTTTGCCGTTGGCGTTGACGGGTAGCTCGGCAATCGCAATGATGCGGGCCGGGCGTTTGTAGGGCGCCAGGTTTTCGCGCAGGTGCGCTTGCAGGGCAGTGGGTTCGGGCGGGTTTTGCGCGTCCTGCACTACAAAGGCGATCACGGCCTCGTTGCCGTCGGCTTCTTTCTGGCCCACTACGGCGGAGCGCTGGATGCCGGGGAAGCTGTTGAGCGCATGCTCTACTTCGCTGGGGTAGACGTTGAAGCCCGAGCGGATGATCATCTCCTTCAAGCGGCCCACCACAAACAGGGCGCCGTCGGCGTGCAGCTCGCCGAGGTCGCCGGTGGCGTACCAGCCGCCTTTGCGCAATGCCGCTGCCGTGGCCTCGCTGTCGCGGAAATAGCCGGGCATCAAACCGGTGCCGCGCACCCAGATTTCGCCCCGCTCGCCCACCGGCATGCTGGCGCCAGTGTTGGGGTCGACAATCTTCAGCTCAGCGCCTTCAATCGCATAGCCGGCGCTGGTGTCGTTGCGGGCTTCTTCGATGCGGGTCAGGTGCAGCGAGCCTGCGTATTCGCTCATGGCGTAGCCGTGGTGCAGCGTCATGCCAAAAAGCGCTTCCACCTTGTGTTTGAGCGCCAGATCCAGTGGCCCGGCACCGGTGTAGAGGTAGCGCAAATGCGGTGCGGCAGGGCGGTTGATGCCGTGCTCTTCGCAGTACTGCAGCAAGCGCGCAAACAGCGTGGGCGGGCCTTGCAGCTGGGTGATGCCGTGGTGGGCCAGTGCGTCCAGCAGATCGCCGGGCTCGAACTGGCTGCGCATCTCCAGCGCCGCACCGGCATACAAGGAGGCGAGCAAGACCGTGCCCAGGCCGAAGATGTGCGTCATCGGCACAAAGGCGTAGACCTTGTCGTTGGGGCCCAGGTGGCGCGAGAGCGCCGACACGCGGGCAAAGTGCGCCACGCCACGGTGGCTCATCATCACGCCTTTGGGTGCGCCGGTGGTGCCCGAGGTGAAGATGATGGCGGCCACCGGGTTGTTGGCCGGCTCGGGCTCTACCTGGGCCTCGGCAAACACTGCGCTGTGCACCAGACCAGGCACGCAAGAAGCGCTGGTGCCATAGCGCTCGGCATGCGCGGCGGCGGCTTTGGAGACGCGGTCGGTGAAGTAGATCACGCGAGCATCGGCCTTGTAGGCAAAGGCGCGTACTTCGCCCGGTGCCATGCGCGCATTGACGCCGCAAGCCCACGCGCCTACTCGGCTGCAGGCCAGCAGCAAGGCAGCGTGTTCGGGGCAGTTTTCGGCTACCACCAGCACCCGGTCGCCGCTGCGAACCTGCAGGCTGCGCAACTCGGCTTCCAGCGCATCCACCAGGCGGCCCAGATCGGCGTAGCTGAGCGTGCGATCGGGCAGGTAGATGAAGGGGCGCTCGGGCGCTTCTTGCAGCCAGCGATCGAGCAGTTGGTGGATACGTTCAACCATGGTTTGTCTCAGTTCTTTTTGTTTGCAGCAGTGCCTGAATGTAGCAGCGGCGGCACGCGCTGGATGAGCTGCGGCCGCCGCTGTTGGGAGAAGCGCGAGGCGCCTCAGGCGGGGCTCAGTCCACCACAATGCCTTGGGTCACGGTGGACCACATCTGGCGCTCCTTGGCGGCGCGCTCACTCAGCGTTTGCGGCGAGCCCACCCATTCTTCGTAGCCTAGTTCCTTGTACTTGGCTTTCAGCTCGGGCTGGGCCAGCGCGGCGTTCACGGCCTTGTTGAGCTTGGTTTGCAGCTCGGGTGCCATGCCCTTGGGGCCGTACACGGCGTACCAGCCGCCCACGTCAAAGCCTTTGAGCCCTTCGATGCCGCTTTCGGCAAAGGTGGGCACATTGGGCAGAGAGGGATTGCGCTGGGGCGAGGTGACGGCGATGGCGCGCACCTTGCCGCTGTTGATGTAGACGCTGGCGGTGCTGATGATGTCCAGCATCATCTGGATCTGGCCGCCGATCACGTCCGTCATCGCCGGTGCATTGCCTTTGTAGGGCACGTGGTTCATCTCGATGCCGCTGCGCTTGGCAAACAGCAGAGCGCCCAGGTGGTTGGAGCCGCCCACGCCGGCCGATGCGTAGTTGAGCTTGCCCGGAGCTGCCTTGCCTGCGGCCACCAGCTCTTGCGTGTTCTTGAAGGGCTGGTCGTTGTTGACCACGAGCACGTTGTAGTAGCTCAGCACCGGCGCGATCGGCGTCAGATCCTTGGCGGGATCGAACTGCATCTTGGTCATCACATTGGGGCTGATGGTAATGGTGGGGCTGGCGGCGTACCACAGCGTCATGCCATCGGGTTTGGCTCGCGAGACTTCGCTGCCGGCCAAGGTGGCGTTGGCGCCGGTCTTGTTCTCGACGACGACCGGGTTGCCCAGCTCTTTGGACAAGGCCAGCGCAAACAGGCGCGCGCCCTGGTCCACCGGGCCACCGGCCGAGTAGCCCACCAGCAGGCGAATAGGTGCACCGCTTTGGGCCTGTGCGGCACCACACAGTGCCAAAGCAGCAGCAGCGGTGGCGGCCAGCAGGTAGCGACGAGAGATGGGGTTCATATTTGTCTCCAAGAGTAGGGATTGCCATCACGCAACCCGGATTGAGAACGTGCCAGTCGATGCTGGCATTGCGTATCGGAGCGAGGCGCCTTGCGCTTAGTACCGCTCGAAGACGGCGGCAATGCCTTGGCCGCCGCCGATGCACATGGTTTCCAGGCCGTAGCGGCCTTTGCGGCGGTCCAGCTCGTGCAGCAAGGTGGCCAGAATGCGCACGCCGGTAGCGCCGATCGGGTGGCCCAGCGAGATACCCGATCCGTTGACGTTCAGGCGCTCTGCGTCGTTCCATTCCAGGCCTTGCAGCACGGCCAGCACCTGGCAGGCAAAGGCTTCGTTGATTTCGACCAGGTCCATGTCTTGCATGCCCAGGCCCAGACGGGCGAGCAGCTTTTTCACAGCGGGCACCGGGCCAATGCCCATGCGCGATGGCTCGCAGCCCGCAGCAGCCCAGCCCACCAGGCTGGCCATCGGTGTCAGGTTCAGCTCGTGGAGCTTGTCTTCGGCCACGATCAGGCAGGCGGCCGAGGCATCGTTTTGCTGGCTGGCGTTGCCAGCGGTCACCGTGCCGCCCTTCATCAGTGCGCGCAGCTTGCCCAGGCTTTCCAGCGAGGCATCGGCGCGGAAGCCTTCGTCGCGCTCGAACAGTTTGGGCTCGCCCTTTTTCTGCGGCACGCTCACGGGCACCACTTCGGCGTCGAAACGGCCTGCCTCCCACGCTGCCGCAGTACGCTGGTGGCTGCGCAGCGCAAACTCGTCGGCCGCTTCACGGCTGATGCCGTAATCGCGGGCCAGGTTTTCGGCGGTTTCGATCATGCCGGAGATGGCGCCAAAGCGCTCCACCGGTTGCGAGCGCTCGCGGCCACGGTCCAGGCGGTCGTACATGGTGACGTTGCCAGCGCGTTTGCCCCAGCGCAGATCGGTGGTGTAGTACTCGATGTTGGACATGCTCTCGACACCGCCGGCAATCACCACATCGGCGGCACCGCTTTGCACCATCATGCAGGCGGTCACCACGGCTTGCAGGCCGCCGCCGCAACGGCGGTCGAGCTGCATGCCGGGCACCTCTACCGGCAAACCGGCTTGCAGAGCAGCCCAGCGGCCCACGCAAGGGGTTTCGCTGCTGGCGTAAGACTGGGCAAACACCACGTCGTCGATGCGGCTCGGGTCGATACCGCTGCGCTCGACCACGGCGCGTACCGTGGTGGCGGCCAGCTCTTCCACCGACACCGGGCGCAGGCTGCCGCCGTAGGTGCCAACAGGGGTTCGCAAGGGGGTGACAATGGCGGCTTTGCGCATGGCTTTCTCCAGGGGGTAGCGTTGGTTAGTGCGAGAGGTGGCGAGCGCTGGCAGCCAGCGCATCGCGGTGTTCGGGGGCGGCAATGGCCAGCATGGCCTGCACGCGCTGGCGCAGGCTCAGGCCGCGCAAATCGGCAATGCCGTTTTCGGTGACGATCAGCCCGGCATCGGCGCGAGGCGTGGAGACCGGGCCGGACAGCTGCGCCACGATGCGCGATTGCCCACGGGCAGTGGCAGGCAGCGCCACAATGGGCAAGCCGCCATCACTGTTGGCGGCAGCGCGCAAAAAATCCATGGCGCCGCCGACCGCGCCGAGGTATTTGCCGGCTACCACTTCAGCGTTGATCTGGCCGGTCAGATCCACCTCGATCGCGGCGTTGATGGCCACCAGGTTTTTGATCTGGCCCAGCACTTGTGCGTTGTGCGTGTAATCGGTGCCTGCAATGCGCAGTGCCTGGTTGTTGTGCGCCCAGCGCCGCGTGCGGGCGGTGCCCATGAGCAAGCCGGTGACGCTGACGCCAGCGTCGATGCTTTTGCGCGCATTGGTGATGACGCCGGCTTCTGCCAGATCGGCCACCCGGTCGCCAATGGTGCCGCTGTGGATGCCCAGATCGCGGTGGCCTCGCAGGGCTTGCAGCACCGCATCGGGCAGGTTGCCAATGCCCAGCTGCAAGGTGCTGCCGTCTTCGATACGGCTGGCGATCAGCTGCGCAATCGCGTTCTCGGCTTCGCCGGATTTACCCGCTGGCACATCGACCACCGCCTGGTCGCTTTGCACCCAGGCATCGACCTCGGCGAGGCGCAAGCTGGCGCCAGGAACCCAGGGCACATCGGCGTTGACTTCGGCCAGCACGCAGCGCGCTTTGCGCATGGCTGCCACCAGGTAGTCGTGCGCCAAACCCAGGCTGCATTCGCCGTTGTCATTGGGCGGCGAGACCTGCACAAACACCACCTCAATGGCAATGCGGCCGCTGCCGATGAGCAGCGGAATTTGCGAGTAGTGGCAAGGCACGGGATCGAGCACGGCAGCCATGCCCAGCGCGCGGTGCGAACCACCGGCGGCGTAGCCGATCATGTCTATGGCATCGGCGTGTTCGGGCTGCAAGGTATTGCTGCCGCCAATGCCGAGAAAAACGCGGGTGCGCGCAAAGCGCTGGCGCTGTGCCACATAGGCTTGCATCAGTGCCAGCGGCTCGGCCGCCGACTGGCCCCACACCAGCGTGTCGCCAGCGCGAATGAACTGCGCCAGATCCAGCTCTGCCAGCGCGATTTGCTGGCCCTTGCGGTTTGCCATAGGGGCCTAGGCCACGCTGCCGTTGCCGTGGCTGAGCACGACGATATTGCGCTCTACCACCGTAGCGCGGAACTGCAGCGCCTTGCCGTCTTGCCAGATCTCAGTGCGCAGGGTTTCGCCGGGGAAAACCGGCGAAGAAAAGCGGGCGTTGATGCTGCGCAGCTGGCTGGCATCGCCGCCGCAGGCCGTCATGACCAGCGCGTGGCAAACCATGCCGTAAGTGGCCAGGCCGTGCAGGATGGGTTTGTCAAAACCCGCCGCCTGCGCCACACGCGGATCGGCGTGCAGCGGGTTGTAATCGCCCATCAGGCGGTAGAGCAGGGCGGCCTCGGGGCGAATGCGGTGCTCAAACGTCCATTGCGGCGCCGTGTCTGGCGTGGCGGCCAGGGCGGGCAGCGATTCGTCGCTGGGCTGGCCGCCGAGCTGCTGGCTGTAGCCGCCGTCGCCACGGCAGAAAGTGACCTGGTCGATGGTGGCGTAGAGCACGCCGTCTTCGCCTTCGAGCGTACGCTCGCTCACCACGATGGCGCCTTTGCCAGCGCCCTTGTCGATGATGCGGGTGACGCGGGTTTTGCCCACCACTTTGGCATCAACTGGAATGGGTTGGTGGATGGTGGTGCGCTGCTCGCCGTGCACGAGCTTGACCCAGTCAATGCCGCTGTCGGCGTTCTTCATCCAGAAACCGGGATAGCCGAGCACCGAGCTCATCGACGGCAGCGCCTGCAAGGGCTGGTCCATGCCTTCGTACACCAGCGGCAGGTTCTTGCTGTCGAGCGGATCATTGCCCACGCCCAGGCTCAGCGCGTACAACATCGTGTCACGCTGCGTGTAATGCTGGCGCACCGGCTCAAACGCCCGGGCCTTGAGTTGCTGGTAGTGGATGGTCATGGTTTGTCTCTTTAGTTGTTAGGTGGGCGGACGTTCGGGCGATTTTTTGGAAAGAGCAGAGCACACCTACGGGGCATCTCATCTAAGGCATCTGACCATCCACCGCAAACCGGCTAAAAAACTGGCAGAGCCGAGCTAAGTGACTCCGACGAAGGGTCTGGGCCGACCGCGCCGACCCACCCGGAGGCTGCCGCCACTCTGAGCGGCTGCGCCGCTCAGAGTGGTTAGATAGGATCCCAGCTGAACACCTCAGGCGAGCGCTCCATCGGTACGAACGACGACTTGAGCGCAGGAATCGCGTGCGAGGCGATGTCTTCGGGCGTCCAGCCTTCGCCCTGGTGCACCGAGCGCAGCGGGCGCGGTTGGCTCATCAGGAAGATTTCGTTATTGCGCACGGCAAACACCTGGGCGTTCACATCCTTGGCCTGGTCGCTCAGCAGGTAGACGGCCAGCGGCGCAATCTTGTTGGGCGTCATTTGCTTGAGCTTGTCCACACGGGCTTGCTGCTCGGGCGTGTCGGTAGGGATCGAGCCGATCATGCGGCTCCAGGCGAAGGGCGAGATGCAGTTGCTGCGCACGTTGAACTTGGCCATGTCGAGCGCGATGCTCTTGGACAGCGCCACGATGCCCAGCTTGGCCGCTGCGTAGTTGGACTGGCCCAGATTGCCGATGAGGCCCGAGGTCGACGTCATGTGCACCATGGCGCCGCTCTCCTGCTCTTTGAAATGGTTGGCCGCAGCGCGCGCCACGTAGTAGCTGCCGTACAGGTGCACCTTGATCACCGCATCCCACTCGTCCACGCTCATCTTGTGGAAGAAGCGGTCGCGCAAAATGCCGGCGTTGTTGACGATGCCGTCCACACGGCCAAAGGTATCGACCGCGCACTGCACAATTTTGGCGGCTGCATTGGCTTCGGACACGCTGTCGGTATTGGCCACGGCTTCGCCGCCGGCGGCCTTGATCTCGTTGACCACTTTTTGCGCGGGGCCGTCGTCATGGCCTTCGCCGCTGGTGGAGGTGCCGATGTCGTTGACCACGACTTTGGCGCCTTCTTTGGCCATGGCCAGCGCCATATCGCGGCCAATACCGCCGCCGGAGCCGGTGACGATGACGACTTTGCCTTCGAGCATTTGGGACATGTGTGCTTCCTTGGGAATATCTGAGTGGCTGGGAATACGCACTAGGATGCCGCCCAAAATCCGGCTTGCCAATTCGCAATTCACTAGGAAGCACTTAGGCAAACTGAAACCAGCGTTTCATTTATCCGGGATCACCCTAGGACTTCATGCCTGCCAAAGGATGCGTTCCAATTTCTGTGATTGCGCCGGGCGCCGTTGCCTGCGACAGTGGCCCCCATGTCGCAATCCCCCTCTACCGCCGCCGCCCCGCTGACCGAAGCGCAAGTGGCGCACCTGCAAAGCTGGGTTGGCAAGTCCGAATCCCTGCACGACCAGATCAACCCCATGCCGGTGGCTGGCCTCTCGGCCACGCTGGACCGCAACGACGCAGCCCCGCAGCCCGGCGACACGCTGCCGCCGCTGTGGCACTGGATGAACTTTGTCGCCATTGCCGCGCAAAGCCAGCTCGGTGCCGACGGCCACCCGGCGCGTGGCGGTTTTCTGCCGCCGGTGCCGCTGCCGCGCCGCATGTGGGCGGGCGGGCGCCTGCACTGGAACGCAGACAACCCGATCCAGATCGGCCAAAGCCTGGAGCGCGTCTCGCGCATCGCCTCGGTGGACCACAAGGTGGGCCGCTCGGGCGAGCTGCTGTTTGTGCTGGTGCAGCACAAGTACCGCAACGAGCACGGCGTGGCGCTGACGGAAGAGCACGACATCGTCTACCGCGCTGCCGCCCAGCCCGGCGATCCGGTTCCGCAGCCCACCGCGGCCGAGAAGAACGCGGCCTGGAAGCGTGAGATCAACGCCGATCCCGTCATGCTGTTCCGCTACTCGGCGCTTACTTTCAACGGCCACCGCATTCACTACGACCGCATGTATGTCACGCAAGAAGAAGGCTACCCCGGCCTGATCGTGCACGGCCCGCTGATTGCGACCTTGCTGGTCGATCTGCTGCGCCGCAACATGCCCGATGCGGTGCTGACGGATTTCTCCTTCAAGGCCATTCGCCCCACCTTCGACCTGCACCCCTTCACCGTGCTCGGCCAGCCGCAAGATGACGGCAAAACCGTCAAGCTCTGGGCGCACGACCACGAAGGCTGGCTCACCATGCAAGGCACGGCCACCATTCGCCCCCGCTGAGTCAAGGCCGCTTTTCTCTCGAATATCCGTCCTGGCGCAGTGCGCCGGGGCTTAGCAAGAACACTGGACAGACCATGATCGAACAAACCAGCTCCAACAACTTCCCCGAAATCCGCGACGCGATCCGCTCGCTCTGCGCCGAGTTCCCCGACGAGTACTTCCGCAAGGTGGACGAAGCCCGCGCCTACCCGGAGCAGTTTGTCGATGCGCTCACCAAGGCCGGCTGGCTGGCAGCGCTGATTCCGCAGGAATACGGCGGCTCGGGCCTGGGCCTGACCGAAGCCTCGGTCATCATGGAAGAGATCAACCGCTGCGGCGGCAACTCCGGCGCCTGCCACGGCCAGATGTACAACATGGGCACATTGCTGCGCCACGGCTCCAAGGCGCAAAAAGAGAAATACCTGCCCAAGATCGCCTCGGGCGAATGGCGCCTGCAATCGATGGGCGTGACCGAGCCGACCACCGGCACCGACACCACCAAGATCAAGACCACGGCGGTGAAAAAGGGCGACAAGTACGTCATCAACGGCCAGAAGGTCTGGATCAGCCGCATCCAGCACAGCGACTTCATGATCTTGCTGGCGCGCACCACGCCGCTGGCCGAGGTCAAGAAAAAGAGCGAAGGCATGTCGATCTTCATGGTCGACCTGCGCGAGGCCGAGAAAAAGGGCCTCACCGTGCGCCCGATCCTGAACATGGTCAACCACGAGACCAATGAGCTGTTCTTCGAGAATCTGGAAATCCCCGAAGAAAACCTGATTGGCGAAGAAGGCAAGGGCTTCAAATACATCCTCGACGGCCTCAACGCCGAGCGCACCCTGATCGCCGCCGAATGCATTGGCGACGGCTACTGGTTCCTCGACCGCGTGACCAACTATGTGCGCGACCGCGAAGTGTTCGGCCGCCCCATCGGCCAGAACCAGGGCGTGCAGTTCCCGATTGCCGATGCCTTCATCGAAGTGGAAGCCGCCAACCTGATGCGTTGGAAAGCCTGCGAGCTGTTCGACAAGCATGAGCCGATGGGCGCGCAAGCCAATATGGCCAAGTACCTGGCAGCCAAGGCCAGCTGGGAAGCGGCCAACGCCTGCCTGCAGTTCCACGGCGGCTTTGGCTTTGCCTGCGAATACGACGTGGAGCGCAAGTTCCGCGAAACCCGCCTCTACCAGGTGGCGCCGATCTCGACCAACCTGATCTATTCCTACGTGGCCGAACACATTCTGGGCCTGCCTCGTTCCTTCTAAGCCTCTGTGCGGGGCGGCCCTTGATCGGCGTCCCGCAGGCAGGCACTGCCAGTCGTTGGATAGCGTGATCCTTGCATGCATGGATCCACAGAGAAAAACGGAGTCTTCATGACAAGACCATTGGACGGAATCACCGTCGTATCGCTGGAACACGCCGTGGCGGCGCCATTTTGCGCACGCCAGCTGGCCGATCTCGGCGCCCGCGTCATCAAGGTAGAGCGCCCCGGCAGCGGCGACTTTGCCCGTGGCTACGACAGCCGCGTGCGCGGCCAGTCCTCGCACTTCACCTGGCTCAACCGCAACAAGGAAAGCCTGGCGCTGGATCTGAAAGACCCGGATTCGCTGGCCGCCCTCAAGCAGCTGCTCGGCACGGCCGATGTGCTGCTGCAAAACCTGGCACCGGGCGCGGCAGCGCGCATGGGTTTGTCTTATGAAGCGCTGCACGCAGAGTTCCCCAAGCTCATCGTCTGCGATATCAGCGGCTACGGCGAAGACGGCCCCTACCGCGACAAAAAGGCCTACGACCTGCTGATCCAGAGCGAGGCAGGCTTTCTGTCGGTCACCGGCACGCCGGAGACGCCCAGCAAATCGGGTATCTCGGTGGCCGATATAGCGGCCGGCATGTACGCCTACACCAACATCCTCTCGGCCTTGTTGCTGCGCGGCAAAACCGGCGAAGGCAGCCACATTGACGTGTCCATGCTCGAAGCCTTGGGCGAATGGATGGGCTACCCGCTGTACTACGCGTTTGAAGGCGCTGCGCCACCGCCGCGCACGGGTGCATCGCACGCCAGCATCTACCCATACGGTCCGTTTGTCGCCGGCGACGGCGGCACGGTGATGCTGGGCCTGCAAAACGAGCGCGAGTGGAAGATATTCTGCGATCAGGTGCTGCTCGCCCCGCCACTGGCGACTGACCCGCGCTTCGACAGCAATGCCAAGCGCAACGCCAACCGGGCCGAACTGCAGGCCGAGATTCTGCGCATCTTTGGCGCGCTGAAAGCCGCCGAGGTGGTGCAACGCCTGGACGACGCCGGCATTGCCAACGCGCACGTCAACGACATGGCCGGCCTGTGGGCGCACCCGCAACTGGCTGCCCGCCAGCGCTGGCGCAATGTGGGCACGCCCGTGGGCGAAGTGCCTGCGCTGCTGCCGCCCGGCCGCAACAACCAGTACGACTACCGCATGGACCCGGTGCCTGCGGTGGGCGAACACACCGACGCCATTTTGCAAACCCTGCAACTGCCCGCCGAAGCTTTGGCGGCAGTGCGCAAGGCCTCGGGCCTTTGAGCTGATTTTTGGGAGCGACAAAAACATGAGCACCAACCCCACCACCGCCACTTCCACCACCGCCGCTGCGCAACTGGCGCGCTTTGCTGCCGAGCTGAAATACAGCGATATCCCGGAAGCGGTTGTACAGAAAACCGAAGACCTGTGGATCGACTGGTTCGGCTCGGCCGTAGCCGGCCACAATGCCCGCCCGGTGGCGAGCATCACGCGCTTTGCTTTGGCCATGGGCCCGCAGCAAGGCCCGTCCGAAGTGATCGGCCCGCAAGGCGCCACCAGCAGCCCTTATCTGGCGGCCATGGCCAACGCTGCGGCATCGCACGTGGCCGAGCAGGACGACGTGCACAACGGCTCGGTCTTCCATCCGGCTGCGGTGGTTTTCCCGCCTGCGGTGGCGGTGGCGCAAGCGCTGGGAAAATCGGGCAAAGAGCTGCTGACGGCCTGCGTGGCGGGCTATGAAGTCGGCATTCGCGTGGGCGAATTTTTGGGCCGCTCGCACTACAAAATTTTCCACACCACCGGCACGGCTGGCACCTTGGCTGCGGCTGCCGCAGTGGGTCATTTGCTGGGCCTGAACGCTGCGCAAATGCTGCATGCTTTTGGCTCGGCTGGCACGCAATCGGCCGGCCTGTGGGAGTTTTTGCGCACAGCAGCCGACAGCAAGCAGCTGCACACCGCGCACGCTGCTGGCGCTGGCCTGATGGCAGCCTACCTGGCCAAAGACGGCTTCACCGGTGCGGCCGACATCTTCTGCGGCCCGCAAGGCATGGCGGCAGGCATGTCCACCGACAGCAAGCCGGCCAAGCTGGTCGACGGTCTGGGCAGCCGCTGGGCCACGGCCGAGACCTCGTTCAAATGGCATGCCTCGTGCCGCCACACGCACCCGGCAGCCGATGCGCTGCTGCAGGTGATGCGTGACAACCAGCTCAAAGCCTCTGACATCGCCAAGGTGGTGACCCATGTGCACCAAGGCGCTATCGACGTGCTGGGCCCGGTGGTCGACCCGAGCACGGTGCACCAGAGCAAGTTCTCCATGGGCACGGTGCTGGCGCTGGCCGCACGCTTCGGCTTTGCCGGCCTGACCGAGTTCGACAACGAATTCCGCGCTGGCGACACCATGGCGCTGCGCGACAAGGTGACGATGGTGCTCGACGAAGAAGTCGACACCGCCTACCCCCAGCGCTGGATCGGCAAGGTCACCGTCACCACCACCGATGGCCGCACGCTGCACGGCCGCGTGGACGAGCCCAAGGGCGACCCGGGCAACACACTCAGCCGCGCCGAACTCACCGACAAGGCCATGCGCCTGGCCGCTTTCAGCCAGGACGTACCCGCCGCGCAAATGCAAAAAGCGGTGGAAAAACTCTGGCAAGTGCGGGATTGGACTAAGACCGAAAGCCTGCTGGAAGCCGTATAAAGAACCAGGGGAATCGCTCCCCTGATTCGCACAATAAGGAGACAAGATGATTCACGCAATGCTGAAGAAAACGGCGGGCGCAGCGCTGCTGGCCTGCGCTGCCCTGGCTACCCACACTGCAGCTTTGGCCGAGGACTGGCCGAGCAAACCGGTGGTGATGGTGGTGCCGTATTCGGCAGGCGGCCCGACCGATGTGGTGGCGCGCATGCTGGCCATTCCCATGGGCAAATCGCTGGGCCAGACCGTGGTGGTGGAAAACACCGTGGGCGCTGGCGGCACCATTGCGCCAGCGCGCGTGGCGCGGGCCAAGAACGACGGCTACACCATCCTGATCCACCATATGGGCATGGCCACCGCACCGGCGCTGTACAAAAAGCTGCCCTACGATCCGCTGAAAGACTTTGAGTACATCGGCCAGGTGCTGGATGTGCCGATGACCCTGCTCTCGCGCAAAGATTTTCCGGCCAACAACTTCCAGGAGCTGCTCAGCTACGTGAAAGCCAACCAGGACAAGGTCTCGCTGGCCAACGCGGGCATTGGCGCGGTATCGCAATTGTGCGGCATGCTGTTCATGCACCAGGCGGGCGTCAAGCTCACCACCGTGCCCTACAAGGGCGCCGGCCCGGCGATGAACGATCTGATGGGCGGCCAGGTCGATCTGCTGTGCGACCAGACCACGCAGACTGCGCCCGTCATCAAAGACGGCAATCGCGCCAAGGTGTTTGGCGTCACCACGCCGCAGCGCCTGGCCTCCATGCCCAATATTCCCACGCTCGATGAGCAAGGCCTCAAAGGTTTTGACGTGAAGGTGTGGCACGGCATGTACGCGCCCAAGGGTACGCCGGCCGAAGTCATCAACAAGATCAACGCCGCCTTGAACGTGGCACTGAAAGACCCGGTGGTGGTGCAACGCATCGCCGATCTGAGCAGCGAGCTGGTAGGCCCGGATCGCGCCACGCCGCAAAGCCTGAAGACATTGCTCGAATCGGAAGTGAAGCGCTGGAACACGGTGATCAGAGCCGCAGGTGTGACTGCCGAATAAGCGGAACAAATACCAAAATGTTGAGGCAATAGACACTCTGGCGGAAGCAAGCGTCAGAGAGGCTTTGAGAGTCTTCGTTTTGGGGTGGCGATATGACCGCGCATGCGTTGTTACCGAGCTTTGCCGTACCCAGGTACTGTCTGCAGCTCGGCGCCTAGCCTGCGCGGCCATCTCGCCATTTGGGTGTGCAGTTCCAAAGCCCGCTGCGCTTCCAAGCCTGCATTTTTAATACCGGAACATCGTAGTTCTGTGATGGCTATTTTTATCCCGCTGCGCCTTGGGCGCGCAATGCATGTGGACGCTTTGTCATGAGTCTTGAAAATCACCCCCTGGCCAATGCCAACTCCTGGTTGTTTGTGCCCGCGAGCCGCCCTGAGCGCATTGCCAAAGCCTTGGCCAGTGGTGCAGATGCGGTGATCGTGGATCTGGAAGATGCGGTTGCGCCAGCTGACAAAGACGCGGCCCGCGCAGCGCTGCTGCAAGCCATAGATTCGTTGACGGAGCAGCAGCGTGCACGCCTGCTGGTGCGCATCAACGCGCCCGGCACGGAATGGTTCGATGCCGATGTACATGCGCTGCATACCTTGTGCAGCCAGGGCTGCGCTGGCGTGGTTTTACCCAAGGCAGAAGAGGCGGCTGCCATGGCTTTGCTCGCCAATGCCGTGGGCAGCAAGGGTGTGGTGGTGCCCATCATCGAATCGGTGTGGGGACTGCACAGCATCGATGCGATTGCACAGGCGCCGAAGGTCTTGCGCCTGGCATTTGGCCACCTCGATTTTCAGGTGGATGCGGGCATGGCCTGCGCCGCAGATGAAACCGAGCTGGTGCCGGTGCGCCTGGCCGTGGTGCTGGCATCGCGCCGTGCGCGGCTGGCTGCAGCCATTGATGGCGTTACCGTCAATACGCAAGACGGCAGCGTGGTGCGCGCAGATGCCGAGCGCTCGGTGCGCGGCGGTTTTGGCGGCAAGCTGTGCATCCACCCCATGCAAGTGGCCGAGGTGAACGCGGCCTACACGCCCAGCGAGGCCCAGTTGCAAGCTGCGCAACAGGTGCTGGCTGCGGCCGATGCAGCGCAAGGCGGCGTGTGTGTGGTCAATGGCCGCATGGTCGATGCGCCGGTGATCGCCTTGGCTCGCAAGACGGTGCTGCGTCACCAACAGGCGTCACGACGAGGCGAAACGCTCTGACACATGGCTGCGGCCTTGCGTCTATATACTCGCTGCACGATGGCGCTGCACACCTGCAGTGCCAAGACGACAGGAGTGAGATATGTTCAAGCAAGCAATTGCCGCCGCCGCCTTGGCCATCACTGGCATGGCCCATGCTTTTGTGCCGCAGGCCGGCACCTGGATCATCAGCAATGAGCTCAACGACAAACCCGGCCGTGGCTTTGCCATTGATTTCCAGAACGACATCCTGGTAATGCAGGTTTATGCGTATGAACGCAGCGGCCAGCCGACTTTCTACATGAGTAACGGCAAGATCCAGGACGTGAAAAATGGCAATGTGGTTGAAGCCGTGGTGGACGCCAAGCTCGGCCGCTACGAAGGCGGACGTTTTCTGGGCAGTGGCGACCAAAGCGGCGTAGAAGCCGGCAGCCCGGGCAATGTGCGCCTGCGCTTTGTCAGCGGCACCAAGGGCTATATCACCTTGCCCGGCGAGCAGGAAAAAGAGATCAAGCGCTACCAGTTTGGCTACGATGATTCGCCCGCCTCGCTGTTGGGCATGTGGACGCTGTTGTATGCCACGGAGAGTGGCCAGATCGAGCAAGATGTGGCCGACCTGACACGCACCACCAATGGCTCTTCCTACAGCAATGGCATGGCCGTGTCGTACGACGGCATGTACGCCTGCGAGCAGCTGATTCGCGGCAGCGATGCTGGCAAAACCCAGTGCATCAAGTACCGCAGCGGCAGCTCCAGCAGCACCGTGCGCTCGTTCCTGATGACCTGGAGCGTGAACACCGGCGAAGGCGATTGGCGCAACACCGGCAGCTCGGGCAATGGTGCGGTTTATGCCAACCGTTTGATCCAGGGCAATGACCGCATCACCAGCATTTTGCGCAAGTTCCCAGCCGACGGTGCTGCCGAACCGGTAACAAGCAACGACGACGCATTGCGCGCCGCGCTGGAAGAACTGGCCGCTTCGCGTTAAGCACCGCTTTCTCAGCGTTAAAAAGCCCCGGTGGTTTCAGGCCAGCGGGGCTTTTTTCATGCACGGTGCTGCGCTTATTCCACGCGCGCGCCCGTCGCTTTCACCACCGCAGCCCAGCGTTCCATCTCGCGTTGGATATGGGCACCCAACTCTTGCGGGGTAGAGCCTACCGGTTCGTAGCCGCTGGCGGCCAGTTGGGCTTGCACTTGCGGGTTTTGCAGGGCCGTGGCGATCTCTTTGCTGAGCTTGTTGCTGATGTCGGCCGGCGTGCCTGCCGGAGCCAGGATGGCGTACCAGCCGGTGATGTCGAAATCTTTCAAACCCTGCTCTTGCACCGTGGGCACCTCGGGGGCCAGCGCCGAGCGTTTGGCGCTGGTTACGGCCAGCGCATGCAGCTTGCCGCTGCGCACATGCGGAATCGAGGTGGAGATGCTGTCGAAGGTGAGGTCGATGTCGCTCGCCAGCATGGCGTTCACCACGCCGGCGCTGCCTTTGTAGGGCACATGCGTCATCTTCACGCCGGCCGTGCTGGCAAACAGCTCGCCTGCCAGATGGCCGGTGTTGCCGTTGCCGGCCGAGCCAAAGGTCAGCTTGCCGGGAGCGGCCTGCGCGGCCTTGATCAGCTCGGGAATGTTCTTGGCCGGCAGTTTGCTGCTGCCCACCACGATCATCGGCAGGTTGGCCACCAGCGAGACGGGCGCAAAGTCTTTGCGCGTGTCGTACGGCAGTTTGGGGTAGAGGCTGTCGTTGATGGCGTGCGCGGCCAGCACCATCAGCACGGTGTAACCATCGGGTTTGGCGCGTGCCACATATTGCGATGCCAGGGTGCCGCCTGCGCCGGGCTTGTATTCCAGCACCACCGATTGGCCCAATTGCTGCTGCAGCTGCATGGCCAGCGGCCGGCCCAGCAGATCGGCGCTGCCGCCGGGCGGGTAGGGGATGACGAGCTGTATCGGCTTGTTCGGCCAGTCGGCCGCGTGGCCCAAGCCGGGGAGCAAGGCGCAGCTGGCAACGGCCAGTGCGGCCAACAGAGTGCGGCGGTTTTTCATCTTTGTCTCCTGGGCCAGGGTGGGTGGAATCAGGCCGGGTGGGCCTTGGTGTAGAGATCGCGCAGTTCGCGTTTGAGCACCTTGCCAATTTCGCTGCGTGGCAGTTGCTCGGTCAGCACCACTTCGGCAACACGCTGGGTTTTGCCCACACGGCTGTTGAGCCAGTCTTGCAGCGCAACCGCTTCAGGCGCGCTGCCGGGTTGGGCCACCACGTAGGCCACCGGCGTTTCGCCCCAGGCCTCGGACGGCACGCCGACCACGGCGCATTCGCGCACCTCGGGGTGCTGCAGCAGCATGCTTTCGATGTCGCTCGGGTAGACGTTGAAGCCGCCGGTGATGATCATGTCTTTCTTGCGGTCGCCGAGCACGATGAAGCCGTCTTCGTCCATTTGGCCGACATCGCCGCTGCGGATAAAGCGCTCGCCGCTGGCGCTGAACCATTCGGCCTCGCGCGTCTTGTCGGGCAGGCGGTAGTAGCCGGTCATCATGCCGGCTGAGGCGCCGACTATCTCGCCCGCTTCGCCGCGTGGCAGCTCGCGCCCTTGCTCGTCGATAAAGCGGATGTCGGCACCCGGCCCTGCGCGGCCCACGGTGTGCAGCTTGTGCGGAAACTCGTGGCAGTGCAACTCGCAGCGCACGCCGCCTTCGGTCATGCCGTAGTACTCGATCAGCTTGCCGGGCCAGCGGCGCAGCACCTCGGCTTTGAGCGTGGCCTTGAAGGGCGCGCTGGTGCAGAACTTGTGCTGCAGGCGGCTCAGATCGGCCTGGTCAAAATCGGGGCAATCGAGCAGGCGCTGGTATTGCACCGGCACCAGCATGGTGTGCGTGGCCTGGTGCTGCGCGGCCAACTGCAGGTAGTGCGCAGCGTCGAACTTGCGCATCAACACCAGCGTGCCGCCCAGCGCCAAAGTAGGCAGTGCCGCTACCAAGGTGGTGTTCGAGTACAGCGGCGTAGCGCACAGCGAGACTGCTTCTGGCCCGTAGCCGTTGAGCACCGCGCGTTGCACGTGCGACCAGCGCATGCCCCAGCTTTGCACAATGCCCTTGGGCACGCCGGTGGTGCCTGACGAGTAGATCAGGTTGAAGGCCCAATCGGGCTGCGGCGAGATGGGCGCCGCTTGCGCATCTGCCGCGCTATCGCCCAGCCAGGCGGACCAAGGCGTGCCGGCTTGCGGCGCATCGTCGATGGCAATGCATTGCACATGCTGATCGGCCTGTACTGGCCATTGCGCGGCCACCTCGGCATCGCGCAGCACCAGTTTGGCCTCGGAGTTGGCGAGCATGGCGCTCAGGTGCGCGGCGGTGGCAGACGGGGCCAACGGCGCCACCACTACGCCTGCCCGCAAAGCGCCCAGAAAAGCCAGCACGTAATTGACGCTGCTGCTGGCGCAGATGGCGATCACATCGCCGGGCTGCAAGCCCTGTTTTTGCAAGGCGCAGGCGACGCGCTGCATGCCTTGGTTGAGCTGACGGTAGTTCAGCTGCTGGTTGCCCAGTACCAGCGCGGTGTGCTGGGCGCGGTCACGGGCATTGGCCTCGACCATGGCGGGGATGGAGCCAAACGGCTGGGCCAGTTGTTGGGCGACGGAGGCGGTCATGGCAAACACAGTCAAAAGAGGAAAAAAAGATTCAGTCCAGCGACAGATTGGCGGCTTTGACAATCTGCGCCCAGTTCTTGCGCTCTTGCGCAATAAAGGCGTCGTGCTCGGCAGCGCTTTCGCCGCCGGGCACGCCGCCCAGATCGGCAAACTTGCTGCGGATATCGGCGCCCAGCATGGCGTCGCGCGCCACTTGCTGGAGGCGGTTGACGATGGCGTCGGGCGTGCCCGCGGGCGCGAGCAGGTCAAACCAGGCCGTCACTTCCATCGGTACACCGGCTTCCTGCATGGTGGGCACATCGGGCAACTGTGCCGAGCGCTCTTTGCTGGTGATGGCGAGTGCGCGGAACTTGCCCGATTTGATGTGCGGCATGGAGCTGGGCAGGTTGTCGATCATGAAATCGGTCTGCTTGCCCAGCAGCGCCGTCACCGCTGGCGCAGCGCCGCTGTGCGGCACCAGGGTCACATCGAGCCCGGCTTTTTGGCGGAACATCTCGCTGGACATGTGTGGCGACTGGCCAATGCCCGAGGTGGCTGCGGTGAGCGGCTTTTGCTTGCCCCAGGCGATCAGCTCCTGCACGGTTTTGACGGGCGTGTCGGCATTCACCACCAGGATGTTCGGCACTGAAATCACATTGGTGATGCCGCGCAGATCGCTCTCTTTGTATTGCAGCTTTTTGTACAGGCTGAAGTTGATGGCGACCGGGCCGATATTGCCCATCAGCAAGGTGTAGCCGTCGGGCTTGGCACGGGCCACAAAGGCGGTGCCAATGCTGCCACCACCGCCGGCCTTGTTTTCGACAATGACGTTGGTCTTGAGCGCACCGCTGATCTTCTCGGCCAGCACACGCGCCGCAATGTCGGTGGTGCCGCCAGCGGCCGCTGGCACAACGATGGTGATGGGCCGCTCCGGCCAATCAGCGGCCAGGGCCAGCACCGGCGAAAACAACAGGGCCGCAAGGGCGTGGCGGCGCAACAGGCGCATGGCAGTCTCCGTGGTTTTTTATAGATTGATCGCCTACCTTACGGAAATACGTCCCCCTGGGGGAGCGGGTTTGCCTGCAAAGCGCTTTGCCGTTGTGAAAGCCTTGCTTTGCTGCCGCCTAAGCGACCGTCCAAGCTCTGTATTTGTTTCAACATGTATCAATTATTCATATAATGTAAATCTTTATAAATTATCTTGAGGAAGCTATGAAGCGTTGGGCATTGGCAGCGGCATGTGTTTGGACGAGTGCGCATGCGTTTGTGCCGTCGGCAGGAACCTGGGTGATCAATGAGGAAGTCAATGGCAAGCCCGGTCGCGGTCTGGCCATGGATGTGCAGAACCATGTGCTGGTGATGCAGATGTATGCCTATGAGAAGAATGGCCAGCCTACGTTTTATATGGCTTCGGGCGCGCTGAACAACCAGCAGGCCAACCTGCAACTGGGTCGCTACGAAGGCGGCCGCTATCTGGGCAGCGGTGACCGTTCCGGCGTCGAAGCTGGCTCGCCTGGTGGTGTGCGAGTGCGCTTTACCAGCAGTACAACTGGTTACATTCAATTGCCAGGCGAGGGCGAGAAAGCCATCTCGCGTTTTGAGTTTGGTTACAGCCGCAGCGATGCCGCCAGCATCATGGGCACCTGGTCGTTTGTGGGTGCCATCAGCGGCACCAACACGGTTTATACCGAGGTGGAAGACTTGTATACCAACATCGGCCCCTCCAGCAGCAGCGGCGCCGGTTTGGTAGTGAGCAAGAGCAGGACCTTTGCTTGCGAGCAGCAGATTAGCGGTGAGTTGGCAGGCCTGACCCTGTGCATCCGCATGAGTTCATCCGGCACGTTGCAGCGCGGATACGTGATTCGTTGGAGCTTGCATGATGGTGAAGGGGATCTGGTCGACAAAAGCGGCAATGTCATGGGCGCTGCCTTTGCCCGCCGCTTGATCGACGGTCGCAATAACGGCACCGGTTTGCTGCGTAGTGCCGAGGTGGAAGATGCGGCCAAACTGGCCTGGGATGCTGAAGCGATCAAACGGCAGTTCCTGGAGGCGCTGGCGGCTTACTGAGTTTGCGCATCCTGAGGTTTTAGCCGCCATACATGGACAGGTTCCGCACAGGACCTGTCCTTTTTTTCGTCCGCGCTCTGCTCCATCGGGCTAAGGTAAACCATAGTACCGTTACAAATTTTCCTATCAGATAATTTTCCAATTGGAAAAATTTGGAGTGTTGACATGGCAGAGCAGGTCTACGACTTTGCAGTGGTGGGGGCGGGTATGGCGGGGGCTTCGGTGGCTTACCGGCTGGCGCAAAAGGGCGCTTCGGTGCTGGTGCTGGAGCGCGAATCGCAACCGGGCTACCACTCCACCGGGCGCTCGGCCGCCATGTTCATGGAGAGTTACGGCACCGACCAGATCCGTGCACTCACCCGCGCCAGCCGCAGCTTCTACATGCAGCCGCCCGCAGGCTTTTGCAGCAATGCCTTGCTGCCTGCGCGTGATGTGCTGTACGTGGGCCAGCACGGCCAGCAGCAGTTGCTGGACGATGCGCTGGCCATGTACCTGAACGATGGCCTCGAAGCGGAGATGATTTCGGCCGAGCGCGCCCAGGAAATGGTTCCCGTGCTGGATGGCGCCAAGCTCATTGGCGCCGTGCACGACAAGGCTGCTACCGATATCGACGTGGCCGAGCTGCACCAGGGTTTTTTGCGCGGCATGCGCGAGAAAGGAGCGGCGTTGCGCTGCCAGGCCGAGCTGCAGCAGGCCGAGCGCGATGCGGCAAGTGGCGTGTGGTCGCTGACGCTGGTGGGCGGCGATGTGGTGCAGGCGCGCGCGGTGGTCAATGCTTCCGGCGCCTGGGCCGATACGGTTGCGCAAACCTGTGGCGCCAAGGCTCTGAACATCCAGCCCAAGCGCCGCACGGCCTTCACCTTCCAGCCGCCAGAAGGCATGGATGCGCATGCCTGGCCGGTGGTGATTGGCGTGGATGAGAGCTTTTACTTCAAGCCCGATGCCGGCCAGCTGCTGGGATCGCCCGCGAACGCCGACCCGGTGCCCGCGCACGATGTGGTGGCCGAAGAGCTGGACGTGGCCATGGGCATCCACGCGATTGAAGAGCTGACAAGCCTGCGCATCCGCCGCCCCAACCATGTGTGGGCGGGCCTGCGCAGCTTTGCGCCCGATGGCGATTTTGTGATCGGCTGGGACCCGAAGATCGAAGGTTTCTTCTGGCTGGCGGGGCAGGGCGGTTATGGCATTCAGACGGCTGCTGGCGCTTCGGCTACCGCTTGTGCGCTGTTGCTGCGTGAGGCACTGCCGGAGTCGGTAACGGCGCATGGTGTGGATGCTGAGAAGCTGAGCCCTGCGCGTTTTGCTTAAGCGGAAGACCCCCTCACCCTAACCCTCTCCCGCGTGCGGGAGAGGGAACAAGAACTGGCCGGTATTACTCCCTCTCCCGCCTGCGGGAGAGGGCAGGGGTGAGGGCTGCCCCGAATTTTTTCTTCTCAAATTTACCCAAACCAACCATCCAACAGGGAGAGACAAAGACATGGGTTCGTTCAAGGAAGTCAGCAAGATAGCCGGCGCATTCGTCGGTGTGATCGTGGGCGCGGGCTTTGCGTCGGGGCAGGAGATTCTGCAGTTCTTCGCCAGCTTCGGCAGCATGGGCCTGGTGGGCTGCGTGGTGGCGGGCGTGGCCTTCGTGCTGCTGTCCATGGCTTTCTCCACCATGGGCCAGCGCCTGCTGGCCAACTCGCACAAAGAGGTGATCAACGCCATGCTCGGCAAGCACCTGGGCGCGGTGTTTGATTTGCTCATCACCTTCTTTCTGTTCGCCATCACGGTGGTGATGCTGGCGGGCGCGGGTTCGCTGCTGAACCAATGGCTGGGTATTCCCGAGGTCTGGGGCAGCGTGATCGCCACCATTGCCACGGTGCTGATCGTCTGCCTGGATGTGGCGAGCGTGATCTCGTTCATCGGCGCGGTGACGCCCTTCCTGATGTTCATGACCATCGTCGTGGCCGGCTATGTGCTGATGACGCCGCATCCCGACTACGCCGCGCTGCAGGCGGCGGCCGAGACGCAGCCCAAGGGCGCCAGCCAATGGCTCGTGGCTGCGCTGCTCTACGTTTCGTACAACACCGTGGCGGGCATGCCTTTCCTCGTGATCATGGGCGGCCAGGCCAGCTCGCGCAAAGTGGCGCTGTGGGGCGGCATCATGGGCGGCCTGCTGCTCAGCGTGCTGATGCTGCTGATAGCATCGGCCATGTACCTGCGCATGGACACCATTGGCGGCCTGTCGATGCCCATGCTCTCGATCGCCACGCAGATTTCTCCTTGGCTCGGCCACCTGATGTCGCTGGTGATTTTCGGCATGATTTTGAACACCGCTGTCGGCATGCTCTACGCCTTCATGGCGCGCATCGTGCCTGCAGGCACACGCCAGTTCCGCATCGGCACGGCGGTGGCAGGTGTGGTGGCGCTGGCGGGTAGCTTTGTCGGCTTTATCAAACTGGTGGGCCTGGTGTACCCGATCTACGGCTACATCGGCTTTGTGCTGATGGCGCTGGGCCTGGTCGGCTGGATCCGCATGTCGCGCAAGAGCGGCGTTGCAGCCAGCGCCAGCTTGCGGTAACTACCAAGGTCCGGGCGCCGCAGGGCTGTGCTGCGCGGCCCTAGAATCGCGGGCATGCCCAGCTCTTCACCCTCGACCACTCCCCAGAAACTTCTGGCGCAGCTCTTGCCAGGCGCGCAGGCAGCGGCCGCGCCGCCGCCGGGCAAGCTGGAGGTGGGCGCCAAGATCCGCAAGGCGCGCAAAGACAAGGGGCTGACGCTGCAACAAGTGGCTTTGCGCAGCGGCCTGGCGGTATCCACCGTCTCCAAGGCCGAGCGCGGCCAGATTGCACTGAGCTACGAGAAAGTACTGCAGCTGGGCAAGGCGCTGGAGATCGACATGACCCAGCTCTTCATGACCGGCCACACGCCAGTGCAGACGGCGCGGCCCACCGTCATCAAAGACCGCTTTGATGACGTGCAGAAATACGACACTGATCAATACGAATACAGCGTGCTGTGCGGTGCCTTCCCCGACAAGAAAATGCAGCCGCTGGTGGCCATCATCAACGCGCGCGAGGCGGGCGACTTTGACGAAACCATCCGCCACCCCGGCCAGGAATTTGTGATGGTGCTCTCGGGCCGCGTGCGCATCGTTTTCGAGAATGGCGAAACGGTGGAGCTGAGCAAGCACGAGGCGGCGTATTTCGACAGCAGCATCGGCCACGTCTACCTGAGCCTGAGCAAGCAGCCCGCGCAGGTGGTGTCGGTTTGTACTTGACGTTGCCAGAAGAGCACAGAGCATAAAAAAAGGCGGCCAGTTGGCCGCCTTGCTGTTTGCAGCGTTGCGCTTTATGGGTACAGACCACGGGCCTCGCGGGCGTGCAGGATGCGGCGGCAGGCGATGATGAAGGTGGCGGTGCGCAGCGACACCTTGTTCTCTTGCGCCACTTGCCACACGGCGGCAAATGCCTCTTGCATGATGCGCACCAGGCGGGCGTTGATCTCGTCTTCGGTCCAGAAGAAGCTGGAGAAATCCTGCACCCATTCGAAGTACGACACGGTCACGCCGCCGGCGTTGGCGATCACGTCGGGCAGCACCAGCACGCCCTTGTCGTTCAAGATGTCGTCGGCCTCGGGTGTGGTGGGGCCGTTGGCGCCTTCGATCACCATGCGGGCCTTGATCTTGCCCGCGTTCTTGGCGGTGATCTGGCCTTCCAGTGCGGCGGGGATCAGGATTTCGCAATCGACCGACCAGAAGTCGTCGTTGGCCATCTTGTCCGCGCCCTTGAAGCCGCCGACGCCGCCGGTGTTGGCCACATGGGCCAGCAGCGCGGGCACATCCAGGCCCTTGGCGTTGAAGATGGTGCCAGTGTGGTCTTGCACGGCCACCACCACGGCGCCGGCGTCGGCAAACAGCTTGCCTGCTGTGCCGCCCACGTTACCAAAACCTTGTACCGCCACACGGGCGCCTTGCAGCGCCAGGCCGGAGAGTTTGGCTGCCTCTACGCCCACGGTGAACACGCCGCGGCCGGTGGCTTCCACGCGGCCGAGCGAGCCGCCCAGATCAACCGGCTTGCCGGTGACCACGCCGGTGGCGGTGGCGCCGGTGTTCATCGAGTAGGTGTCCATCATCCAGGCCATGATCTGGCCGTTGGTGTTCACGTCCGGTGCTGGAATGTCTTTGGCAGGGCCGATGAACAAACCGATCTCGCTGGTGTAGCGGCGCGTCAGGCGCTCCAGCTCGGCGGTGGACAGCTTCTTGGGATCGACACGGATGCCGCCCTTGGCGCCGCCGTAGGGCACGTTGACTGCCGCGTTCTTGATCGACATCCAGGCCGACAGCGCCATCACCTCGGACAGCGTCACATCCTGGTGGAAACGCACGCCGCCCTTGCCCGGGCCGCGGCTCAGGTTGTGCTGCACGCGGTAGCCTTCGAAGTGGGCGATGGTGCCGTTGTCCAGCTCAATCGGCACATCCACAATCAGCGCACGCTTGGGGCGCTTCAAGGTCTCCACCCAGCGGGCGAGCGAGCCCAGGTAGGGCGTCACACGGTCCACCTGTTGCAGGTAGATGCCCCAGGGGCCCAGATGCTTGGGGTCCAGGTACGAAGGCAGCGCGTGGTTGGAGGCTGCAGAGGGGGTGCTGTTGGATGTCATACGATCCATGCGGTTGAAGAAGGTGTGCACAGCTTAAATTTGCCACCCCCGGCTTGTCAAAAGCCAGATTTTTGGCATGGAATGCATTTTTTGCATAACAATGCTGATTTATTAACCATCAAAAACCAGAGCAATCTGGGCATATGTATAAAGCACTTGAGGCTGGTTGAAGCAGTAGTCATGCTGCAATGCAGCACATCGTGATACGACTTCAGGATAATTGTTAATCTATGCAACACTCCGCGTTTACCCCTGTGTTTGAGTCGGCCGCACTGGCCCGGGCCTTGCAATCGGCCACCGCCCAGGGCCAGGCTTTGGATGCTGGCCAATGGCCTGCCGACCTGGCCGCTGCCGATGTGCTGGCCGTGCACCGTGCCCGCGCACAGCAGTGGGGCGATGCCGAGCAGGCACCCAGGTACTGGAAATCGGGCGGCCCGAGCCGCCAGCAGCCGCTCGGCCATGCACCGCTGCCGCCGCAAGGCGTGCATGGCAGTGGTGCAGATTTGCGCGCAACGCATTTTTTCTTGCGTGGTATTGAGGCCGAAGTAGCGCTACGTTTGGGCTGCGATGTGGATGCAGCGCTGGCGTCCACTTTGGACGATGCCAGTGCCTCCGCGTTGATCGAAGCGATGGCCGTCAGCATCGAGATCGTGGACAGCCGTTGGCAGCAGCAGTTGCAAGCACCGAATGCGCTGAAGGCTGCTGATCTGCTGTGCCATGGCGCCTTGGTCTTGGGCAGCTGGCAGCCTTACCAGGCGCGCGATTGGGCGGTGCAGCGCTGCAGCGTGCAGATCGGCGGGCAGCCTGTGCAAACTTTCCAGGGCAGCCATTCGCTGCAAGACCCGGCCTGGTTGTTGCCGCAGTGGCTGCGCCACGCCACGGCGCATTTTGGCGTGCTGCGTGCGGGCAGCGTGGTCACCACCGGCAGTTGGTGCGGGCTGTTGATGGCGCAGGCCGGAGAGCGCGTACAGGTTGCGTTCGACGGGATTGGCGCAGTGGACGTGAAGCTCTAAAAACAAAAGCGCGCACCGCTTGCGGGGTGCGCGCTGGCAGCCTCGACGCCTTGTCAGGCTGGTGATCCGGACTCAGATCAGTTCTGGGCGATGGCCGAAGGGTGTTGCGCCAGTGCCGTCACCGAGATCTTCATGAAGGGGAACAGCGGCAGGCCTTGCAGCAGGTTGTGCAGCTCGTCGTTCGATTCCACATTGAAAATGCTGTAGTTGGCGTATTCGCCAGCCACGCGCCAGATGGATTGCCAGCGGCCATCGCGCTGCAGATCTTGCGAATAGGCCTTTTCGCGGGCCTTGATGTCGTTGACTTCGTCTACGGGGATATCGCGGGGGATGTTCACATCCATGCGTACGAGGAACAGCATTTTCTTTCTCCTTGGAAACCGGGCCAGGCAGCAGCCGGGCCGTTGAACAAAACCGGTGGGCCGCTGTCGTCGCAGCCCTTGCCGGCATTGTCGGGGCAGGGCTTTGCCGCACGGGGAATGTCGGTTTTTGGTTGCGCAGCCAACCAAATGGGCTGGCCTGGCACCGGTTTTTGCGGGTCAGAGCGTGATGCCCGCCTGCGCAATGATCTTGGCGTTGGCCGCACTTTCCTTGCGCAGCAGCTCGGCAAACTCGGCCGGGCTTTGCTGGAGCGGCACGTTGTCGGTGCTGCGCATCAGCTCCTGGATATCGGGCTGGCCCAGTTGCGTGTGAATGGCCTGCGCCAACTGCGCGATGATGGCCGGCGGCGTTTTGCCCGGTGCCATGAAGCCGAACAGCGATGTCAGATTGGCCTCGGGCACGCCCAGCTCGGCCAGGGTTTTGGCGTTGGGCTGGTTCGGTGCGCGTTGCGGGCCGGTGGTGGCCAGCAGGCGCAAGGTGCCTTGTTGCAGCAGGCCGTTGATGGTGCCGAACGGGTTGCCCAGCATGATCTCGAAATGCCCGCCCACCGCGTCGTTCACCGTCTGGCCCACGCCTTTGTAAGGCACATGGATCATGCGTGCACCGGTTTTGGCCTGGATCTGTTCGAGCATGATGTGGCCCACCGAGCCAATGCCCGAGGTGGCAAAACGGATGCTGTCCGGCTTGGCCTTGGCCTGGGCGATCAGGTCCTCCCAGCTCTTGCCGCTGAAGGCCGGCGTGGCCAGCACATAGACCGGCGAATACATCATGGGCGCCACGGCGGCAATGGCGCTGGCCGGGTCGTATGGCAGCTTCATCAAATGCGGCGACAGCGTCAGCGGGCTGATGGCCGACAGCGCCAGTGTGTAGCCGTCGGGCGTGGCGCGCGCCACCTCGCCCATGCCCAGCGTGCCGCCGGCACCGGCCTTGTTGTCCACCACGAAAGCCTGGCCCAGCGCCTTGCCGAGGTTCTCGCACAGCTTGCGGCCCACGCTGTCGGTCACACCGCCAGCGGCGTAGGGGATGACCACCTTGATCGGTTTGCTGGGGTAAGCATCGGCGGCCTGGGCCATGGCGGGCAGCGAGCCCAGCGCTCCCAAGGCAGACAGAGACAGAAATTGGCGGCGTTGCATGTAGCGTCCTTTCGCAAAGCAAAAAACCTGCGCGGTGGTTAGCCTCGCAGGTTTTGGATGTTGTTGTGGCTGCCATGCTAGGCGCTGGGGCCGGGTTCGTGCTCCGTGTTTGCCCTAGTGCGGCATTGGTGGCGGCAGTCAGTCCCGGTGGGCGGGATTTCGTGCACCGGCCTCAGTGCTTGCCGCCAAAGCTCGCCATATAGGCTTGCGGCTCGCCGGTTTTGAAGGCGTTGGCGAACTCTTGCACGCTGTCTTCGATGGCGGCATCGACCGATTGTTTCTCCCAGGCGCGCAGCATGCGCTTTTGCTGGCGTAAGGCTTGCGGGCCGTAGCTGGCGAGCTGGTTGGCCAGGCGCGCCACTTCGTCGTCCAGCCGATCGGGCGGCACCACGTAATCGAGCAGGCCCCATTGCAGCGATTGCGCGGCATCGATGTTGTCGCCGGTCAGCAGCAGCCATTGGGCGCGGGCGGCGCCAATCAGGCGCGGCAACAAGGCGGCGTGGATGACCGACGGGATGCCTACCTTCACCTCGGGCATGCCGCATTGCACGCGGTTGCTGGCCACGCGGAGATCGCAGGCGCAGGCCAGTTCCAGGCCGCCGCCCAGCGTCCAGCCGGGCAGGCGCGCGATCACCGGCGTGGGGAACTGGCGCGCCGCCTCGCACACCTGGCGCAAACGGGTGATGAAGGCAGCCGCATTGTCCGCATTCAGTGCACGCATTTCCTTGATATCGGCACCCGCCACAAAGGCTTTGTCGCCACTGCCGCGCAGCACCAGCACGCGGATACGGTCGTCTTGCGCGAGCGTGGCAAAGGCCTGCGCCAGCTCGGTCAGCACCGGTGACGAGAGGATGTTGAGGCTGCCCGCATTGCGGAAAGTGAGGGTGGCTACGCCGTTGTCTTGCAGCGTCGCATGCGCATGGTGCAGGTCGATCAGAGTCATGCCTGCATTGTGCAAATTTGCTAGCAGGCCAGGGGTCTCTGGCGGGACAAAGCGCTGGATTCGGCTCGCAGCTTTTCGTGCCGCCAAAGCGATGCTAGGTAATTGATTTCAGAAGAAAATTTACAGATTGAAACTATTACATGTACACATTACATGTAATGCCTGTTATGGTGCAAAACATGGAACAGAAAACATCGGCACATTACCAGCGTCTGCACCGCCAGCGGCTGCGGGAGCAGGGGCTGGTGAAAAAGGAGGTCTGGATTCTTCCAGAGCACAGCGCGGCTTTGCAACTGCTGGAAAAGCAGATGCGCCAGCCGCACCGGCTACCAGGGTCAATCAGCATTCAACACCAGGAGGGCAGCATGGACACCAGCAAGCACGCATACCGCAGCATCCACGATTTGGCCGAAGAGCTGCGCCGCTCGCCGCTCGCCAACGGCGGCAAGCTCAACATCGAGGTACTCGAAGGCACTGAAACCAGCCTGCTGGCCGTGTTGCCCGAGTTTGGCGATTTGCCCGTGCATGTGGCGCTCTCGGGTGAACAACTGGTGGTAGAGGCCTATCTGTGGCCAGCCGATCAGGTGCGCGACCGTGCCGGCCTCAACGAGCAAATGCTGCGCCTGCAAAAGCTGTTCCCCTTCACCACCATGGCGCTGGAGCCGCAGGCACTGGGCGGTGAAGGCTATGTGATGTTTGCCGCCATGCGCGCTACCAGCAGCAGCGACGACATCATTTGCGAAATCCTGACCTTGGCCGACAGCGTGATCCAGGCCACCGAGGCGCTGGCGCCTTACCTCTCGCTGGCGCAGGCCTGAGCCACGCCCATTGACGACCCACCGCACAAGGAGAACATCATGACCGTATGGAACAAGCTGGTGACCGCGTTGCGAGGCGCTGCCCATGAAGCCGGCGAAGCCGTGACCGACAGCCAGGCGCTGCGCATTCTCGACCAGGAGATTCGCGATGCCGACAACGATCTGAACAAGTCCAAAGAGGCGCTGGCCGAGATCATGGCCAAGCAAAAGCTGGCCACTACCCAGCTGCAGAACACGCAAGCCAAGATCAGCGAATACGAGGGCTACGCGCTCAAGGCGCTGGAGACCAGCGACGAAAAGCTGGCGCTCGAAGTGGCAGGCAAGGTGGCGGTGCTGGAGGCGCAGCGTGACCAGGAAGAAACGCAGCTGGCCGCTTTCACGCAAAGCGTGGAGCAGTTGCGCACGGCCATCCAGACGGCGCAAACCAATATCAAGCGCCTCAAGCAGCAGGCCGACACCGTCAAAGCCACCGAAAGCGTACAGCGCGCGCAGGCCACGGTAGCAGGCCGCTATACCGGCTCGCAGTCGCGGGTGCAAACCGCGTTGGATTCGCTGGAGCGCATCAAGCAAAAGCAGGCCGAGCGCGGTGCCCGCATGGAAAGCGCGGCCGAGCTGGCGCGCGACAGCAGCGAAGACGCGCTCGATGCCAAGCTGCGTGCCGCCGGCATTACCCCCGGCGAAGGCAATGCGCAATCGGTACTCGAAAGGCTGAAGGCGCAACGCGCCGGCGGCAAGAGCGCGTGAGCGTTTAAGCGCTTGCACCCTGGGCGAGCCTGGCACCAGACCGGGCCGCCCCACGCACCACACAAGCCACAACACCAGCAGCGTGGCGCAGTTTGCGCACCGCTGCCTAGAACGAGGAGGAGGCTGCGATGTCAGCGTTTTTGCAATACGCGTTGGGGTTCCCGACATTCATTTTCGGGGCGCTGTTGCTGTTCATGCTGCTGTACTGGCTGATAGCGCTGCTCGGCCTGGTCGAGGTGGATTCCATCGACCACTGGGTGCTGTTCGACGGCAGCGACCACGCCCATGGCGTAGAGCACTCGGCCAGCGCCTTGGCCGGCCTGCTGCTCAAGGTAGGCCTGGGCGGCATACCGCTGACCGTTATTCTCACCGTGCTGTTTTTGCTCTCGTGGCTGGCCTCCTATGTGCTGTGCCACCTGGTGCCCATGCCCCAAAGCTGGACCTTGGTGAACCTGGTCAGCGGCGCTGCGGTGGCTGTGGTGGCGCTGGTGCTGGGCTTCATGGCCACGGTGCTGGTGCTGCGCCCGCTGCGCGGCATCGTCAACAAGATTGCGCCGGCTGAAGAGCCCAAAGTTTTGCTGGGCCGCACGGGCCTGGTGCGCAGCGCCGTCGTCAATGCCACGCAAGGCTATGGCAGCGTGGACGACGGCGGGGGCGGCCTCAATTTGCAGATGCGCTCGCCCGAGCGCGAGCTGCTGCGCGGCACCGAGATTGTGCTGATCGAACACCTGCCCGAGCACAATGCCTGGCGCGTGGTGAGCAAGGCGGAGTTCGACGGCAGCGAGATTCCTGGTTTCGAGAATCAACGGTAGGCAAGGCTGCCGGCCCGGCGCTGGCAGCGAACTTATCCACAACATTGCTAGATAAATTTCACACGGGAGAATTGCATGAATTGGGACAACATGGAGTGGTACATCGTGGCCGGCGTCGTGATCGGCTCGGTCTTCATCGTCATCCTGGGCCTGTTTGCGCTGATCAAGGCCTTCTACATCAAGGTGCCGCAAGGCACGGCCTTGATCATCAACGACACCACTTCGCAGCCCAAGGTGAAGTTCACCGGCGGCCTGGTTTTGCCGGTGATCCACAAGAAGGAATTCATGCAGATCTCGCTGCTCACGCTGGAGATTGACCGGCGTGGCAAAGAGGGCCTGATCTGCCGCGACAACATGCGCGCCGACATCACGGTGGCTTTTTATCTGCGCGTCAATGAAACCTCAGAAGACGTGCTCAAGGTGGCCAAGGCCATTGGTGTGGACCGCGCATCGGACAAGACCGCCGTCAACGAGCTGTTCAACGCCAAATTCTCCGAGGCGCTGAAAACGGTCGGCAAGCAGATCGACTTTGTGAAACTGTTCGAGAACCGCCAGGATTTTCGCGACCAGATCATCCACGTGATTGGCAATGACCTGAACGGCTATGTGCTGGAAGACGTGGCAATTGACTACCTGGAGCAAACGCCCAAATCCTCGCTCGACCCCAACAATATTCTGGACGCCGAAGGCATCCGAAAAATCACCGAGCTGACCGCCAACCAGAACATTGTCACCAACGAGCTCGAGCGTAATGCCGAGCTGGCCGTGACCAAGAAAAACGTCGAAACCAAAGAGGCCATGCTGGCGCTGGAGCGCCAACAGGCCGATGCCGAAGCGCGCCAAAAGCGGGAGATTTCCACCATCCAGGCACGCGAGCAAGCCGAGACGCAGAAGGTGCAGGAGGAAGAGCGCCTGAAGGCCGAAAACGCCCGCATCCAGACGCAGGAACAACTCGATATTCGCGAAGAAAACCGTCAACGCGAAGTGGCCGTGGCGCAGCAAAACCGCGAGCGTGCCGTGGTGATCGAGGTGGAAAAGGTCACGCGTGCCAAGGAGCTGGAAATCGTCTCCCGCGAGCGTGAGGTGGAGTTGCAGCGCATCGAGAAGGAAAAGGCGGTGGAAGTCGAGAAGGCCAACATCGCCAACGTGATTCGCGAACGTGTGGCGGTGGAAAAGACCGTGGCGCAGGAAGAAGAACGCATCAAGGAAGTGCGTGTGGTCTCCGAGGCCGATCGTATGAAGCAGGTCACCGTGCTCACGGCTGAGGCCACCGCGCAGGAAGAGTTGGTGCGTCAGGTGAAGAAGGCCGAAGCCGATGAGATCGCCTCGCGCCACAAGGCCGTGGAAGTCACCACGCTCGCGCAAGCCGAACTCGAAGCCTCCGCCAAGACGGCAGAAGCCAAGAAGAAGATGGCTGAAGCGATTGAAGTGGAACGTGCAGCACCGGGTCTTGCCGATGCGAAGGTGCGCGAAGTCACCGCTGCCGCCATCGAGAAGGAAGGCATGGCGCAGGCCAAGGTCGTTGCCGAGCGTCTGATTGCGGAAGCCAAGGGCGAACAGGAAAAGGGTCTGGCGCATGCCCGCGTGATCGAGGCCACGGCGGACGCCAACGAGAAGCAGGGCCTGGCCGATGCCAAGGTGCTGGAAGAGCGCTTGCTCGCGCAGGCGCGCGGTGAGGCGCAGGTGGGTGCGACCAAGGCCACCGTCACGCGTGACGTGGGAACCTCCGAGGCCGATGTGCTGCGCGACAAGTTGTTCGCCGAGGCCAAGGGTCTGACGGAAAAGTTTGCGGCGCTGGGCAGCCTGTCCGATCAGGCACGCTCGCACGAAGAGTTCCGCATGCAGCTCGAGAAGAACCTCGAGCAGGCGCTGGCCGCCATCGAGGCCAACAAGAGCGTGGCCAAGGATCAGGCCGAGGTGCTGTCGTCCGCGCTCAGCAAGGCCAACATCGACATCGTGGGTGGCGAAGGCGCGTTCTTCGACAACTTTGCCAAGGCGCTGTCGGTTGGCAAGGCCATTGAGGGCGTGTCCGGCAAGAGCCCTATCGTGCAGGAGTTGCTCAACAAGTTCTTGAGCAGCAAGGGCGGTGGCATGGCTTCTTTATTGGGCAACAGCTCGGGTACGGAACAGCAGCCGCCTGCGGCTTGATGGGGCGCGGTGGTTGACGCGGTCAGCCCTCACTCCAACCCTCTCCCGCATGCGGGAGAGGGAGCCACAGCCGGCACAGGATGGCGCGCGTTGCATGCTCCGCTGCTGCCTCTTCTTTTTCCCTCTCTCGCTGGCGGGAGAGGGCAGGGTGAGGGTGGCGACAGCCGTCGCTAAAGCGTGGCGTCTGCGCAATTCCGCGTTCCTCTACACCTACCCAGTCACCCCAAAATAACGGAACCAGATGTCTGAATCCCCGAACACCACTGATGCCACCGTCGCCTCCGTCGTCGATCAGGCCGTAGCGAGCGGTGGGTCGTATGAGGTGCTTGCCAAGCGCTTGGCCGCGCAAGGTGAGACGCTTGAAAAGCTCGTCCGCCAACTCAATGAAGACCGTCTTGAAGAGTTTGGCCGTAGCCAGATGGAAGTCATCGGGCGCATGCGTGTGCGTACCGAGAACAACTGCGTGGGCCGCGACATCACGCAGGTGGGTGACCTGCTGCTGTTCGGCTACAACGTCTTCATGGGCCTCAAGCAGGTCACGCGCGTGGAAGACGTGTTTGCGCTTTACCGGCTCGATGAAACCGAGCATGGCTACGAGGTCACGCCGGTTGAATTGAAGGACAGTTTTCTGGGCATCCAGAGCTTCGTGCAGGACTTTCAGGAGCTCTACGCTTATTACAAGAACACGCGGCTCATGCAACTGGTCGTGCGCGACAACAAGCTGCTCGCGAGCTTCCAGATTGGCGAGCGCATTACCGATGTGCGCGTGTTCCGTTGGTCAATCTCGCCGGACGGCAAGACCGTCAAATACATCGACAATCGCGGCGAGCGCGATATTGAACTGCCGTCGCCTTTTGACTTTGAATGGCAGCGTGCGGGCCGCGATCATCTGGTGCAGGGCCGCTTCTCGCACATGAACATTCTCGACAAGGTGTTTGTCGAGACGCTGGGCGGCACGCTCACCATCAAGGTCGAGAACAACACCAACGACGGTTTGGGCATCTACAGCGAGCCGGTGCAGGAGCTCAATCAGTCGCTCGATGATGCGGTGTTTGAATACGCGCAAGTCGGCAGCATGATTCTCCTGAAGATCCTGCCGTATCGCGAAGATCAATGGCGCTATCTCATCTACAACACGCTCACGCGCCAAGTGCTGCGCATGGATGCGATTGCGGGCGCCTGCATTCAGTTGCCGGATGATCACGGCATCATCTTTCCCGGTGGCTATGTGCTGCAAAACGGCGAACATCGATCGTTCGAGCAGAACATGCAAGGCATGCGCTACCGCCGCAGCATCCGCTCGCCCAACGGCGAGGACGTGCTCTATATCTTCTACGAGCCCAGCAGCGGCCGCATGGCGCTGTTCAAGTACAACCTGATCGAGCGCGCATTGCAGCCGCCGATTGTCTGCCACGGCTATGCGCGGCTGGAAGATGGCCGCATCGTGATCTTTGCGGCGGATGGCGACGAGGCCACACGCGTGCATCCGATGCAGATCTGGCGCACGCCGTTTGCCTCGGAAGACTACGCAGCACGCCAGCCGCAAAAGGACAGCTTCCTCGGACGCATTGGCAATGCGGAACTGGTGAGTGGAATCTCCGACATCTACAGCGTGCGCAAGGAAATTGCCGCGCCTGAGGTGTCTCTGGCGCGCTATGAGCGCTTGATCGACACCACACGTCTGCTGTTTGAACGCCACCAGTGGATTAACGCGCCGCAGTTGGCCGCGATGAACGAGGTGTTGCACGGCATTGTCGCCACGGGCGATGCGGTGATCGACGAGTACGAGAAGGTCGAGAGCATTCGCCAGGCGTCATCGCGTGCGATGAGCGAGGTCTCCACCCAGCATCAGGCACTGCTCAAGCGCGTGCGTCTGAACAACTGGACGACGGTGGACGAGCATGTCACCGCGCTGGAGGAGTTGGGCAAGCTGCGCGGCCAGTTGATGTCCACGCGCGAGCTGCGCTATGTGGATACGGCGGCCATTGATGCGATGGTCTCGGCGGTCAACGAAGTGCAGGGTGAAGTCTCGCAACGCACGGCGGCCTACATCGCCACCGATGCCGCGCTCCAGCCCTATGTGGATGAGCTCAAGCAACTGGATGAGCAGGCGCAAGCCTCGACCACCGTGGTGCAGCTCAAGGAGCCACTGGGCGAGATGACGCGCATTGCGACGGCGCTCGACATGCTCTCCGAGCTGATGGGCGGGCTGAAGATTGATGACGCCACACAGCGCACGCAGGTGGTGGATCGCATCTCGGTGATCTACTCGCGCCTCAACCAGGTGCGCGCGCGGGCTGAGCAGCGGCGCAGCAGTCTTGGCAGCTCAGAGAATGTGGCGCAGTTCTCGGCGCAGTTGGCCTTGTTCTCGCAGAGCATCGTCAATGCGTTGGGCTTGTCGCAAACGCCGGAGAAATGCGACGAGCAGTTGGCGCGTCTGCTGGTGCAGCTCGAAGAAATCGAAGGCCAGTTTGGAGAGCATGAACAGTTTCTGACCGATATCGTCGCCAAGCGTGAGGAGCTGCTGGAGACGTTTGAATCGCAACGGCAAGCGCTTCAGGACGAGCGTCAGCGCCGCGCACAGGGCGTGCTCGATGCCGCGCTGCGCATTGTGCAGAGCCTGCCCAAGCGCACGGAAAAGCTCGCTTCCAGTGAGGCGCTGCATGCCTTCTTTGCGGGCGATCCGCTGATCACCAAGCTCAAGGAACTGGCGCAGCGCTTGCGTGCGGAGTTGTTCGATCCGGTCAAGGCCGACGATATCGAAACCCGCGTGAAGACGCTGCGAGATCAGGCGTTTCGCTCGTTGCAGGATCGCACCGATCTGTTCGAAGGCGGTGGCAACGTCATCAAGCTGGGGCGGCACAAGTTCAGTGTGGGTAATCAGGACCTGGAACTCACGCTGCTGCCGCGCAATGGCGAGCTGTTCCTGCATCTGGTGGGCACGGAGTACTTCGAGCCGGTGGATAGTCCGGAGTTGGCACAGCTGCAGGCGTATTGGGATGTGTCCACACTGGCGGAGTCGCCCGAGTTCTATCGGGGCGAATATCTGGCGCTGAGCGTGGTGCTGGCCGCTCGCAATCGCAGTGATGGTTGGGACGACACGCGCCTCAGGCAACTGGCGCTGGACAACGCGGCACTCACTCAGGCCATTCGTGAATTTGCCGCGCCGCGTTATCGCGAAGGCTACGAGCGCGGCATTCATGATCATGATGCGGCGCTGATCATTCAGGCGTTACTGCCATTGCGCGATGCAGCCGGCGTGCTGCGCTTTGGCCCGGACGCGCGCGCCTTGGCGGTGCTTTTCTGGAGCGAGCACGAGCGCATCCAGCAACCACATCTGGCCGCAGCCATTGCGCAATGGCCACGACGTGCGCAGCATGCGCAAGCCATGCAAACACTGTTTGCGAGCGAGGCCGAGCTACAGGCCCTGCAAGCGGACATCAGCACTCAGCTACGCACATTCGCCGAAGAGCGCGGCTTGATGGAGGTGTTCAACGACCTGTCCGCGCATGGCGACATCGACGGCTTGCTGCGCGCAGCCGCCAACTATCTGCAAGCGGAGCTGGCGCAGAAGGCATTGCGCTTTCATTTCTCCAGCTACGCGCAGTCGGCGGTGACGGCCTTGCAGACCGCGCTCAAGAGCGCTGCGCACAACCCGAAACAGTGGGATGACATGCAGGCGTATTGGCGCGGTGATGATCGCCAACACCGCAATCAAGCCGCGCCCTTGGGCGAGCGCTGGCGTAGTGCGCTGCATTGGCTGCAGACCGCGTGCAAGGCGCTGAAGACGCCGGAAGGCGACGCGCTGCTTGCTTATTGCAGTGAAGCAGCATCATGGCTGACTTGCGCCAGCCATGTGCCGCACACCGTCAGCAATGTAGATCTGCGCACGCCCGTGCAGGGATTGCTGGGCCAGCACCCGCGCATCGACAACGGCGGCATGACCTTGCAGATCGACGATCTGGGCATGCGTGCCGCGCACCACTTCCGCATCTTTGTGCCGCAGTTCGAGCGCTATCAGCAACTGCGCCAACAAGTGCTCAAGGCATCTCGCGAGCGCATCCGCGTGGAGGAATTCAGGGCCAAGCCGCTGACCTCGTTTGTGCGCAACAAGCTCATCAACGAGAGTTATCTGCCGGTGATCGGTGACAACCTCGCCAAGCAGATTGGCGCAGTGGGCGAGACCCGCCGCACCGACCAGATGGGCTTGCTGATGATGATCTCGCCACCGGGCTACGGCAAGACCACGTTGATGGAATACGTGGCAAGCCGCCTTGGCCTGATTTTCATGAAGATCAACGGTCCGGCACTCGGCCATTCCGTGCGCTCGCTCGACCCTGCACAGGCGCCAGATGCGACGGCGGCCAAGGAGCTGGAAAAGCTCAACCTTGCGCTTGAGATGGCCAATAACGTGATGCTGTACATCGACGATATTCAGCACACGCATCCCGAGTTCTTGCAGAAGTTCATCTCGCTGTCAGACGGCACGCGCCGCATTGAAGGCGTGTGGCGCGGCCAGACGCGCACGCATGATCTGCGGGGCAAGCGCTTCTGCGTGGTGATGGCGGGCAACCCGTACACCGAATCGGGCGAAGTGTTCAAGATCCCGGACATGCTCGCCAACCGCGCAGACATCTACAACCTCGGCGACGTGCTGGGCGGCATGGAAGAGGTCTTCAAGCTCAGCTACATCGAAAACAGCATGACCTCCAACGCCGTGCTCGCCCCCATGGCCACGCGCAGCTTGCAGGACCTGTATCTGCTGATCGACAAGGCCCAGGGCAAGGACGTATCGAGCAACGCGCTGAGCTACGACTACTCCAACGCCGAGCTGCGCGAGATCGACGCCACACTGCAACGCATGCTCAAAGTGCGCGAGGTGGTGTACCGCGTGAACCAGCAATACATCCACAGCGCCGCACAGGACGACAACTACCGCCAGGAGCCGCCGTTCAAGCTGCAAGGCAGTTATCGCAACATGAACAAGCTCTCGGAGAAGATCACCTCGGTGATGAACGATGCAGAGATGCAGCAGATGCTGGACGACCACTACCAAGGCGAAGCGCAGATGCTCACCACCGGCGCCGAGGAAAACCTGCTCAAGCTGCGCGAATTGCGCGGTGCACTGACGGCAGAGCAGACCACCCGCTGGAATGACATCAAGGCCGAGTTCCTACGCCAAAAAGCCATGGGCGGAGCCGGTGCAGACGCCGGCACACGCGTGGCGTCACAACTGGTGGATCTGGTGGCGGCGACCCGTGCCATGGCGCAAGCGCAACAGCAACAACACGCGGCAGAAGTCGGTGTGCACGCGGATTGGCAAGCCTTGTTAGCGCAGTTGCAGCAAGCGCAAACCGAGACCGGTCAATCGCTGCAAGGCATTCGCCAAACCATGTTGCAAACGGCCAGGTTGCAAGCCGCTGCCAGCAAGCCCGCAGACACCGACCAAGCTGTGCAGCAAGCGCTGGGCAGTACGGTAGACGGCGCCGTGCAATTGCTCAGCCAGCTGGTGGCGCAAAGCCTGCAGCCGGTGGTGGCGCACCTGGAGCAAAGCCGCAGCCAGCAACTTGGCTTGCACCGCGTGCTGATGCAGGTGGCGGCGCGCATGCAAGAGCAGATCGACCAGCAGCGTGCCGATGGCCGCCGCCCGCCAACGGCGGCCACCTTGCACGCTGAAGAGATTGACAAGGCTTTTGACCGCATGCAAAGCCAGCCACCCAAGGCGGAGTAATCAAACCTCGTTCTGGGCGGCAGCCTGCACCAGCGCCACAAAGCGCTGTGCGGCCAGGCCCAGCGGGTGCGCTTTGGACCACACCACATCCACATACAGCTGCGCGCCGTTGCTCAGGTTGGCAAATTCCATGGCCACCAAACTACCGGCCTGCAGCTGCGCGGCCACGATTTTTTGCGGCAACCAGCCCCAGCCAATGCCGGCGCTGATCATGCGCAGCGCAGCCGCGTGGTTGTCGGTACGCCAAACATCGCGGGCGTACACCAGGCGCTCGTCGGTCAGCGTCCAGTCGCGGCTGGCCACCACGATCTGGCGCGTATTGGTGAGGTGGTGCTCGCGCAGCTGCGGCGTTTTGTTGGCTTTCTTCTGACCGGCGCGGGCGGCCTGCATCACCGGGTGCGTGGGTGCAATCACCGCCAACAGCGTTTCGGTGGCCACTTCCTGAAAGCCTTCGCGCCCGTCGAGGCTGGGGCGCTCAAACACCAGGGCCAGCTGGGCGCGGCCGGTGTGCAGCATGGCCAGCGCATCGGCTTGCGGCGCGGTCAGCACCTCGACTGCCAGTTGCGGGTATTCCTGCGCCAAGGTGGCCAGCGGCGTGGCCCAGGGCGTGCCCAGCAGCTCTGGCGCAATGGCCAAGGTCAGCCGGGTTTCCAGCCCTTGCTCCAGGGCCAGCGCATGGGCATTGAGCTGCTGCAATTGCGCGGCCAGCATGCGCGCTTGCGGCTCCAGCGCCCGTGCGGCAGGCAAAGGCGTGGGCTCGCGCCCTTGGCGGGCAAACAGAGGCAAGTTCAGGGCCGCCTCCAGCTGTGCAATCTGCATGCTGACGGCCGAGGGCACCTTGCCCAGTGCCCGCGCTGCCGCAGAAAAACTGCCGTGGTCGAGCACCGCCAGCAGGGTGAGGATGCTGTCGGAATCAAAGGGCGCAAAGCTGCGGGTGGTGCTGGCGGGGGCGGCAAGCATAGGTGTTTATCTATCAATTTTTCTGAAAGATTCTGACTTATGTTATCAGCCCAGGGGATATATGATCGCTGCCCTTATGTCAGTTCAAAAATTGCAAAGCAGCCCCTGGTCGCTGCAAGGGCCGCTGCGCCGCGTGGTGTACGTGGGTTTGTACGAGGCGATCGCCATCGTGGCGGCGACTGCGGGTTTGTCGGCCCTGTCGGGCCAGGGCGCTGCGCATTCAGGCGTCGTGGCCGTGGCCTCGTCGGCCATCGCCATCTGCTGGAACGTGGTGTGGAACCACCTGTTCGAGATGTGGGAAGCGCGCCAGACCACGCGCGGCCGCGGCATTGGCCGCCGCATTGCGCACGCGCTGGGCATGGAAGGCGGCCTGGTGTTCATGCTGGTGCCGCTGTTCGCCTGGTGGTTCGAGGTGAGCCTGTGGCAGGCACTGGTGATGGACATCGGCCTGCTGCTGTTTTTCCTGTGCTACACCTTCGTGTTCAACTGGAGTTTTGACCGCATCTTCGGCCTTCCGCGCTCGGCGCAGTGATGTCCCGATTCAGAACGACTGCTTAGATCAAACAGCTTGGACTCCATGGCTGGCACCTATTCGGTGGCCGAAATTTGAGCGCGTGTAATAACGTCCTCCCATTTCATGCGGTCCTTTTGCATGAAGCTCTGAAACTCAGGGGCGTTGTTAAATACCGGTTCAATCCCCATGGATGCAAATCGCTCTTTGACCAGAGGATCGTTTTGCATTTTTGCGAGCGACTTGTTCAAGGTGGCGATCACCGCATCTGGCGTTCCCAAAGGGACAACAAAGCCCAGCCAGGGAGTTGCGTTGAAGTTATTTAGACCGGATTCTTCTACCGTAGGCAACTCGGGCAGCAAAGAAGATCGTTTTGCGGTGGTCACGGCCAGTGCTTTGACTTTTCCACCTTCAAGATAGGGCTTGGCAGCCGCTATATCAACGAACATGAAGCTCACGTCATTGCCAGCGATAGCAGTCAGTGCCGGAACGCTTCCTTTGAACGGGATGTGATTGGGCTTGATGCCCGCCAGCGTGGCGAAGAGTTCACCCTCCAGATGGTTGGAGGTACCCGCGCCGGATGAGCCATAGTTGGCCTGCGCGCTGTCCACTTTCATGTTCTTGATGAGCGTGGTGACATCGCTTACCGGCAGCTTGGGGTTTACTACCAGCAGGTGTGGAATGGTGGCAAGCAGTGATACAGGTTTGAAATTTTTCTCCGGATCGTAGCCGGCCTTTTCCTTGTAGAGGCTTGGGCCGATGGTGAATGACGATGCCGCCATCAGGATGTTGTAGCCATCTGCTGGAGATTTGGCGACGTAGTTGGTGGCGATGGTGGTACCCGCGCCTGCTTTGTTCACCACAATAACGGCTTCGCCCAGATCCTCCTGCAGCTTGGTGGCGACGAGGCGCGCCATCACATCTGTCACGCCGCCGGGCGAGAACGGAACAATGATGTTGATGGGTTTGGATGGGTACTTTTCAGCGTGCGCGCCTACGGCTGCGAGTGCGAGTGCCGCTGCGGCGATGAGCTTGAACTTCAGCGAGAGGGTGTTGTTGGTGTCGGTTGTTATGATGGCTTGTCTCCTTTGTCGTTGGTAGTGGTTGGCTGGGGCGGGGTGAAATGGAAAAAGATTAGGAAGCAAAGTCAGATCGATCGCATGAAGCGGCTCTCCAGCATCGCCCATACGCCGTTCAGCGTGGGGGTGTGGAGGCCTACGTTGCGCGCCATGCGTACGATAACGCCCACCAGCGTGTCGCCTTCAGTGCGTCTGCCGGCAAGCGTGTCCTGCAACATGGATGTGCGCGCATTGCCAGCTGATTCGGCTTGCTGCATGCGTTGCTCGACGGTGGTGGTTTGCGCAAGGCCCAGCGCATCGCCCACGGCCATCACTTCGCTCATCACATGACAGCAAAGATCGTGCAAGCCGGGCTCGTGCAGCATCTGGTGCATGGTGGCGTTGGCTAGAGCGCTGATGGGGTTGAAGACAGCATTGCCAAGCAACTTGTTCCACAGATCCTGCTGGATGTTGCGACTGGGCGTGCATTGCAGCTCGCTCTGCTGAATGGTCCCGGTGAGGCGGTGCAGTCGCTCACTCATGCTGCCGTCGAGTTCACCGAGCGACAACGTATTGCGGCTGCCCTGCTCCACGGTGCAGGCATCGCGCATCTGCGCAGGGATATGGATCACTCCGCCGATCACGCGTTGCAGATGAATCTGCGGATAGTTTGCGTAAGCTTTCCCCCAGGTGTGCGGAGGCTCTCTGCGCAGCTGTTCATGGGTTTGCAGAAGCCACCACGGAATGCCGTTGACGAGCGGAATGATGACTGCGGTTCGGCATTTAATGTGCTGCAGCGATTCAAGTGACTTCGCCAGATCGTATTGCTTCACGCACATGAATATGACGTCCCAGCCGTCGTCCGTGTGCAGATGGGCTGTCGTGCGGATGGCGCGCGTGCTCACCGCTTGGCCAGCTTTGAACAGCGTGAGTCCACGTTGTTCGATGGCGCGCAGCGCTGCACCGCGCGCCAGCAGGGTGACGTTGGCATCGGTTGCGCTCAGGTGCCACGCCAGCGTGCAGCCAATGGCACCTGCACCGATGATGAGGATGTTCAGTGGTTGCTGATGCTCTTTCACGCGCTTGTCCTCAGAGCTTGTACTCGGGCTTCACACGATCGAGCATGCGCAGCAGCGGTGGCCAGTGCTTGTCCTTGGAAGGACGCCCCGGGCGGTCGAACTGCGCTGCCACGCGTGCTGCCACGGCGTCGCTGCTTTCAATGAGTTCCTCGCCGCTGGATTGCGCGGCGATCTGGATCTGGCATGCGCGCTCCAGGTAATACATCTGGTCGAACGCGTCGGCCACGCTGTCACCGCACACCAGCAGACCGTGGTTGCGCAGAATCATCACGTTCAGCGCGCCCATGTTCTGCAGGATGGTGTCGCGCTCGTCCATGTCGAGCACCACACCCTCATAGTCGTGGTACGCGATCTTTTTGTGAAAGCGCATGGCGTGCTGTGAGAGCATGCGCAGGCCGCGCTTCTGCGCCGACACTGCGATGCCCGCCTGCGTGTGCGTGTGCATCACGCAGAACGCATCGTGGCGATGCTCGTGGATGGCGCCGTGGATGATGAATCCTGCAAGGTTGATGCCAAGGCCTGTGATGTCGCTCAGCACGTTGCCCGCGAGATCCACCTTCACTAGATTCGATGCAGTGACTTCATCGAATGTGAGGCCGTAGGCGTTGAGCAGAAAGTGTCCATTCTCACCCGGCACGCGCGCGGAGATGTGCGTGTAGATGTGGTCCGTCATGCGGTGCAGCGCAGCCAGTTGGTAGGCGGCGGCGAGGTCCTGGCGGACCTGCCATTCGGCGTCGGTCATGATGTGTTCTTTGGCGTTCATGAGGCTGCGATGGTGTCTTCGTGTGGATTTGTCCAGAACTGCGATACAGCGCTGCACTCAGCGTGCCCTTGTCGCAGAGCAGCTACGGCTGTTTGCGCGCAGCGTGACGGATCGAGGATGTTTCTGCCGATGGCTTCAATGCTGGCCGCATCGGGCGCGATCAAATGCACCTGAGCGCCGCTTTTCTGCAGCGTCTGCAGCTCGCTGCGCAGGTGGCCGCTGACGGGATTGCCGTCGCTGTAGCCTTGCGGGCTGATCACCAGCACGCGCTTCGCGCCCACGGCCAGATCGGCGTTGGTCATGGAGCGAAGACCGCCGTCGATGAAGTGCTCGCCCAGCAAAGGAACGGGCGGCCATACACCTGGCACGGCGCAGCTTGCAGCCACAGCATCGATCAGCGAGACACCGCTTTGTCGATCCCAGACCTGCGTGCTGCCATCGACTGCATTCACGCTGACGATGCGAAGCTGCGGTTGTGGCCAATCGGCGTTCTTCAAGCGCGCTGCAATGATGGCGCGACGCGCTTCGGGCGACGGCGTGTTCTGGCGCAGCGCCCACGCTCCAATGCGTTGCCGCGCTTGCGTCAGATCGCCGCGCACCTTGGCGAACAGCACCTGATTCTTGGCGTCCACATCGGACTGCGAGTAGGGTTGGAACACCTCTTTCGCCGCTGCGGTGCCGTCAATCTGTTCTTCAAACAGTTCATCGATCGCAAAGCCGCACGCAAGCTTGGCGGCGACAACGGAGCCTGCAGATGCGCCTATCCACAGATCGGTCGCATCCACGTTGGCACCTTCGCGCACGAGTCCCGCAATCAGTCCGATGCACCACGCAATGCCCAGCACGCCGCCGCAGCCGATGACGACCGCGCGCTCCGGTTGCATGTCGGTTGGCGCGCGCATTCAGATCACTCCCCGTTGCGCGAGCGCCTGCAGTTGATCGGCGTTGATGCCCAGCACCTGTCCATAGTACTCGGCGTTGTGCTGACCAAGGTCGGGTGCGGGCTCGATGGGCTTGTGCTCGACATGCGAGAAGCGCGGAAACACGCCTGCCATCTTCACCGGTCCGATGCGCGGATGATCGACTGCGACGATGCTGCCGCGTTCCGCGTAGTGCGGGTCTTTCATGATGTCATCGATGCTGTAGATGAACGAATACGCGAGCTTGGCGTCGTCGAGCTTGGCGCACAGTTCATTGACCGGCGTGGTGGCGATCCACTCGCCGAGGATGCGGTTGAGTTCATCCACATGTTCCCAGCGCGAGCTGTGCGTGGCGTTGCGCGGATCGGCCAGCAGATCGGTGCGATCCATCGCGCGGCACAGGCGCTGAAAGCCCGCATCTGCAGACACGGTAAGTATCAGATAACGCCCGTCGTTGGTCTGGAAATGCTCGCCCGGGGCCGCCGCGAAATGCTTGTTGCCGCGCCGCTCGCGCACGACGCCAAGGCGGTCGTATTCGGGCACCAGCACTTCGGTGAAGCGGATGATCGATTCGTACATCGACAGATCGATCTCCTGGCCTTCAGCGCCGGTCTTGTCGCGGTGGTGAATGGCGGCCATCAAAGAAAACGCACCCATCAGCGCGGTCTGGTAGTCCGCTGTGGACGTGCCGCTGCGCACGGGCGGGCGATCGGGATAGCCGGTGATGCCCATGAGCCCACCAAACGCCAACCCGATGCGGTCATAACCCGCGCGCTCGCGGTACGGCCCCGATTGCCCGAAACCCGAGATGCGCAGCATGATGAGTTTGGGGTTGTGCTTCTTCAGTTCGTCAAAGCCCAGGTTCCATTTTTCAAGCGTGCCGGGACGGAAGTTCTCGACGATGGCGTCGGCATGTTTGACCATCTCGCAGAGCATGGCCTGACCTTCGGGATCGCGCAGGTTGAGCGTGACGGATTTCTTGTTGCGCGCCTCCACGTGCCAGTACAGACATTCGCCGTCCACGAACGGACCGATGTCGCGCACGGTGTCGCCGCGCTCCGGCACTTCCACCTTGATGACTTCCGCGCCGAAATCAGCAAACAAGGTGCAGGCGACAGGGCCTGCGATCATCGTGCCGATGTCGAGAATGCGCAGGCCGCTGAGCAGGTGCTTTTGCTGTGGTTGCTGCTGTTGTGCACTCATGCGGTGACCTCTGCGTTGTAATCCGAGCCGGTGCGAGTCTGCTTCATGGCGGCAGGCTTGAGTTGGTAATGCGCGAGATCGGTTGCGCGCAGCCACGACCAGTAGTCGTCGTTGCGGAACGGTGTGGTGGCGACCACGCGGCCCTTGGTGGTGCGGTACCAGTTGCTCATGCCTTGGTGCGTCCAGATCATGCGATCGTGCGCGGCTTGAATGCGCTGGTTGTATTCGTCGTGCACTTCGCGTTTGACTTCCAGATCGAAAGCGCCGTTGCACTCGCTGAGCGCTTTCTTCATCAAGCCCATCACATAACGCACCTGTGCTTCCAGCAATGCGACCACGCTGCCGCCGTGGCCGAGCGCTGTGTTGGGGCCGGCGAATGCGAAGAAGTTGGGAAAGCCCGGCATGGCAACGCCGTAGAAGGCCTGCGCGCCGTTCTCGGCCCATGCTTCGCGGATCGATTGACCACCGCGGCCCTGCAGGTTGAATGAGCTGAGCATGTTCACCGCATCAAAGCCGGTGGCGATGATGATGATGTCCACCTCATGCTCCACGCCCTTGTCGGTGACGATGCCGCGCTCGGTGATGCAGCGGATGCCGCCGGTCACCAGCGTCACATCATCACGCGCCACGGTGCGGAACCAGCCGTTGTCCATCAGCATGCGTTTGCCGAAGGGGGGGTAGTCGGGAAGCACGTCGTTCAGCAGATCCTGGCGCGTGCCGAGTTGCTCAACGATGTAGTCGGTGAAGTGGATGCGTTGGCGCTCGTTGTACTTGTTAATGGAGCGCTCGGGGTGCGGCCACTCGGGGTCTTTCTGCAGGCTGTGGTGGATGCGGTCGTTGAAAATCCAGCTCAGGCGCTGGCGGTACCACTCCTGATAGAACGGTACTTCGCGCAGTAGAAAACGCACGCTGTCTGGTACCTGCTTCTTGAACTTGGCGAACGGTGCAGCCCATTGCTTGGAGCGCTGGAAGATGGTGAGATGCTCCACGCGATCGACGATGGCGGGCACCACCTGCATGGCTGACGCGCCATTGCCAATGACGGCCACGCGCTTTCCCGTCACATCCAGATCAGCGGGCCAGCGCGCGGTGTGAACGCAGGGGCCTTTGAATGTGGAGAGTCCTTCGATGTCCGGCATCTTGGGCACGTTGAGTAGGCCGACGGCGCTGAGCAGCAGGTTGGCGTGCAGCATCTCCTTGTTGTTGCCGCCGCCTGGTTCGATTTCCACATTCCAGAGCGAGCGCTGTTCGTCAAAGCGTGCCGACAGCACACGTGTGTTGAAGCGGATGAATTCACGGATGCCGAAGTCGGTCGCCACTTGCTCGAAGTAGCGCTGGATTTCATCCTGCAGCGCGAAGTAGCGCGTCCAGTCGTGCTTTGCGAACGAGAACGAATAGATATGGTTGGGCGTATCCACGCCGCAGCCGGGATAACGGTTTTCGTGCCAGGTGCCGCCCACTTCATCGTTTTTTTCGATCACGATGAATGGAATGCCCGACTGCTTCAAACGAATGGCCGAGCAGATGCCCGCTACGCCCGCGCCAATCACCACCACCTGAAAGCCCGCAGGCACGTTGAACTGGTCTTTCTGATCTAGTGCGAATTCGGGATCCAACCCTAGGCCTGCCGCAGCCATGTCGCTGTAGCTGCTGGGAAACGCTTCGCCGATGCTGATGCTGAGCATGTCCTGCACAAGTTGCGCGCTGGCTGGTTGAAGTTTTGGTGCATGGCCTTGTTTCCAAGCGAGCAGTGCTGTGTGCGCAGCGTCACGTACTTCTTGCTGGATTGCGGGATCGAGCCCCCCTGTGTCGTGGTCGTCAATACCGCGCACCTTGGTGCATTGGTAGCGCGGCGACAGCCATTCGTTGCTGGCGGTGAGGTGCACCAGCACCATCAGCAGTGTGGGGATGTTGGCATCGGCGAGCGCAGTCTTCAGCGTGCTGGACCACGAGACGTTGGATTGTGTTTTGGCGGCGAGATCAGTCATTGTCTTGAGGCGGTAGAGAAAAGGTGATCAGAAGGTGCGAAGAAAGCAGGGAAACCTCAGCGGCGGATGCCGGTTTCGGCAATCTGCTTTTTCCAGCGGTTGCGCTCGGAGTCGAGAAACTGCACGTATTGCGTGCGTGTGATCGGCGTGGGTTCAGCGCCTTGGTCGAGCATGCGTTTCTGCACTTCGGGCTCGGTGATCGCGCGGCTGGTAGCTTGCGTAAGCTTCTGCACCACGGCGTCCGGCGTGCCCTTGGGGACGAAGAAGCCCAGCCAGACGGGGATTTCGTGCCCGGCAAAGCCCGCTTCGGCAATCGTCGGCACATCGGGTTCGAGCTTGGAGCGTTGCTTGTTGAGCAGTGCCAACATGCGCACCTTGCCGCTCTTCATGAGCGGGCCGGCCACGGTGAGCGACATCACGGCGAGATCGACACGACCTGCCAGAAGATCGGGCACGATCTGGCTTTCGCCTTGATACGGAACATGGTTGAGCCTGAGCCCGTTGGAGAGCGCAAAATATTCCATGCCCACGTGCAGCGGCCCACCCACGCCTGTGGTGGTGTAGGAGAGTTGGCCGGGCGCGGTCCTCGCTTGGCTCACGTAATCCTTCACCGAACGCACGGGGCTTTCGGCGCGCACGATCAGGCCGTAGTCGTTGTTGGAGACCTGCGCGATCGGCTCCAGGTCTTTCTCGGGTGAGTAGGGCAGCTTGGCGTCCAGTTCTGGAATCACCAGAATCGGGCCGACGCCGCCCACCAGAATCGTGTAGCCGTCGGCGGCCGATTTGCTGACTGCCGCAGCGCCGATCGCGCCTGCCGCACCGGTGCGGTTTTCGACGATGACAGGCTGTCCGAGCGACTGTGCCATCGCGTTACCGATTACCCGAGCCGTGACGTCGGTGGAGCCGCCAGCGGCGAATGGAACAACCAGGCGTAGTGGCTTGTCTGGAAACTCGCCAGCCCATGTGCTGCTTCCCCAAATGGTGATGGCCATCAGGCAAGATTTTTGAGCTGTCCGGCGAAGCTTTTCAATCCATCGTTGGCGACTTTGCATTCCAGTTGTCTCCGTTGCTTTTTGATACCGGTCAAATTCTCAAGTTCTTTAACTAATAAATCCAACGAAACTTACTGATGTTTTTTGATAAAAGATATTGATGTATAAAGACGTCCATGAGTCGTCCGAACCTGACGCACGCCGAGACGCTTTGCTGGATTGCCAAGCTGGGAACCTTCAGAGCCGCTGCTGAGCGCATGTACACCACGCAGCCTGCGATATCTGCTCGAATGAGGGAGTTGGAGGTGTCGCTGGGCTACGCTCTTTTTGAAAAGCGAGGGCGAAGAATGGAGCTGACTTTGCAGGCGCGTCAGTTCGTGGATCGGGTTGAGCCGTTGTTGCGCAGTGTTGAAGATGCGTTTAATGACGCGGACGCTTCGGCGAACCCTGCAGGCACGGTGCGCCTGGGACTAGGCGAAGTGTCCATGACTTGGTTGGGCCAATTGATGCCAGCGCTACGCAAAGCATTGCCGCGCGTGACTTATGACGTGGAGCTGGATCTAGGCATCAAATTGCAAGAGCAATTAATTGCTGGCACCTTGGATGTGGCGATTGTGGCGAACAGTCGGCGCAATGCGGAGTTGATCTACACGCCGCTTGGTAGTGTGCCGATGATTTGGATATGTGCGGCACACTTGCTTTTTACCCAGGATGGACGCAATCGCACGCTGGATGACCTGTTGCGCAACGAGACTCTATGGTGCGTTTCAAAGCCCTCAGATTTTTTTGCGCCAGCCTATAGCGTCTTGCGTAGCGCTGGCGCAGATATGTCCAAGTTGTGTACTTGTAATAAGCTGATGGGCTTGATTCAAATTGTCGCTTCTGGCGGTGGAATTGCATTGCTACCAAAGGTGATGGTGCTTGATCAGCTCAAAGCGGGTCGGATGGCGATGCTCCCTGGCAACCTTCCCCCGCAGACATTGGAATTTGAGGTGGCGGTACATCGTCACCAGTCGCAACACGCAGTTGCACGTTTAGTCGCAGAACTTGTGCAACTGTCGAGAACATGCCCGATTGGTAGCTGACGGTAGTTGTCGACTTCATTTTTCTTCTGACGCTTTAGTGCGTATGCCGTTTCGGGGGCGGCCAGCAGCTGGCGCTGCAGCCGGGTGCAGCATGGCGGCAAACTCGCGGGCGGCGGCGCTGCGTGAGGCTTGTTTGCGCCACAGAATGCCTGCGCGGCGCGTGCTGCTGGGGGCGGTGAGCAAGATGGCGCGCATGTCGTCGCCGGTGCTTTGGGCGGCGCGCTCGGCGGCGATGGTGGCCAAGGCGCCGTCTTTGCAGGCCAGCAGCAGGGCGTCGACCGATTCCATCTCTACCGGCACCAGGGGCTTGGTGCGGGCCTGGGCAAAGGCCTCGTCGATGAGGCGGCGCGTGGCAAAGCTGGCGGGCAACAAGGCCAGTGGCACGCCGGCCAGCGCGTCCATGCGCAAGGTGCGGCGCTGGGCCAGAGCGTGGCTGTGGTGCACCACCAGGTGCAGGCGCTCGTCAAACAAAGGCTCTACTTCGATCTCTTCGCGTGTGGCGGGGTGGAAGGCTATGCCCATGTCCAGCTGGCCGGCGATCAGCTGGTCTTCGATCTGGCCGCTGCGCAGATCGCGCACTACCACGCGCACACCCGGGTAGGCGCGGTTGAAGGCGGCCACCACATCGGGCACGAGCTGGGTGAGAAAGGTGGGAATGACGCCGATGGTGAGCGTGCCCGCTTGCAGGCCGGCCATGTCTGTCAGCGCCATGCGCCCGGCCTCCAGCTCTTGCAAAGCGCGGGCGGCATAGGCGCGAAAGGCCAGCCCGGCTTGCGAGAGTTTGAGCCCGCGCCCGATGCGGTCGAACAACGGGCTGCCCAGCTCGCTCTCCAGCTGGCGCAAGCCGTGGGAGAGCGTGGATTGGGTGATGCACAGTGCCTCGGCCGACTGGGTGAGGTGCTCGGTCTCGGCCACGCTCAAGAAGTAACGAATCTGCCGGAGTTCCATGGGGAGAGGTGGGTGGACAGGGGGATTAGGGTAATCCCTGGGTTGAGCAATTCATCGATGTTATCGAATGAAATGTGCAATATATACCATTGGATTTTAGGTATCCAGGCGGGCTATGGTGTAGCGCAAACGCGCTGCAAGCGGTGGTGGGTGGAAGCCTCCGTGGGTCAGCGCGCATCCCTTTTCTCTGGAGACAAAACATGCAAAACAAGCGTCGCACGCTTTCCTGGATTTCGGCCTTGGCTCTGGTGGCCGGCACGGGCGTGCTGCCTTCGTTGGCCAGCGCCCAGCAGGGCGCTGATTGGCCGAACAAGCCGATCAAATGGGTGGTGCCTTTCCCGCCAGGCGGCGCCATGGACGTGATTGCCCGCACGCTGGGCGACAAGGCGGCGCGTGAGCTGGGCCAGCCTTTTGTGATTGAGAACCGCCCAGGCGCGGGCGGCAATATCGGTGCGGATTACGTGGCCAAGCAGCCGGCCGACGGGTACACCATCATGATCACCTCCATCGGCATGGCCACCAACAAGGCCTTGTACGCCAAGCTGAGCTACGACCCGGTGAAGGATTTTGCGCCCATCAGCCTGTTGGCGGTGGTGCCGAACGTGCTGGTGGTGAATGCCGAGAAGAGCGCCGACAAATCGGTCAAAGACGTGATCGCCCATGCCAAGAAGCAGCCGGGCAAGCTCACCTACGCATCGGCCGGCAACGGCACTTCGATCCATCTGGCGGGTGAAGTGTTTGCCTCGATGGCGGGCGTGGACATTTTGCATGTGCCCTACAAGGGCAGCGGCCCGGCGATTACCGACATGCTCGGCGGCCAGGTGGACCTGATGTTTGACAGCATCACCTCGGCGCGCCCGCACATCCAATCGGGCAAGCTGCGTGCGCTGGGGCTGACCACAGCCAAGCGCTCGTCCGCCTTGCCTGATGTGCCCACCATCGCCGAAGCCGGCGTGCCCGGCTACGAAGTTTCGCCTTGGTTCGCCACCTTTGCGCCTGCCGGTACGCCGCCCGAAGTGGTCGCTCGGCTCAACAAGGTGCTCAATGGCCTGATGAAGGACCCGGAGACGCTCAAGAAGCTCGAATCGGTGGGGGCCGAGCCTATCGGCAGCACCCCGCAAGAGCTGGCCACGCACCTGAACAAGGAGCTGGACCGTTGGGGCAAGCTGATCAAGGAGCGCAATATTCGCCTGGATTGAGGGCCAAGGCCCGCGCGGCCTGTGATTGCCGCGTTGAGGCATGAGCGCCACGGCCTGCGCAAGCGCTCCCCACTGGCTTACCATCGCAGCATATTTGCCGCCAGGAGCGCTGTGTGAACCTGCCTTCCACTCCCTTGCCCGATGCCACTGCCGAGGCTGCTCAGCATGCCCGGTTCGATGCCGCTTCGGGTGCCATGTCCGATCGTCTCAACTGGCTGCGCGCAGCCGTATTGGGCGCCAACGATGGGGTGGTGTCCACCGCTGGCTTGGTTTTGGGCGTGGCCGGCGCCAACCCCTCGTTTACGGCTTTGCTGACGGCCGGGATTGCCGGTCTGGTGTCGGGCGCTTTGTCGATGGCGGCGGGCGAGTATGTCTCGGTCAGCACCCAGCGCGATACCGAAAAAGCCGCAGTGCGCTTGGAAAAGCAAGAGTTGCAGCAACTGCCGCAGGCCGAACTGCGTGAGCTGGCCATGCTGCTGCGGCAAAAAGGCATGAGCGCCGAGACCGCGCTGCAGGCGGCGCGCGAGATGACGGCGCACGATGCGCTGAGCGCGCATACCGAGATGGAGCTGGGCATCAAGCCTGGCCAATACACCAACCCTTGGCAAGCTGCTGGCGCCTCGGCGCTGTCTTTTGCGGTGGGCGCCTTGGTGCCGTTGCTGGCGGTTTTGCTGGCGCCGCAGGCGTGGATCGTGCCTGTCACTGCTTGTGCCGTGCTGATTGCTCTGTTGGTAACCGGCGTCAGCTCCGCCCATTTGGGCGGTGCGCCCAAGGCGCGTGCAGCGCTGCGCAATGTAGCCGGTGGCGTGCTTGCCATGGCCGTCACTTATGGCATTGGCAAGCTGGTAGGCACGCAGCTCTAACCCTGGCGCTGCGAAAAGCCCGCAGAGCGTTTAAAATCGGCGGCTTCGCCCCAAGGAGCGCTGCAGCTGGCCGTTTGAAGCTACGTTTTCGTAGCATCGGCCCGTCAGGCTTGGGGCCCGCTGCTGGCCCCGGCCACAGCGCTTGCACAACGGCGCTCACCTGTTTTCGATTCTGTTGCTGGTTTTCTTCACAGGTGAGTTTGATGTCTGCTGCTACCCCTTCCACTGCGATTTCCCCCATGCGCCTGTCGGGCCTGGAGCCCGTCTTCATTGGCGAGGACACGCTGTTCGTCAACGTGGGCGAGCGCACCAACGTCACCGGCTCCAAGGCTTTTGCGCGCCTGATCCTGAACGAGCAGTACGAAGAGGCTCTCGCCGTGGCCCGCCAGCAGGTGGAAAACGGCGCGCAGGTGATCGACGTGAACATGGACGAGGCCATGCTGGACAGCAAGGCCGCCATGGTGCGCTTTCTGAACCTGATCGCTTCCGAGCCCGACATTGCCAAGGTGCCGGTGATGGTGGACAGCTCCAAGTGGGAGGTGATCGAAGCCGGCCTGCGTTGCCTGCAGGGCAAGGGCATCGTCAATTCCATCTCTATGAAGGAAGGCGTTGAGGAGTTCAAGAAGCACGCCAAACTAGTCAAGCGCTACGGCGCAGCGGCCGTGGTGATGGCTTTTGACGAGAAGGGCCAGGCCGACACGTTTGCCCGCAAGACCGAGATTTGCGAGCGCGCTTACCGCATCCTGGTCGATGAAGTTGGCTTCCCGCCCGAGGACATCATCTTCGACCCGAACATCTTCGCGGTGGCCACCGGCATTGAAGAGCACAACAACTACGGCGTGGATTTCATCGAAGCCACGCGCTGGATCAAGCAGAACCTGCCAGGCGCCAAGGTGTCGGGCGGCGTTTCGAACGTGTCGTTCTCGTTCCGTGGCAATGACCCGGTGCGTGAGGCGATTCACACCGTGTTCCTGTACCACGCCATCAAGGCCGGTATGGACATGGGCATTGTCAACGCCGGCATGATCGGCGTGTACGACGACTTGGAGCCCACGTTGCGCGAGCGCGTGGAAGACGTGGTGCTGAACCGCCGCCCCGACGCGGCCGAGCGCCTGCTGGAGATTGCCGACCAGGCCAAGGGCGCGGCCAAGGACGACAGCAAAAAGCTGGAATGGCGCGGCACGGCCGAGAACCCCAAGACCGTGGGCGAGCGCCTGTCGCACGCGCTGGTGCATGGCATCACCGACTTCATCGTCGAAGACACGGAAGAGGCCTACCAGGAGATCGTGGTCAAGAACGGCGGCCGTCCGCTGCACGTGATCGAAGGCCCGCTGATGGACGGCATGAACGTGGTTGGCGACCTGTTTGGCGCGGGCAAAATGTTCCTGCCCCAGGTGGTGAAATCCGCCCGCGTGATGAAGCAGGCCGTGGCCCACCTGGTGCCTTACATCGAAGAAGAAAAGCGCCAGCAAGAAGCGGCGGGCATGGACGTTTCCAGCAAGGGCAAGATCGTCATTGCCACCGTCAAAGGCGACGTGCACGACATCGGCAAGAACATCGTCACCGTGGTGCTTCAGTGCAATAACTTCGAAGTCATCAACATGGGCGTGATGGTGCCCTGCCACGAGATTCTGGCGCGCGCCAAGGCCGAAGGGGCGGACATCATCGGCCTGTCCGGCCTGATCACGCCCAGCTTGGAAGAGATGCAGTACGTGGCCGGCGAGATGGAGAAGGACGAGTACTTCCGCATCAAGAAGATCCCGCTGCTGATTGGTGGCGCCACTTGCTCGCGCGTGCACACGGCTGTGAAGATTGCGCCCAAGTACGAAGGCCCGGTTGTTTACGTGCCCGATGCTTCGCGCTCCGTCAGCGTGGCGCAAAGCCTGCTGGGCGACAACAAGGACGCTTATGTGGCCGAGGTGACGGCCGATTACAACAAGGCCCGCACCCAGCACGCCAACCGCAAGACCACGCCGTTGTGGCCGTTGGACAAAGCCCGCGCCAACGCCACGGTGGTGGATTTTGCGCAGCACAAACCAGTGGTGCCACGTGCGCTGGGCCGCAAGGTATTCAAGAACTTTGACCTGGCCGAGATTGCGCAATACATCGACTGGGGCCCGTTCTTCCAGACCTGGGATCTGGCTGGCCCGTACCCCGCAATTTTGGACGACGAAATCGTGGGCGAGCAGGCACGCAAGGTGTTTGAAGACGCCAAGGCCATGCTCAAAAAGATCATCGAAGGCCGCTGGTTGCAAGCCAATGGCGTGATGGGCCTGTTCCCTGCCAACCGTGTGGGCGACGACATCGTTTTTTACACCGATGAATCGCGCACGCAAGTGCTGAGCACCTGGTACGGCATGCGCCAGCAAACCGAAAAGCAGGAAATTGAAGGTGCGATGCGTCCGAGCCGCTGCCTGGCTGATTTTGTGGCAACCAAGGACAGTGGCATTGCCGACTACGCCGGCATGTTTGCCGTCACCGCCGGCATTGGCGCCGAGAAGAAGGACAAGGAATTTGAAGCCGCGCTCGACGACTACAGCGGCATCATGTTCAAGGCCTTGGCCGACCGCTTGGCCGAAGCCTTTGCCGAATGCCTGCACGAGCGCGTACGCAAGGACCTGTGGGGTTACGCGGCTGACGAACAGCTGAGCAACCAGCAACTGATCAAGGAAGAATACAAAGGCATTCGCCCCGCGCCCGGCTACCCCGCCTGCCCCGACCACACGGCCAAGGCCGATCTGTTCAAGGTGCTGGCAGCCGACGAGATCGGCATGCACCTGACCGAAAGCCTGGCCATGTTCCCGGCGTCGAGCGTCAGCGGCTTCTACCTGGGCCACCCTGATGCGGTGTACTTCAACGTCGGTCAGATCGGTGAAGACCAGCTCAAGGACATGGCCGAGCGCCGTGGCATCGATCTGGAAGAGATGCGCCGCGCGCTGGCGCCGAATTTGGGCTAATCAGCTCTTGATAACCGGATAGCAAGCGTCGCCCCACAAGCTGTCGGCGCTCTCCAGCATGATGGCGATCAGCACGGGCACCAGCTTGCCCATCAGGTTCACGCAGTCCTGCAGCTGGACGCGGTTGACGCTGCCGTTCCAGGTGGCGCCGCCGTGCACCAGCTGGTTGCGCAGCGTGTAGATGCGTTGCAGTACCAAACCCAGCAGCTCGGGCGTATTGCCCCGGGCCAGCGAGATGGTGGCGGATTTCTTGCCGCTGGCCAGGCGCTCTTTCCACTGGTTTTCGGTGATATTGCCGCGCTGGTATTCCCAGAACGATTCAAAGACATAGGGGTTGTCGAGCAGCACGCGGATCGGGCCGCTGAACTCTTTCCACACCAGGGCGTCGAGCCTTTTGCTGCGGTCGAGCTGGTGCAGCTTGTGCAAAAAGCTGCGAAAGCTCTCCTGCTCCGACAGGCGCACATTGTGCGGAATCTCTTGCGCATAGGCCGCATTGAAGGCAATCCACAAAAACACAAAGCGGCCATCGGTGTCTTCGCATTGCTCGGCCCGGTTGAGCCAGCTGAGGGCGCGGTGGATGCGCAGGTTCAATGCCTCTGGCATGCCGTCGCGCGTATTTCGGTGTTGGTCTTTGAGTGCCTGGTATTGCTGCACGCCCGCTCCTTTGCGTTGTTTTGTAACTATTGTGGCATGGGCTGCAGGGCTGGCCAGCACGCAAAAGTGCGGGTTTCTCCGCTGTGCAATCGCGCTGGGCGCAGCCATGAAAAAAGGACGCCGAAGCGTCCTTTGCGGTGCAGCCATTTGGCGTTGGCGCGCTGCGGGCTTATTGCTTTTTCAGCTCTTCAATATACGCATCACGCGCCTTCACGCCGGTGGGGGTGAAGTCGGTGAAAACGCCGTCGATACCCAGGCGGTAGTAGGCCAGGAACTCTTGCACCGGGTCGCCCTTGAAGATGCCGGCCAGGCGCCCGGCTTCGTTGCGGAAGGTGAAGCTGTGCACCACCAGGCCGGCCTTGTGCGCGTTGGCGATCAGGCCGGTGTCCTTCAAGGTGTTCACATCTTTCAGGCCCGCGCCGGTTTTGTAGGGCACTACCGAGTGGGCCAGCACCTGGGGTTTCCAGGGACCGATGCCGTCGGCATAGGTTTTGATCTCGGCCAGGCCGGCCGGGGTTTGCATCACAGCAAAGGTGCGGGCGTCGCCGGCGAGCGTCCAGCTGTAGGGGCGGCCGCTGATGAAGGTCCACTCGTCGCTGGTGATGTAGCCGACCGAGCCGTCTTGGAAGTTGTAGTCGTTGCCGTCGATCAGCTGCACGCCCTTGGCTTTCATGCCGGCTTTGCGCAGGTACTTGAGGCTGGCCGGGTCAAAGCTCTGGATGTAGATGGCCGAGTCTTTGCTGTTGAGCTTGTTCTTCTCCAGCAGCGCCATCACCGCGTCTTCAAACGGGTTGCTGCCTTTGCCGCAACCGTTGGCAATGGCCTGCTGGTTGTTCCAGTACGGGTTCTTGGTTTCGGCGTAGACGGGGATGCTGCGGCCCAAAGCTTTGCCTTTGGCCGCGGCAATGTCGATCACCTCTTGCGCGCTGATCAGCGGCAGCTTGCCGTTCCATTCAGTAGGGCGGTCGGCGCGGTTGTCCAGCGTGGTGCCGCCAATCCAGGTGCGCAGCTCCTGCATCGTGAAGTCGGTAATGGACCAGTCGTTGGTATGGTCCTCGCCGTCCACCACCAGCGGCTTGAGCACGGATTTCTGGTTGCTCGGGTCGATCAGGTCGCTCAGATACTGCGTAGGGCCATTGGCGGCAATGGCGGGGTATTTCACGTTGACCAGCACGCCCTTGGTGGTGCGCTTGCGGGCGGCTACCTCGGCGTTGGCCTTGGCCACATCGGCGATATTGGTGCTGTCGCTGAGCCAAGCATTGTGGCGCGCCACCAGCTGGCAGTCGCGTGTCAGGTGCATGTCCAACTCGATCATGTCGGCACCGGCATCGATCGCTTTCTCGTAAGCCATCTTGGTTTGCTCGGGGTACAGGCCCGAGTAACCGCGGTGTGCGATCACCTGGGGCTGCTTGCCGTCGAGCGTGAGAAATTTCACATCGTCGTCATCGCCCCCGCCGCAGGCGCTCAGCAATGTGGCGCCCAGCAGGGCGGTGCCCAGCGCAGTCAAACGAAACTTGGTAGTCGGTGTTGTCATAAGTATCCGCCAAGGGTTGAGGAAAAAGTGTGGATGGATGCTGCGGTCCCGGTATGACTGTGGTGTGACAGCGCAGCGGGCCGTGCCGGGCTTGCAACAGCTGCGCTCACGGGCCAATGCCAGGCTTGAGAGATCGCAGTTTTCTGGCAAAGCCGGTGGAGATGCCCAGCAGCGCCGAGTTGCCATCAGCAAACTGAAAACGTGCGCGGTGCGATTTGCCGAAGGCCGAGCCCGCGGCATACATGGCCGCAAAGCCCAACAGAAAGCCCAGCGAGAAGCCCCGGCGGGCCACGGCAAAGAGCACGATGTCGAGCAGCAAAAAGATGAGAAAAGCCGCGACAAAGGTGCCAAACGGGTTGCGCAGCACATGGTCGGTAAAACCATTGGGCTCCCACTGCACCGATTGCAGCTCTTGCAGCGTGTAGGTTTTTGTGGCCTCGCCCGTGGGTGCGAGGCTGAAGTTGTGCTGCTCGTTGAACACGGCGGTGCCGATTTTTCGGCGCTGCCAGGTACTGCTTTTCAGGATGTTCATCTTGACCGCCACATCGCACCCCACGCTTGCATGGACACGAGCAGCAGCGTAGGCGAAGTGGCCCGCTTCGCCCAGCAATTTCGATGTTGCAGCGCGGCATTTGTGCATGCCGCTCTCTGGTGAGTGCCTTAGCTGCTGCGGCTCATAAACCACACCACGGCCAGCGCCAGCGCTGCGGGCACGGCAAAGTTCAGCAGCAGAATCGGCAGCTCTTGCGCCACCGTGTAGCCGGCTTTGCTCACGCCTATCCACATGTTGACGAGCGTGATCGCCAGCCACAGCGGAATAAAGAGCTTGGCCGCTGCTGCCATGCTGGCTGCATCTGCGCCCCAGAGCTTGCCCAGCAGCACGCATACGGCAAGCTGCAGAACACCGGTAACCATCACCAGCAGCATATGCATGGCGTCTCCTTGTGGTTGGCGCAAGCCTGCCGGTAGGCAGGCGCTGCGCTTATTGTGGATTCACTACAGATTTCCGGGAAAGACAAACGCTTGATGGGCTGGTATTTAAACAGCATCACTTAGCAGCGATGCGGGCACTGGAATCACTCGCTCCAATGGCGAGATGAATCCGTAGGCTAGGCGTCTGGCGGGGCCGGCCATCCGGGTGCAGGCAGTACATCTGTACGGCAAGCCCCAGCAACAACGCATACGGGTTCATATCGCCACCTCAAAACGAAGACTTTCCGCGCAAGCACTGCAGCCAGGTTCGCCACCACACTTGCCCTCCCGGAAATCCTTGATCAAGCTTATTTTGTCGTGTAGCCGCCGTTGATCAAGATGGTTTGCCCGGTGATCCACCAGCCATCGCTCACCAGGTGGCGCACAAAGGGCACCACGTCTTCAATATCGGTCAGCCCGGTTTTGCTGCTTGGCGACAGGGCGGCGGCGCTCTTGTGGTAAGCCTGCGCTTCGGCGCTTTCCTGGCCGTAGAAGAAGGGCGTGTCCATGGGGCCGGGGCCGACGGCGGTGACCGAGATGCCGCGGGCGCCAAACTCTTTGGCCGCTGCGCGGGTGTAGTGTTCCACAGGGGCTTTGGTGCCGGCGTACGAGGCGTAGAACGGCGTGAAAGCGCCCAGCAGCGAGGTCACCAGCGTGCAGATCTTGCCGCCGTCGTTCAGGTGCAGGCCAGCTTCCTTCAAAAAGAAAAACGCTGCCTTGTTGTTGACCGCATCCATCTCGTCAAACTCAGCCTCGCTGATTTCGGCCATGGGCTTTTTCAGCACCTTGCCGACGGTGTTGATGGCGATATCGGGGCGGCCCACGGCGGCAATGGTGTCGGCGAACAGTTTTTCCACTGCGGCGGCGGTGCTCAGATCGCCTTGCAAAGCCACGGCCTGGGCGCCCAGCTTTTGCACGGCGGCCACCGTCTGCTCAGCATCGGCTTTGCTGGCTGCACTGTTGTAGTGAATGGCGATGGCTTTAGCGCCATGGCGAGCGAAATCGGTGGCGATCAGGCCGCCCAGGTTCTTGGCGCCGCCGGCGATCAAAACGGTTTTGCCTTGCAGGCTGTGAGGGGAAGACATGCACAAACTCCTGTGGATAAGCAGAGGCTTGCAGCGTAATTGGTTGCTATTCAAAGATAAATATAGAATTTATTCCATGTTTATTCAGAATTTACTAACAATGTTTGCCCAGTTTGTGCCATGGACCGCATCGACCTGCTGAAGATCTTTTTGCGCGTAGCTGCCACTGGCAGCTTTTCGCAAGCAGCCGACCAACTGGCCATGCCACGGCCCACGGTGTCGTTGGCCGTGCAGCAGCTGGAAGCGCGTCTGGGCACGCGCTTGCTGCACCGAACCACGCGCAAAGTGGCGCTGACACTGGACGGCCAGGCTCTGGTAGAGCGCGCTGGCAGCCTGGTCGACGAGATGCAAGATTTGGAGCAGCGCTTTCGCCCCAGCGGCCAGTCGGTGGCCGGGCGGCTGCGCGTGGATGTACCTAGCCGCGTGGCGCGTTTGTTGCTGGCGCCGGCTTTGCCCGCCTGGCTGGCGCAGCACCCAGGCCTGGAGTTGGACTTGGGCTCCAGCGACCGCGCTGTTGATTTGGTGCTGGAGCATGTGGATTGCGCACTGCGCGTAGGCCCGCTGGCCGACAGCAGCCTGGTGGCCAAACCGCTGGGCGCCATGCATTTGATCAACTGCGCCAGCCCGGCTTACCTGGCGCGTTACGGCACGCCGCAAACCCCGGCAGATTTGCCGCAACACCAGGCGGTGCACTACAACTCGCCCAGCACCGGCCGCGCTGCGCCCTGGGAGTGGTTGGAGGCGGGCCAACTGCACAGTCTGGCCATGCCGGGCGCGGTGGGTGCCAACCATGTGGAGAGCTATATCGCCTGCGCGTTGGCCGGCCTGGGGCTGATTCAGATTCCGCGCTACGACGTGCAAGCGCATTTGCAGGCGGGCGAGCTGGTCGAGGTGCTGCCGGCGTTTGTGCCGCCCGCCATGCCGGTGCATGTGATCTACCTGCACCGCACGCATTTGTCGCGCCGCGTGCGCGTGTTCATCGATTGGGTGGAGCTGCTGCTGGCGCAGGCCGGCGCTATTGAGCCGGCATAGAGCCGAAGATCAGTTGGTGCTGACGCAGTTCAGCGCGCGCCGGCCTTGCTGAGCATGGCCACCATGGCGCTGTAGCCGCGCTGCTTGGCGTGGGCGAGCGGGCTCACGCCGTCTTTGTCGGCCAGGTTGACATCGGCCTTGGCGTCTATCAGCAACTGCACGATCTGCTGGTGGCACGGTCCGCCGTCGCTCAAGATGATGGCTTCGAGCAGCGCCGTCCAGCCCAGGCGGTTGACGTGGTTCACATCGACACCGGCCCCGATCAGCGTGCGCACGGTCTCGACATGGCCGCGCTCGGCAGCCGGGATCAGCGCCGTGCCGCCGTAGCGGTTGGTGCTGCGCAAGTCGGCACCGTGGGCCAGCGTCATCAGCAGAATCTGCTGGTGGCCGCGTGCGCCGGCGTACAGGTAAGGGCTGTCCTGAATATCGTCTTTGGCGTTGACGTTGGCGCCGGCATCGATCAGCGCTTTGGCCGCTTCGGTGTGGTTGCCGTGTGTGGCCACCAGCAAAGCGGTGCGGCCCTGGGCATCGCGTGCGTCCAGGGCTTTGCCGTCTTGGAGCAGTTGGCGGATGCTGGCGCTGTCATTGGCGGCAGCGGCTTGGTGCAAGGCAGAAGTGGTCATGGTTTGGGCCCAGGCAGGCGCCAGCGGCAAACCCAAGGCAGCGGCCAGCAAGAAGGAAGTGAAACGGCGCATAAGGTCGGCTCCCGGGTTGGTTTTTTTATCCACAAGCAGGCAGGGTTGCCTAGGGTTGCGCTGGGCTTGTGGGTAAGCATGCTGTTTATCCACAATGGCAATGCAGCACCAATAACGCGGCAACAGCATGCCAGAATCGGTGGATAAGCGGGCGCGGTGCCCGCCTGTCCACCATTTAGCGCTATCCATTCCAGAGTATGAAGGCTGCTGAGAGTTACATTGCCATTCTGGCAGCCCTGTGTTTGCTGTGTGTAAGCGCCATGCGCTTTGTCTGCGGGCGCTCGCAGCGGCCATTGCAGCCTGAAAAGGCCTCGCCTGTTCCAACCGCCCACCGGCCCTTATGCACAGGCTGGCAGAGTCGTCGCAAAAAGCAAAGCGGCAATGTGGCCTTGCTGGTGCTGGCATTTATCGTTATCGCGCTGCTCAGCGTTTTCCTGCTGTGGTTTTGGCTGCCTTTGCTGATTGCAGCGCTGGCAGGGTTTGTGGTGTTCTTGGTGCTGGTGCAGCCCGTGCGCATAGGCTGGGTTTTTGAGGGCCGTCGTGCGCGCCAGGACCCTGCGCGTCTGATAGAAAACGGCCGCTTGCGCACGCCAATCTGGATGCCGTTTTACGCCATGCTGGCAGCGCTGTCTGCTGCCGCAGCCGGCTGGTTGACGCTGTTTGTTCTGCCCGACAGCCTGCACCCCGAACAGATGATGCCAATGGGCACCGGCTTGGCTGGCGCAGTGGTCGTGCTGGTGCTGGTTTGGCTGTTGGGCCAGTTGGTAACCGGCTTCAGCTTGCTGCGCCAGGGCCAGGATTGGAACGCCAGCCGCATGTCGCCGATCTGGTGGATTTGGGGTGCGGTTGCTTTTGTGCCCGCCATGCTGGCGATTGCTCTGCTGGCGCCCAACCAGGCCGGGCTCAAGGCTTGGGGCGTGCAATTGCGCGGTTACGACAGCATGCCGGTGCACATTACCCTGGCGCCAGCCAGCAGCGCCGAAGAGGCCAGCGCTCGCAATGCCGCTTTGCTGCAATTGGTAGAACCCTTGCTGGTGCAGGGCAGCCGCCGCATCACCGCCAGCATGCACAGCCGCCATGGCACTACCTCGTGGACGGCGGCTGTGCCTGCGCGTTACCGCTTGCAGGGCGATACGCTGGACATTCGCCTCGCCGGCCGGCTCAACTCCAGCGCCATGGAGGTGTATGCGCAAGTCTTGCAAAGCCTGGGCGAAGGCGATGCTGCCGCCGTGCGTTGGCTGGCGGCGGTGCAATGCCTGCCCAAGCCCAGCGCCATGGCGGCATTGAGCCTTTCGCACCGGCGCGAGCAATTGGCGCAAAAACAGGCTTGCGAGCAACAGCGCAGGCCGCTGCTCAACGCTCTGGCGCCGCGCTTGCAAGGGCAAATTCAGCAGGTGGAAGTGTGGCCGGTAGAGTACTTCCGCCCTTGGCCGTGGCAGCGCGAATGGCAGGCGGTGGCGCTGCCCGAAGGTGATGCTTTGGAAGCGCTGTCGATGCTGGCGCAGTAGTGGCGCCGTGCCGCTTTACAGCGGCAGATCTGCCCACTCGCCGGGCTGCAAACCTTCCAGCGAATAAGGCCCGATGGCCATGCGCACCAGGCGCAAAGTGGGGTGGCCGACGGCGGCCGTCATGCGCCGTACCTGGCGGTTTTTGCCTTCGCGGATGACCAGCTCGATCCAGCAATCGGGGATGGACTGGCGCACGCGGATCGGCGGGTTGCGCGGCCACATCTCGGGTTGCGGCTCCAGCAGGCGGGCCTGTGCGGGCAGGGTTTTGCCGTCGTTAAGCAGCACGCCATCGCGCAGCTGCTGCAGCGCGGCCTCGCTGGGCACGCCTTCCACCTGCACCCAATAAGTCTTAGCCATTTTGTGGCGCGGGTCGGCGATGCGAGCCTGCAGCTGACCGTCGTTGGTGAGCAGCAGCAGGCCTTCGCTGTCGGCGTCCAGACGGCCGGCCACGTACACGCCGGGTACGTCGATCCAGTCTTTCAGCCCCGTCCAGCGCCCTTCGGGCGTGAACTGGCTGAGCACGCCGTAGGGCTTGTGAAAGCGCAGCAGGCGCGCAGGCGCGGTGGGCGCCTGCGGCTCGGGGCGGCGCGGGCGGTAGGGTGAAACGGAGCTGGAGCGGGAGCGCATGCGCGCATTATGAGATCAGATAGCCCCCGTCGACAGGCAGCACCACGCCGGTGACGTAGCTCGCCAGGGGTGATGCCAGAAAGGCGATCGGCCCGGCAATCTCGGCTGGTTCGCCGTAGCGCTTGAGCGGAATGCGGCGCAGCATGTAGGCCACGTGCTGCGGGTCCTGGCGGGTTTTTTCGGTCATCGCAGTGAGCATGACGCCGGGCGCCACTGCGTTGACGCGAATGCCCTGCGGCGCCAGCTCCAAGGCCATCACCTTGGTGAGCATTTCCACCGCCGCTTTCGAGGTGGAATACGCAATGGACTGCGCAGCCGCACGCGACGCGGCGATGGAGCCCACATTCACCACCGAGCCTTGTGTGGCCGCCAGCAGGTTTTGAAAAGCGTGGATGGTATTGCGCGTACCGCCCAGGTTGATGTCCAGCGTGCGCTGCCATTGCTCGTCGCGGTCGGCGCTGTCGAAGGCATGCTTGGGGCGCACGCCAGCGTTGTTCACCAGCAAGAGTTTGCGGCCGGGCTGCATGGCGGCGGCCACTTGGGCGGCTACCTGCGCGCAGGCCTGCGCATCAGACACATCCAGCGGCAGTGCTGGCGCATTGCCGATCAGCGCGGCGGTCTCAGCGGCTGCTGCGGCGTTCACATCGCTCACCAGCACCTGCGCGCCCATGGCGTGCAGGCCCAGTGCCACGGCGCGGCCAATGCCTTGGCCGGCGCCGGTGATGAAGACGCTGTGCTCGCGCAGCAAGTCGGCGGGCAGTGCTTGTTCGCTTGTCATCATCGGATCAGCCCACGGTGGCGCCGCTGAGCTTCACCACCTCCTGGTAGTGCGCCAGTTCCTTGCGCATGAAAGCGCCAAACTGGGCCGGCGTGTTGGTGACGGTTTCCATCATCATGTCGCGGTAGAGCTGGCTCACCTCGGGGCTGTTGAGCGCCTTGACCATGGCCTGGTTGTAGGCCTGCACGGTCTCGGCCGGCGTGTTCTTGGGTGCGACCAGGCCCCACCAGGTGTCGATGGAGAAGCCCTTGAAGCTTTCTGCCACCGCCGGCAGCTGCGGCAGCAAGGCGCTGCGCTCGGCCGTGGTCACCGCCAGCGCCTTGAGCTTGCCGGCGCGCATGTTGCTGGCAGCGCTGGCCAGGTTGTCGAAGGAGAAATCCACCTGGCCCGAGAGCAGGGCCAGTTGCGAAGGCGCGCCGCCGTTGTAGGGCACATGCACAATGTCCAGCCCCAACGCACGCTTGAACAGCTCGCCAGCCAGATGCCCGGCGCTGCCGTTGCCGCCACTGGCGTAGGTGAGCTTGCCCGATTCCTTTTTGGCGAAGGCCACAAAGTCGGCAAAGCTCTCGATGCCGCGCTTGGCTGCCATCTCGGCGTTCACCACCAGTACGTTGGGAATGCGCGTCATCTGCGTGATCGGCGCGAAATCGTCGATCGGCTCATAAGGCAGCGACTGGAACAGCCAGGGGTTGATGGCATTGGTGGCCACGGCGGCAATGCCGATGGTGAGCCCGTCGGCCGGCGCACGCGCAACGGCTGTCATGCCAATGCCACCGCCGCCACCGGGGCGGTTGTCCACAATGATGGTGCCGAGCGTTGGCTCCAGCACGGTGGCCATCTTGCGCACGCTCAAGTCGATGGCGCCACCCGCCGCGTATGGCACGATGATGCGGATCGGCTTGCCCTTGGCAAAGGCGGCTGGGGCCACGGCAGCGGCGGCAGTGGCTTGCAGAAAATGGCGGCGTTGCATGGGCTTGTCTCCTGGAATGTGGGCAAAGCGCGCATTATGGATGCGGCCCGCAGCGGCAGCGGGCAAGCTGTCGCTCGGCAGACAGCGGCTGCGCTTGGCCCTGGGCTGCTGGGCTGGCCTATTGCCGCCAGCGGATAGTTGCGAAAAATCAAAACTTGCGAGCGCTCACTTGTTTAAAATCTTTGGCTTCTTTTGTTAAAAGCAAAAAATCGGAGTGGCAAGCTGCTCCCCACGAGAGGCGGTGAGCGGTGCAAAGCATAGAAACCTGGGTATTGAACGAAGAGGCCAAGCGCTGCCAGGCGCTGGTGGACAACAGTGCCGAGGCGCTGGCGCCTTTGCTGTCGAGCCGCATGGTGTTTGTGCACTCGTCGGGCGTGGAAGACAGCCGTTCGCAATTGCTCAACAAAATGGCCCACGGCGCGCTGCGTTGCCTGGCCGTGCGCTTTACCGATCTGCGCGTGCAAATTCTGCCCGGCGAGCAAAGCGCCATGGTCTCTGGCGTGGTGGATGCGCAGGTGGTGCTGGATGGCCGCGAGCAGCGCGTGCTCAGCCGCTACTTGGCCGTGTGGTGCATAGAGAGCGACGGCGCACTGCGCCTGGTTGCGCACCAGGGCACGCCGCTGCCGCAAACCTAGGCTGGGCCCAAGCCGGCGCGCCAGTCTGGCGAACCGGCAGGCTGCATCAACGCTCAGCGCGCTACAGCAGCCACCACTACCACTTCAATCTTGTAGGCAGGGTTGGCCAGCTGGGCTTGCACGGTGGCGCGGGGTGGTGTGTGGCCGGCGGGCACCCAGGCGTCCCAGACTTCGTTCATCTGGCCGATCTCGCTGATGTCGGTCAGGTAGATCTGGCACTGCAGAATGTTTTGCTTGCTGGAGCCGGCTTCGGCCAGCAGGCGGTCGATGTGGCCCAGCACTTCTTGCGTCTGCGTCTTGATGTCGGCGCCGGGGCTGTTCTCGGGGATCTGGCCGGCCAGGTAGACGGTGCCGTTGAAGATGGCGGTTTCGGACAGGCGGGCGCCCACATGGCGGCGGTCGATGGCAGAGGTCATGTTCGTCTTTCTGTGAATGGGGTCGCGAAAAATCAGTGGCTCCGGGCGGCAGCGCTCAATAGGCCTGGCCCGCAGAAGCAAAAATCATAGCGCATGGCATGCGCGGCGTATCTGCCCGGCCCGGTTTTTGCGGCCGCTTGCTGCACAATGGCACGCCATGCACCACCGATTCTCCCAACTCCTTCTCACCCAGAACCAGGCCGACTGGGACGCCTGCACCCAGCACCGCTTTATCGCCGAGATGATGGCCGGGACGCTGGACGACGCCGTGCTGCGCCGCTATCTGGTGCAGGATTACCAGTTCATCAACCGTTTTGTCGCCTTGCTGGGTGCCGCCATTGCGAGCGCCGACGTGTTTGCGCCGCGTGTCACGCTGTCGCAGTTCGCGGCCATGATTACCAGCGACGAGAACACCTATTTCATCCGCAGTTTCGACGCGCTGGGCGTGCCCGAGCCTGAGCGCCTGGAGCCGCAGCTGACTTTGCCGACCGTGGGTTTTCAGGCGCTGATGGCCGAAGCCGCCCGCAGCCAGAAATACGCCAACTGCCTGGCCGTGCTCTGCGTGGCCGAAGGTTTGTACCTGGACGGTTTTGACAAGCCGCTGGCTGCCATGCCGCCGCGCTTTGAGCATGCCGAGTGGATTCACCTGCATGCCAACGATTTCTTCCGCGGCTTTGTTGGCTGGCTGCGTGGCGAGCTCGACCGCGTGGGCGAAAAGCTCGATCCCGAGGGTCGCGCCGAGGCCGCCGATTTCTTTGGCCGCGCCGTGGCTTTGGAGCGCGCGTTTTTTGACCACGTCTACCAGGGCTGATCCGCAGCGGCAGCAGCCATGGCCTGAAAAAACCATAGCGCTGTGCGGGCCTGTGCCGCTGCTTTGAATGCGAAAAAAGCACTTGCCTGCAGACTGGAAACTCCCCAAAATGCACCGCACCATGCTCAGCATTCAAGACATCCGCGCTGCCGCGCAGCGCATCGAAGGCAAGGTCGAACGCACGCCTTGCCTGTACTCGCACACCTTGTCGCACATCGTCGGCGCCAAGGTCTATCTGAAGTTCGAGAACCTGCAGTTCACCGCCGCATTCAAAGAGCGCGGTGCCTGCAACAAGCTCATGCAGCTGACGGCCGAGCAGCGCGCTCGGGGCGTTATCGCGATGAGCGCCGGCAACCACGCGCAAGGCGTGGCTTACCACGCGCAGCAACTGGGCATCCGCGCCGTGATCGTGATGCCGCGCTTCACGCCCGGCGTCAAAGTGGAGCGCACACGCAGCTTCGGGGCTGAGGTGGTGTTGCATGGCGACACCTTGGAAGAAGCCCGCATCCACGCCTACGAAATGGCCGATGCGCAGCAACTGGTGTTTGTGCACCCGTTTGACGACGAAGACATTGCCGCCGGCCAGGGCACCTTGGCGCTGGAAATGCTCGAAGACCACCCCGATCTAGACAGCCTGCTCGTGGCCGTAGGCGGCGGCGGTTTCATCGCCGGCATTGCCACCGCAGCCAAGGCGGTGAAGCCGGGCATCGAAGTGGTGGGCGTGCAGACCTCGCGCTTTCCCAGCATGCTCAACGCCGTGCAGCACAAGGAGTTGCCGGTAGGTGTCTCCACCATGGCCGAAGGCATTGCGGTGGCGACGGCCGGCATGATCACGCGCGAAATCGTCAGCGCCACGGTCGACGACCTGGTGCTGGTGGAAGAGGGCGATATCGAGCAGGCCGTGCTGATGCTGCTGGAGATTGAAAAGACGCTGGTCGAAGGTGCGGGCTCGGTCGGCCTGGCGGCATTGCTGCGCTACCCGGAGCGCTTCAAGGGCAAGAAGGTGGGGCTGATTTTGTCGGGCGGCAACATCGATCCGCTGCTGCTGGCCTCCATCATTCAGCGCGGCATGGTGCGCTCGGGCCGGCTGGCGCGTTTGCGCATCAGCTCGCGCGATGTTCCCGGCATGCTGGCGCGCATCACCGCCATCGTGGCCGAGGCGGGCGCCAATATTGAAGAAGTGCACCACCAGCGCGCCTTCACCAAGCTGGCCGCGCAGAACACCGAGATCGACATCGTGCTGCAAACCCGCAGCAACAACCACATTCAGGAAGTGATGGACAAGTTGCGCGCCGCTGGCATGCAAGTAGAGCTGGCTTGAGCATGCTTGGGCCCAGCGCCGCCTGGCTTGGGGTTTGTGCCCAAGCCGGGCGCAAAAACTGCTGGCTACAATGCCAACTTGCGCTAAGCCCAATAGCGCGCCCTGATTTCCTTCTTGTTTGAGTTGATCGGAGAAAGCCCCATGTCCAGCCACCACCATGACGACACCACGCCCCCGCCCAATGACGCGGTGGAAGCCATTCTCCCGCTCATGCCCGTGGTGCTGCCCGTGGTGGGCGCGCTGATGATGTTCCTGCTGGCCTTCATCGCCGTCCACATGGCTTGAGACACCGCTCACTCCAGCACGCAACCCGCCGTCAGGCGGGTTTTTTCTTGCCTGGCGTCAAAGCAAAGCGTCGTTACCAGGGTGGTCTGCAGCCGTTGGCGACAGATGCTGCAGAAAAGAAACCGGTATCAAATTTCTTATGCATATAGTGATGCATCAAATGCATAGATATTGAGGTCGGGAATCGCCGTTTTGGGGGCCGACTGCTAAAATTGCCCGTTCCATGCAGTGCGCGAGCGGCCGAGGTTGCCCAAAAATGCGCTGTGGGAGACAAGACGGTTTTTCAAAAGCGGGTTGCGGGTGCTGGGGCCGCAGCGGTTTTTGATGAACCGTTTACAACTTTAGAAAGCTTCCCATGAACGCAAGCGTCAATGCGGGCGTGGCCATTCAGGCCCCCGACTACGTCAAGAACCCCAAGCTCATCGCCTGGGTGGCCGATATGGCTGCACTGTGCAAGCCCGATCGCGTCTACTGGTGCGACGGCAGCCAGGAAGAGTACGAGCGTCTGTGCCAGCAACTGGTAGACGCCGGCACCTTCAAAAAGCTCAACCCCGCCAAGCGCCCCGGTAGCTTCCTGGCCTGGTCCGACCCGTCAGACGTGGCCCGCGTGGAAGACCGCACCTATATCTGCTCGGCCAAGAAAGAAGACGCCGGCCCGACCAACAACTGGATGGAGCCCGCCGAGATGCGCTCCACTCTACAGCCGCTGTTTGACGGTTGTATGAAGGGCCGCACCATGTATGTGGTGCCTTTCAGCATGGGCCCGCTGGGCTCGCCCATTGCCCACATCGGTATCGAACTGTCTGACAGCGCTTACGTGGCCGTCAACATGAAGATCATGACCCGCATGGGCAAGGCCGTGTACGACGTGATCGGCACCGAAGGCGAGTTTGTGCCTTGCGTGCACACCATCGGCGCACCGCTGCAAGCTGGCGAAAAGGACACCACCAGCTGGCCTTGCAACAAGACCAAGTACATCGTGCACTACCCCGAGACGCGCGAAATCTGGTCTTACGGTTCGGGCTACGGCGGCAACGCGCTGCTGGGCAAGAAGTGCCTGGCCCTGCGCATGGCATCGGTCATGGGCCGCGAGCAAGGCTGGCTGGCCGAGCACATGCTGATCCTGGGCGTGACCAACCCCGAAGGCAAAAAGTCGCACGTGGCAGCGGCCTTCCCCTCGGCCTGCGGCAAGACCAACTTCTCCATGCTGGTGCCGCCTGCCGGCTTTGACGGCTGGAAGGTCACCACCATCGGTGACGACATCGCCTGGATCAAGCCCCAAGCCGACGGCAGCCTGCGCGCCATCAACCCCGAGGCCGGCTACTTTGGCGTGGCCCCCGGCACCAACTACCACACCAACCCCAACTGCATGGCCAGCCTCGACAAGGACGTGATCTTCACGAACGTCGCGCTGACCGATGACGGCGACGTGTGGTGGGAAGGCATGGAAAAAGACCACGACGGCAAGCTGCCCGATCACCTGATCGACTGGCAAGGCAAGGACTGGACGCCCCAGATCGCCAAGGAAACCGGCGCCAAGGCTGCCCACCCCAATGCCCGCTTCACCGTGGCTGCCACCAACAACCCTGCGCTGGACGAGGCCTGGGACGATCCCAAGGGCGTGAAGATCGACGCCTTCATCTTCGGCGGCCGCCGTTCCACCACCGTGCCTCTGGTCACCGAAGCTCGCAACTGGAACGAAGGCGTCTACATGGCAGCCACCATGGGCTCGGAAACCACCGCTGCGGCTTTTGGCGCGCAAGGCGTGGTGCGCCGCGATCCGTTCGCCATGCTGCCTTTCATGGGCTACAACATGGCCGAGTACTTCCAGCACTGGCTGGATATGGGTGCCAAGATCGAGAAGATCGGCGGCGCAGCCCTGCCCAAGATCTACACCACCAACTGGTTCCGCAAGAACGAGGCAGGCAAGTTCGTCTGGCCCGGCTACGGTGAGAATATGCGCGTTCTCAAGTGGATGCTCGACCGCCTTGATGGCAAGGCCGAAGGCCAGCAAACCGCTTTTGGCGTGGCGCCCACCTACGCAGAAATCAACTGGACCGGTGTGGAGTTCACGCCCGCTCAGTTCGACAGCGTCACCAGCATCGACCAGAGCGCCTGGGCCGAAGAGATGAAGCTGCACACCGAGCACTTCGACAAGCTGGCCTACAAGCTGCCGCAAGAAATGCTGGACATCAAGGCCGATCTGGAAAAGCGTCTGGCCGCTGTGTAATCAGCCTCTGCGCATGGCTGGCTTCGCGGCCAGTGCAACAAAGCCCTGCAATAGCCATTGCAGGGCTTTTTCGTTGGCTGCTTGCTAGCAGCCCGCCATCACTCGCTCAATGCGGGTTGCCTGCCATCTGCGTACGGCGGCGGTATGCCGAATCGCGCGTTGCCAGCCAGTAGTAGAGCGGTGAGGTAACGGCCAGGCCCAGAATCCACGACAGATCGGCGCCTGCCAGGTAGCCGGGAATCGGGCCGGTGTACATGGGCGTGTTCATGAAGGGAATCTGCACCGCAATGCCCACCACATAGGCGGTCAGCGCGTGCGGATTGACCAGACCGTACACGCCGCCGTCCTTGCGGAAGATCGACGGAATGTCGTACGAGCCTTTGTGGATCAGGTAGAAATCGATCAGGTTGATGGCGGTCCAGGGCACCAGCACCACCAGCAAGGCCAGCACCAGATCGACAAAGTGGCTGACAAAATCGCTCGACGCGCCAATGGCCATGTAGATGCAGGCCACCAGCAACACCACCGAGGTGACCGCGCGCGCCTTGGCGGTGGGAATCCAGCGCGGAATAAAGGTTTGCGCCGAGGTGATGACGGCCAGCACGGCGCCATACAGGTTGAGTGCGTTGTGGCTCACCACCGAGAGCAGAAACAAGACCAGCATGACGATGCCCAGCGGGCCAGTGGCTTGTTTGACGGCGTCCATCGTGTCCATGCCCTCGGGCACCGACAGTGCTGCCGACACGCCAAAGATGAAGGACAGCGCCGAGCCAATCGTTGAGCCCAGGTAGGTGGTCCAGAAAGTGGCTGATACCTTGACGTCAACCGGCAGGTAGCGCGAATAGTCTGACACATAGGGAGCAAACGCAATCTGCCACAAGGCTGAGAGCGACACCGTGGCCAGCCAGCCGGCGAAATGGAAGCCGCCGCGCGTAAAGAAATCGGCGCTGCTGATGTTGCTGAAAATGTAGGCAAAGCCCACGACGATACCAATGCCCAGCACCCAGGTGCCTATGCGGTTGAGGATGTGGATGAAGCGGTAGCCGATGATGCCGATCACGCAGGAGCCGAGCGCGCCGATGATGATGCCCGTGGGCAACGCAACGACTTCCACAATGCCGTGCAGCGATTTCCCCGCCAGCACGATGTTGGAGGCAAAAAAACCGACATACATCACCCCGGCAATCACCGTCACCAGCAGCGCCCCCCAGGAGCCAAACTGCGCGCGGCTCTGGATCATTTGCGGAATGCCCATCTGCGGCCCTTGGGCCGAATGCAGTGCCATGAAAACGCCGCCGATGGCCTGGCCGACGATGATGGCGCTGATGGCCCAGAAAAAGCTCAGCCCGTAAATCTGCACGCCCAGCGCACCGGTCACGATCGGCAGCGGCGCAATATTGCCGCCGAACCACAGCGTGAAAAGGTCGCGCACCTTGCCGTGCCGCTCCTGGCGAGGCACGGCGCCAATGGTGTGCTTTTCGATCATCGGGGCCGCGTTGTCGGGCTGGCTGCTCATGGTGTTGTCTCCTTTTGGCTGGTGCCTATATGCCAGGTTGAATACCTGGGCTGTTGCTTGAGCCGGAGAGAGGAGCAACCACTGGCTATTGCCAACTGCCCCACTGCGCCAGCATCAATGCTTGCTTTGAGGCAAATTTAGCGAGGCTGGCGGCGGGTGAAAATGACATTTTTCGGCGGTCTTGCCGAGCTTTTTTCTATATCCACATGCGCACCGGTGTGGCGGGCGCCAGCCCCTCATGCCGCTGCCGCACAGGCCAGCAAATAGCTGCTCAATCCATAGGAAAAAGCGAGCCAGGGCCGGAGGCACAGGGCGCCACTCCTGCGCTATGGTTTGTGGCTTGCGGCTGGTGCGCAAACTCAGAGGTTCTATGGCCCACTACACCTTGCGTCAACTCAAATACTTTGTGGCGACGGTAGAGGCAGGCAGCGTGGCACAGGCCTCGCGCCAGCTCTATATCGCCCAACCCTCGGTCTCCAGCGCCATCAAAGCGCTGGAAGACAGCTTTGGTGTGCAGTTGTTCATCCGTCACCATGCGCAAGGGGTGTCGCTGACCTCGGTGGGCAAACGCTTTTATGGCAAGGCGCAGACCTTGCTGCGCATGGCCCATGAGTTTGAGCAAAACGCGCTGGCCGACAACGATGTGGTCACCGGGCACGTGGATATCGGTTGCTTCGAGACGGTGGCGCCCCTGTTGCTGCCTCGCTTGATCGCCAGCTTTCGTGCGCTCTACCCGGGGGTGGGCATCCATATCCGCGACGGTGAGCAGCAAGAGCTGGTGCAGGGCCTCACGGCCGGCACCTTCGACGTGGCTTTTCTCTATGACCATGAGCTGGACAGCACCCTCGAGGTTCAGCCCCTGATGCCCGCCCAGCAACCCTATGTCTTGCTGCCCATGGCGCACCCGCTGGCCGCGAGGCAGCAAGTGTCATTGCACGAGTTGTATCTGGAGCCGATGATCTTGCTGGATGTGCAGCCGAGCCGCACCTATTTTGTGAGTTTGTTCCATGAGCTGGGGCTGGTGCCGAACATCGAGTTCGGCTCGCCCTCGATCGAGATGGTGCGCGGCATGGTGGGCGAAGGCTTTGGCTACTCGGTCTTGGTGACGCGGCCTTTTTCGGCCTGGACTTACGGCGGGCGCCAAGTGGCGATGGTGGAGATATCGGACAGCGTGGCGCCATCGGGTTTGGTGAGTGCGCGCCTCAAACGCAACCAGCTCACCAAACCGGCCCAGTTGTTTGTCGACTTTTGCCGCCAGCAGTTGTCCAGTTGGAGTGAGGCAGAGCTGGCAGCCAGCGCATCTGATCTTGCTTAGAGCGTGGTTTTGGGGCTTTGCAAATGCGCCGCCAACCGTTGCAGCATGGCATCGCACAGCTGCAGTTGCTCGGTGCTGACAAACTCGTCGGGCTTGTGGCCTTGGTCCATGCTGCCCGGGCCGCAAACCACGGTGGGAATGCCAGCTTGGGCGAACAGACCGCCTTCGGTGCCAAAGGCGACGGTGCCAAAATCTTGCGAGCCACAGATTTGGGCCAGCAAGGCGGCTGCTTCGCTGTCCGGTGCGGTGGCCAGGCCCGGGTAGGCGCTCAGCGGCTGGAGCCGGATGTCAGAGGCTGTGTGAACAGCGCGCATCTGGGGCAAAAGAATCTGCTGCGCATAGGCTTCCAGCTGGTCGGCCACCTCTTGCGCTTCAAAGCCCGGCAGGGCGCGCACTTCAAAATCAAAATCGCATTCTTGCGGCACGATGTTCAGTGCCCGCCCGCCGTGGATGAGGCCGGTTTGCAGCGTGGAGTAGGGCGGGTCAAAGCGTTCGTCGCGCAAGTGCTTGCTGGTCAGCTGGCGGCCTATGTCGCCCAGCTTGTTGATCAGCTGCGCGGCGTATTCGATGGCGTTCACGCCGTAGGGCGCATAGGCCGAATGGCAGGCGGCGCCGCGTACCTCGCAGCGCATGGCCAACTTGCCTTTGTGGCCCAGCACCGGCTGCAGCAAAGTGGGCTCACCAATCCAGCACAGGCGCGGCTTGTTGGGGCGCCGGGCCAGCTCGGCCAGCATGGGGCGCACGCCTTGGCAGCCAATCTCTTCGTCGTACGAAAAAGCCAGGTGCACCGGCAGCTGCAGCGGCTTGGCCAGCAAGGTGGGCACGGCGGCCAGCACGCAGGCGATAAAGGCTTTCATGTCGGCCGTGCCGCGCCCGTAGAGCTTGCCGTTTTTCTCGCTGAGCGTGAACGGCTCCACCGTCCAGTGTTGCCCGTCTACCGGCACCACATCGGTATGGCCCGACAAAGCAATGCCACCTTGCCCGGCCGGGCCTATGCTGGCGTACAGGCTGGCTTTGGTTTTGTCGGCGTTCCAGAACAGCTCGCTCTCCACGCCCCAGGCCGCGAGGTAGTCGCGAATGAATTCGATCAAGGCCTGATTGGGAGCGCTGCTTACGGTAGGGAAAGCCACCAGCTTCGCCAATAGCTCCCGGCTGGAGAGACGGTGTGCCGTGGTGTCAGACATTGCCGGGGACGCCGTAGCTGGGGGCGGCTGTGGGGTTGAGCGCGCGGGTCAGGTAGGCCTGCATTTGCGGCTGGTAGGCGCGCCACAGTTGGTCGAGTGCCTCGATGGGTTGGCTCTCGGCCCAGTCCACGCGCAGATCGACGATGGGCCAGACCTGCTCGCCCGCCACCTTCAAGGCGGCGGAATGCACCGGGCCCTCTTCGCCACCCGCGGCGATGCCCGCGTGCATGGCCGCCAGCAGGCGGTCGGCCAGCGCGCCGGACGTGGCCTCGAACTGCTGCACCATGCGCTCCACCACCTGCGGGCTGGCCAACATGTTGCCGGCCGCTACGCACTGCTCACCCGCAACGGCGGCATAGGTTCCCAGTGCTTGTTGCCCGCTGAAATGCGCAACCCGGCCTTTGGCATCGACCACGGTCACCTGGCGGTACTCGCTCCAGCTGTAAGCCTGCAAGGCTTGCTGCAGCGCGGCCTGCGGGTCCAGCAGGGTGTGCTCCAGCATGTCCAGAATCTGCGGCCCAAGCGCGGGCAGCGTCACGTTCTGTGTGGACACGGCGCCTACGCCGGCGCGTACCCAGGGGCAGCGCGCGCCCACGCAAATGCTCGACGAGCTGATGGCGATGCCCAGCTGGCCCGTGTCGGCGCAGCGGCCCACAATCGAAAAAGTCATGCCCTCACTCCTTGGCCTCGGTTTCTGGCACCACCGCGATGACGTCGATCTCCATCAGCCACTCGGGCTGGGCCAGAGCCGATACGCACAGCCCGGTAGAGATGGGAAACACGCCGCGCAGCCATTTGCCCACTTCGCGGTACACCGGCTCGCGGTAGCGCGGGTCGGTGATGTAGGTAGTGGTTTTGACGATATGCGAGAGATCGCTGCCCGCCTCTTCCAACAGCTGTTTGACGTTTTTCATGGCCTGCTCGGCCTGTTTCTGCGGGTCACCCAGGCCGACCAGGCGGCCTTCAAAATCGGTTCCCACCTGGCCGCGCACGTAGACGGTGTTGCCTGCGCGGACTGCCTGGCACAGGTCGTTGTCGAGCGTCTGGTTGGGGTAGGTGGCCCGGGTGTTGAACATGCGGATGCGGGTATGCGTGGGCATGGTGTTCTCCTTTCGGGCTCAGGCGGCGGTGGTGCTGGCGCTCTGGGCGGGCGCGCGGTAGAGCTCGTACTTGCGGCGGGTGGCGATGTGGTCGCCAATATGCTTGGCGTCGTGCCACACGCCCCAGATAAAGGTGGAGCCACGGCGCGACTGCCAGGGCAAACCGAGGAAATAAACCCCCGGCTCGCTGGAGACGCCGCGCTGGTGCTGGGGCGCGCCTTGGGCATTGAAGGCGTTCACCTGCAGCCAGCGGTAATCGCGGGCAAAACCGGTGGCCCAGATGATGGTGCGAATGCCGGCCTGCGCCAGATCCAGCTCGCGGATCGGTTGGGTCATGCAGGCCGGGTCTGGCAAGCGGCGGCGGGCGCTGGGCTCCTGAGGCAGGTTCAGGCCGTTGCGTTCAACATAGGCATCGGCTGCGTCGAGCAGGCTCTGGTAATAGGCGTCGCCCTTGGCAATGTTCTCCACCAGATCGCCAGCAAATTGCACCTTGCCGTCGTGGAACGACTGGGTCAGCCCCACCAGCTGAACCCCTTTTTGCGCCAGTTCGCGGAAATCAATGGTGTGCCCGCCCTGGGCGCCGCTGACGGCGATGGTCACGTGCTCGGTGCCCGGGCGTGCGGCCTCCAGGTCCCACTCGCCCAGCACGCCAAACCACCAGCAGAAATCGCGCCCGCGGTAAGCGCGCGGCGGCCGGTCATGCGCGCCTACCGACAGGTAGACCTGTTTGCCCGCTTGCTGCAGCTCGTCGGCAATCTGCACGCCCGACGAGCCTGCGCCCACCACCAGCACGGCACCGTCGGGCAATTGCGCCGGGTTGCGGTAGTGGCTGGAATGCATTTGCAGCACTTCCGGGTTTTGGGGCGCGATGGCCGGAATCACCGGCACCTGGAAAGCGCCGGTGGCGACCACGATGCGCTGGGCCTCGTAGAGGCCCTCGCTCGTTTGCACCTGGAAGCCGCTGCGGCCTTTGTTGCGTGTGACGCGCTGCACTTCCACACCGGTATGGATGGGCGCCTTGATCTTTTGCGCGTAGCTTTGCAGGTAATCGGCCACCTCGTCTTTGGCCGGAAAGCCGTCGGCAGCGCTGCTGAACTCCAGGCCGGGAAAGCGATCGTGCCAGGCCGGCCCGTTGGTGACCAGCGAATCCCAGCGCGCCGTGCGCCAGTTTTGTGCAATACCGTTGCGTTCCAGCACCACATGCTGCACGCCGTGCCGGCTCAGGTGCTCGCTCATGGCAATGCCGGCCTGGCCGGCGCCGACCACCAGGGTGTCGACGGGGGTGGATTTCTCGCTCATCACTGTCTCCTTGGGTGTTTTCAGGGCGCCAGTGATGGCTTGCTCACCGTGCCGCTTTGCTGTGGGCTGGCAGCGCAGACCGAGCTGCAGCGCCAGATATGGAGCCGATTGTGGGCAGGCAGTGGTTTTTGCGAAACGAGGTTTTTTGTCGTTGCTGGAGAGTAAAAAGCTGGGCGAGCGCTGCGCAAACTCGGCCCTGTGAAGAGCGGCCTGGCGCACAGACGCAAAAAAGCCACGGCAGGCCGTGGCTAATTGTTATTCTTGGCTGGCTATCGGTGCTTGCGGTGCAAGCGCCACAGCCGTTTTTTGTTAGTAGTTCTTGTGGTAGAACGACACGGCAGCGTCGCTCATGGCGCGGTTCAGATCGGCCATCACGCGGCTGTCGCGCAGGGCCAGCTCCCAGGTCTTGTCGTCTTGCACGGCGCGGTGGTGCTCTTCAGCCCAGGTGTTGCGGGCGTTGCGCAGGCTGCCGGTCAGGTTGCGGGCCGGAGCGGCCAGCAAGGCGATAGCGACAAAGGCCACAGCCCACAGCAGGGCCCAGCCAGCGATCCAGTGGTTGCCACCGGCGACCGAGTCGACCAGGCGGTTGGCCACCACCAGCACGGCAGCCACGATGGCAGCCAGCACCAGGGTCGATGCCGTGCCCTTGCCGGCAAAGGTGGATTTCAGATTAGCAGCAGCGCGTTCCACACGCAAAACGCCCGTGTGCTCGGTTGCCATGTCAGTGTGTACAAAACTGTTGGTCATGATGTATGTGCTTGGTTTTCAATGCTTCTTTGAAGCGATGGGAGAAGTATAGGGTTTACCCTAGATGCATTCAAATTTATATTTTGAATCTGTATCATTCATGTTGGTGATGAATTGGCCCACCGAGGAAACAGCATGCAAGCGCACCACTTTCGCCATTTGGACCTGAACCTGCTGCGCGTGTTCGACGAGGTCATGAATGAGCGCAGCCTCACGCGGGCGGCCGACAAGCTGTCGATCACCCAGCCGGCGGTGAGCAATGCCATACGCCGTCTGCGCGACGCACTGGGCGACGAGCTGCTGGTGCGCAGCGGCCAGGGCGTGGAGCCCACGCCGCTGGCCAATGCCTTGTGGCCGGTGGTGCGCGAATCGCTGGCGCGCCTGCAAGAGACGCTGGCGCCCGAGGGCTTTGACGCGGCCAACGCCACGCAAGCCTTTGTCATTGCCATGGCCGATGCCACCGCATCCACCTTGCTGCCGGGGCTGATGCATATTTTGGAAACCGAGGCGCCAGGCGTATCTGTACATGTGCAACCGCTCACTACGCGCGATCCGCGCGTGGTGCTCGATGACGAAACCGCCGACCTCGCCGTGGGCTATTTCCCCTTTGTGGTGGCCGAGATGACAGCGCGCGCGCAATCGGGCGCCTTGGTCGATTTTGAAAGCCGCCGTTTGTACGACGGCGAATACCTGTGCGTGATGCGCAAAGGTCATCCATTAAGTGAGAGCTTGCTTACATTGGATAAATACTGCGAAGCCCGCCACATGCTGGTGAGCTTTTCCGGCCAGCCATTTGGTTTTTTGGACGAGGCGCTCGCCTCCATCGGCCGCAAGCGCCGGGTGGTGCTTACCGTCAACCAGTACTTCACGGCCGCGCGCGTGGTGGCCAGCACCGATCTGCTCACCGTGCTGCCGCGCCACTTTGTGCCTGCTACCGGCATCGAGCATTTGCTGGCTTTTCAGCCCTTGCCGCTGCGTGTGGAATCGGTGCATGTGGACGCGCTGTGGCGCAGCCGCGCTGGCCATATTCCGCAGGGTGCGCTGCAATGGCTGCTGCAGGCGCTGGAGCGCTCGGCGCGTGCGGCCTTCCCCGAGCAGGAGCTGCCGCTGTAGTGTGGCGGACGGTAACACGCGTGCCAGCCGTGGTAGGCTCAAACCATGCACCTGCAAATCCTCTCTGACCTGCACCTGGAGACCCACCCCCATTTCCGCGCCACGCCTGCGCCGGGGGCCAATCTGCTGGTGCTGGCGGGAGACATAGGCTCGTACCAGAACGGCTCTCAGCTGGCGGACGACGATTACGGCCTGTCACAGTTCAGCCCGCAGCAAGCCGGCGGCCACTGGCCGGTGCCCGTGGTGCTGGTGCCAGGCAACCACGAGTTCGACGCCCAGGATTTTGATGCTGTGCGGGAGCGCCTGCGTGCGCTGTGTGAGCGCCTGGGCATCGTGCTGCTCGACAACGCCAGCACCGTGATCGATGGCGTGCGCTTTATCGGCACGCCCCTGTGGACCGATTACGACGCGATTGCGCTCAACAACGGCGTTACCGAGCTGGGCGCGCTGATGAAGCAGCGCGAAAAAGCCTACAAGGCGGCCAATTTCTATCTCACCAAGGCCCAGATGCAGCGCTACGGCCAGCCCTTTCTGGCGGCCGAAATGCGCGAAGAAGCGCTGCGCTGCCAGCAGTGGCTGCGTGCTGCGTTGGCCGAGCCCTTTGATGGCAAGACCGTCGTCATCACCCACTTTGCACCCAGCCTGCGCAGCGCCGACCCGCGCTACGGCCTGACGCCCGGTACGGCCGGCTTTTGCAATGCGCTCGATGACCTACTGCCCTTTGCCGACCTCTGGATCCACGGCCACCTGCACTCGCCCAGTGACTACCGCGCCAAGGGCACGTTTGCCGATGGGCGCTCGTGGCAGTGCCGTGTGGTGGCCAACCCGCTGGGCTATGCGCGCAAGGGCGAGCAAGAGAGCTTCGAGCCGCACTGTCTGGTAGCGGTCTGAGGCCTGACCAACCCAGGAACTCATGCGGCTGCAGAGGACGCCAAGTGGCCCGAAATTGAAATATTTGCTTGCAAACAGCAAAGCATGATGCAAGTCAATGCGAGCGTTGGCGGAATCTATAAGCTTATGTCGGTGCCTGAATGATGCCGTAGCACACGGCGGCGACAGGCGCACTTCAACCATTGGGAGCTTATCCATGCGCATCTTGCTGGCCGTTGACGGCAGCCCTTACACCCAGAAAATGTTGGACTACCTGGCCGCGCACGCCGAATGGCTGGGTGATACCCATAGTTACACCGCGCTCACCGTGCAGCCACCCCTGCCTCCGCGTGCCGCCAAGGCTCTGGGCAAGGAACTGGTAGGCGACTACTACGCTGAAGAAGCACAAAAAGTGCTGGCCCCGGTGCACAAGTTTCTGGAAACCCACCACCTCGATGGCCAGTGCGAAAGCAAGGTAGGCCATATCGCCGAAACCATTGCGGAGATGGCCGACACCTGCGGTTTTGACCTGCTGGTCATGGGCACACGTGGCCACGGCGCGCTGGCCAAGCTGGTGATGGGCTCGGTGGCCACGCAAGTGCTGGCCCAGTGCAAATTGCCGGTGCTGCTGATCCGCTGAGCGTCAGCATCTGGTGCCAACAACGGCCACCCCGGTGGCCGTTGCTTTTGACTGTGTTGCACAGGCCGCGCCAGCACACAAGAACAAGTTGAGGGAGGGGAGAACCGGCTGGCGCAAAGTACGTCAGCGGTCACCCAGAAACTGCTTGCATTCCGTGTGGGATGCAAGCAGTTTTTTTATGGGGAATCACCGGTCTTCCAAGGGTGCGCAAGTGTTGTGACGAAGGCAGTGGCACTGTCTGTTTTGGGAGTCTTCGTTTTGAGGTGGTGAATTATTCAAGCGCCCACTGCACTGCTAAGCGGAGTTGCTTGAATACCCGGCAGCCTGGTATTCAGCCTGCCTTGGTCGTAGCGCGAGCGGCTGCAGTGGGTGGCGCCAGTTGCGCTTTGGCGCTGCTCAGCATGGCGCTGCTCAGTTGGCTCAGCAAGGCGGATTGCAGGTTCCAACAGTGCCAGTACAGATCGACGCGCAGCACCTGCGATTCGGCCACGTTCACCAGGCGGCCGTCGGCCAGAAACGGGCGGGCCAGCAGCTCGGGCACCACGCCCACGCCCCAGCCGGCGGCCACGGCGCGTACCTGGGCTTCGGAGTTGGGCACGAACAGCTGGCGCAGGCCCACGGTTTTCAGGCCCATGGCGCGGGCCACGAACACGCGCTGCATATCGTCCTTGCGGTTGTAGCTGAGAAACGGCAGGTCTTTGAAGTTGCGCCGGCTCAGCCCGCCGGGCAGGTGTTGTGCGGCAAAACCGGGTGCGGCCACCGCGATGTAGTGCATGGCGCCCAGCGGCAGCACGCGGCAGCCGCGCAAGGGCTGCGGCATGGTGGTCACGCAGCCGAGCACGTCGCCGGTGCGCAGCAGCTCCAAGGTGTGGTCCTGGTCGTCGGCGATGATCTCCAGCGGCAGCTGCTGCAGCGCAATGTCTTGCAGCGCATCGATGGCCCAGGTGGCAATGCTGTCGGCGTTGATGGCGATCGAAATCGCCTCGTCCTGGCCGCTGCGGCGCATGGCGTGTGGCATCAGCTGCTGCAGCTCTTGCTCCAGATCGGCGCGCAGCAAGCGCAACTGCTGCGCGTGTTTCAGCAACACCTGGCCGGCAGCAGTGGCTCGCAGCGGCCGGCTGCGCACCACCAGCACCGAGCCGGCTTGCGCTTCCAGGCTGCGCAGGCGTTGCGACACGGCCGATTGCGTCACGTTCAGCCGGGCAGCGGCTTTCTCAAAACCGCCTTCTTCGATCACGGCGGCGAGGCACTCCAGGGCAATCGGGTCAAACTGGCTCATGGTCAGGGTTGCTACGGATGAATTATTAGGTGTGCTAATGCAACTCGAAGAAGTGTAATCTCTCTTTATGGAAGCGCCAAACTGGCCGACACTGGCAGCCATGAAAGTCATCATCCTCGGCGCCGGCATCATCGGCACCAGCACAGCCTGGCATCTGCTGCAACTCGGTCACGACGTCACCGTGGTCGACCGCCAACCCGACGCGGCGCTGGAAACCAGCTACGCCAATGCGGCGCAGATCTCGGTCAGCTACTGCGAGCCCTGGGCCAACAAGCACGCGCCGATGAAAGCGCTCAAGTGGATGTTCGACAAGGAAGCCTCGCTCCTGCTGCGCCCCCACGTCGATCCGCAGCAGTGGAGCTGGCTGACCAAGTTTTTGGCCGAGTGCAATGACCGCTCGTTTGCCCGCAACGTGCAGCAAATCGTGGCGCTGGGCGCATACAGCCACACCGCTCTCAAAGAGGTGGTGGCGCAGACCGGCATCCAGTTCAACCGCCTGGAGCGCGGCATTGCCCACTTCTTCACCAGCGATGCCGCAGTGGAAGACGCCCACCAGGCCGTGGCCTTGATGCGCCAATACGGTGTGGACCGCCGTATGGTCAGCACCGAAGAGTTTCTGCAGATTGAGCCCGCCTTCAAGCCTTATGCCGCGCACATCAAGGGCGGCACCTTCACCGAAAGCGATGAGAGCGGTGATGCCCGCGTCTTCACGCAAAAGCTGGCGCAGCTGTGCGAGCAAGGCGGCGTCAAGTTCTTGTACAAGCACAGCGTAGAACGCCTGAACGTGGCTGGTGGTGCTATTGAATCGGTAGCTGTCCGCCCATTGGCTTCAGGTCCCAATGCCGGCGTGGATAGCCAAGTGCAGATTCTCAAGGGCGACGCGGTGGTGGTGGCCTGCGGCAGCTACACCGCGCCGCTGCTGCGCACTGTCGGCCTGAACGTGCCCATCTACCCAGGCAAGGGCTACAGCGCCACTTTGCCGATCTTGAAGCCCGAGGCTGCGCCTTTTGTCAGCTGCATTGACGACGGCAACAAGCTGGCGATGAGCCGCCTGGGCAACCAGTTGCGCGTGGCCGGCACCATCGAGCTCAATGGCTTCGACACCTCGCTCGACACCCCCTTGGCCAAGGCCCGATGCCATATGCTGGCGCGCCGCATCGAAGAGCTGATGCCCGGCGTTTGCGACACGCGCCTGCCCGAGCAAGGCGGCAACCCGCAGTTCTGGACCGGCCTGCGCCCCGCCACGCCCACGAATATTCCATTCATCGGCCGCACCAAGCTGGGCAAGCTGTGGATCAACGCCGGCCACGGCACCCTGGGCTGGACGCACGGCGCCGGCAGTGGCAAGGCCATGGCCGAGCTGATCAGCGGCCGCATGCCCGAGATGCAGTTTGGCTTTTACGGTTTTGACGGGGCTGAGCGTAAACAGGCCGTGCTGGCGTAAACAGCGCTTTATGGCTCCCCACCAGGCTGCCTGTGGGCAGCCTTTTTGTCGGCTTGATAGAGCTTTGGGCGCCCATGAAAAACCCCGCCACGGCTTGCGCTGTGGCGGGGTTTGGTGTTTTTACAGCAGGCGCCGAACGCTCAGGCGTCCAAACGCACCAGCCAGCCGTGGCGGTCGGGGGCGCGGCCGTATTGGATGTCGGTCAGCTCTTTGCGCAGCGCCATGGTGATCTCACCGGCCGGTGCGTTGATGTCGCCCACCGAGAAGCCGTCGCCCTTGAGCTGGCCGATGGGGGTTACCACGGCAGCGGTGCCGCAGGCGAACACTTCGGTGATGTCGCCCGAGGCCACGCCTTGCTTCCATTCTTCGGCCGACACCTTGCGCTCTTCCACGGTCATGCCGCGGTCGCGTGCCAGTTGCAGAATCGAATCGCGGGTGATGCCTTCCAGGATGCTGCCCGACAGCTCGGGCGTCACCAGCTTGTTTTGCTTGCCGTAGACCAGGAAGACGTTCATGCCGCCCAGCTCTTCGAGGTACTTGCCTTCGGCAGGGTCCAGGAACAGCACTTGCGAGCAGCCGTTGGCATAGGCTTGTTCTTGGGGCAGCAGCGAAGCGGCGTAGTTGCCGCCGCACTTGGCCGCGCCCGTGCCGCCCTTGGCTGCGCGGGCGTAGTCGGTCGACAGCCAGATCGCCACGGGCGCCACGCCCTTGGCAAAGTAAGGGCCGGCCGGGCTGGCGATCACGTAGTAGCTGGCCTTGTGGGCGCTGCGCACGCCCAGGAAAACTTCGTCACCAATGATGAAGGGGCGCAGGTACAGGCTTTCCTCGTTCTCGCCGGGCACCCAGGCCTTGTCCACAGCGATCAGCTGCTTGAGCGATTCGACAAACACCTCCACCGGCAGCTCGGGCAGGGCCAGGCGGCGGGCCGAGCGCTGCAGGCGCTGGGCGTTGGCGGTGGGGCGGAAGGTCCAGACCGAGCCGTCGGCGTGGCGGTAGGCCTTGATGCCTTCAAAAATCTCTTGGCCGTAGTGCAGCACGGCGGCGGCCGGGTCGAGCGAGATCGGGCCGTAGGCGTGCACAGCGGCGTCGTGCCAGCCGGTTTCCTTGTCCCACTTCACGGCCACCATGTGGTCGGTGAAATGCAGGCCGAAACCCGGCTTTTCGAGAATCTTGGCGCGCTCTTGGGCGCTGCGTGGGTGGCTCGACGGGGTGACGGCAAAGCTCAGGGAGGAGGACACGGGACAATTCCTTCAAGGTGGCAACGGGGGCGGCGCTGCTCCAGCGCCGGTAATATGTTTTAGGCCTGCGCGCGCAGCTGCGCGGCAAGCCAGCCCCCGTAGCATGCCATTTTTTTGGCCTGCTGTGCCCGAAAAGCAGCAATACGCCCATCGCGGACTAGAACACTGCCGTAGCCAGCGACCCGCTTGGCAGCTTTTGACCAGTCCCCCAACCGTGAGCTGGGCGGCTCAGTGCAGCGTGGCGCGTTGCTGGGCCAGAAAATCGAGCAGCAGGCCTTCAAAAGTGTCCGGGTTCTCCAGCTGCGGCCAGTGGCCCACGCCTTCGAGGCTGTGGTGCTGGGCCTGCGGCAACTGCTCGGCCAGCGCTTGCATGCGGGCGGGCGGCATGCACACGTCTTGCGCGCCGCTCACCAGCAGGGTGCGCTGGCTGATATGGGGCAGGCGCTCGGCCAGGCTGTTGGGGCCGGCCAGCATCTCCAGCACCCGGCCATAGGCCAGCGGCTGGATCTGGGTGATGGCGTGGCGCGCCAGCTGCAAGCCCTCGGGCAGCGCCTTTTGCCCCGATTGCAATTGCACCAGCTGCTCGGCAAAGCGCTGCAGTTGCACGGCTTCGGTACAGGCTTGGGCTTGGGTTTCGGCCAGCAGGCGCTGGCGCGTGCCCACCCAGTGCTTCTGGGCGGCGGCATCCAGCGCCGGGCCGCCGGCCACCAGGCTCAGGCTGCGCACACGCGTGGGGTGGCGCAGTGCCAGCTCGGCCGCCACCATGGCGCCCAGGCCGTGGCCCACGATGTGGGCGCGGCCGATCTTCATGGCTTCGAGCAGCGCGTCGGCCGTGTTGGCCAGCGCGGACAGGCTGTAGCCCGCATAGGGCGGCGGGTTGTTGTGGTAGCCGGGCATGTCCCAGGCGATGGCGCGGTAGCCCTGGCTGGCCAGCAGCTCCACCTGGGGCGCAAAGCCCAGGTGGTCGGTGTCGGCGTCGTGCAGCATCAGCACGGTAGGGCCGCTGCCGAGCATGGCGAAATTGGGGATCAGGGACATGGCAAATCGCTTTTCTGCCCGCAGCGCAGGCGTGGAGTTATCCCCCTACATGCTGGCGATAGCCATCTTTTCAAGAACCTACGAGGGCAGGGGCCTCGGTGCCTGGCCGATAATGCCCGGAGTCAATTCCTTTTGTGGCACGGCCTGCGCCGCTGCCAATGCTCTGTGCTGTGAACCGTCTCTTGCCGCCCGATCACCTGTCCCCCGCATCTGTCCCGCCTTTTTCCGAGCGCGATTTCCGCAACGCGCTGGGCCGTTTTGCCACGGGCGTGGCGGTGGTGACGGCGCTGGCGCCAGACGGCAGCAAGCTCGGGCTGACGATCAGCTCCTTCAACTCGGCCTCGCTCACGCCGCCGCTGGTGCTCTGGAGCCTGATGAAAACCGCCGCCTCCATGCCGGTGTTCGAGCGCATCAGCCACTACGCCGTCAACGTGCTGGGCGCGCCGCAAAAAGAGCTGGCGCTGCAGTTCAGCCGCAAAGGCGTGGACCGCTGGGCCGGCGTGGGCTACCAACCGGGCGTTACCGGCGCACCTTTGCTCGACGGCGCCATTGCCAGCTTTGAATGCCGCAACCGCAGCCGCTATGACGAAGGCGACCACGTCATTCTGGTGGGCGAGGTGGAGCATTGCCAGTACCAAGCCGGCATAGCGCCTTTGCTCTACCACGGCGGCAATTTCTACACTGAGCAGTTGCTTTGACGGGCGCACCAGCGCCAATGCGCTGAACAGACAAAACAAAACCCGCCTCCGGTTTCCGGCAGGCGGGTTTTTTGTGGCTGTTGGGTAGCTGCTGGCGCTGGGCTTACTTCTCGACGAAGGCGCGTTCCACCACAAAGTCGCCTGGCGTTGTCGTATTGCCTTCCTTGAAGCCGCGCTGCTCCAGCAGCTCCTTCAGCTCGGCCAGCATCGCCGGGCTGCCGCACAGCATCACGCGGTCGGTATCGGGGTTCAGCTCGGGCAGACCGATGTTCTGCGGGAAGGTGCCGGCCGTGATCTGGTTCGAGATGCGGCCCTGGTTGCGGAAAGGCTCGCGCGTCACCGTGGGGTAGTAGATCAGCTTGTCCTTGACGATCTCGCCCAGAAACTCGTGGTTGGGCAGCTCTTCTTCCAGCAGGTGCTGGTAGGCCAGCTCTTCCACCTGGCGCACGCCGTGCACCACTACCACCTTCTCGTACTTCTCATACGTCTCGGGGTCGCGTGCCACCGACAGCCAGGGCGCCAAGCCCGTGCCGGTGCCGATCAGGTACAGGTTCTTGCCCGGCAGCAGGTAATCCACCAGCAGCGTGCCGGTGGGCTTTTTGCCGACGATGATGGTGTCGCCCACCTGAATGTGCTGCAGCTTGCTGGTCAGCGGGCCGTTGTCGACCTTGATCGACAAAAACTCCAGATGGTCTTCGTAGTTGGGGCTGGCGATGGAATAGGCGCGCAGCAGGTTTTTGCCGTCCACCTTCAGGCCGATCATCGTGAAATGGCCGCTGGAAAAGCGCAGCGCAGGGTCGCGCGTGGTGGTGAAGGAAAACAGACGATCGGTCCAGTGGTGGACGGAAAGAACACGTTCTTCAAGAAAGGCGCTCATGGCAATACAGGTCAAAAAGTGCTGCTGCAGCGGGGCAGAGCCCCAAAACCGCAGCGCGGGTTGGTCTTGTGTATATCTATAAACGCTATTGTTCACTATTCATACAACTTAAACGTCATATGGGCATATCTGCGCGTTCTTAACATGGGTATCTGGCTCGGTGGCCAGAGGAGGGCAGCGTACACCTGCGCGTCGCATGCCGCCGCGACTGTTGCAAATAGCCGCCAAGCGTGCTGCGGCACGGATCAGCAGCGAGAATAGCTCGCCAATAGCAGGCACGTTTTCGTGGCTGGCCCGATTGATTGTTCCGGAGACATGTATGAACTACCGTTGGAAACTGCGCGCTACGGCCTGTGCTGTGGCTGGGATGGCGGCTTGGAATGCCCACGCTGCCGACACCATCAAGATCGGCGAGATCAACAGCTACAAGAACCAGCCGGCGTTCCTGGAGCCGTACAAGCGCGGCATGGAGCTGGCGGTGGACGAGGTGAACAAGGCTGGTGGCGTGAACGGCAAGAAGTTGGAGCTGATCACCCGCGACGACAACGCCAACCCGGGCGACACGGTGCGCGTGGCCGAAGAGCTGATTGCGCGTGAGAAGGTCGATGTGCTGGCGGGCGGTTTTTTGTCGAACACCGGCATGGCGCTGACCGACTTTGCCAAGCAAAAGAAGTTCTTCTACCTGGCCACCGAGCCGCTGACAGACAAAATGGTCTGGAGCAATGGCAACGCCTATACCTTCCGCCTGCGCCCTTCCACCTACATGCAGGTGTCGATGCTGGTGGAAGAGGCCATCAAGCTGAAGAAAAAGCGCTGGGCCATCGTCTACCCCAACTACGAATATGGCCAGTCGTCGGTCGCCACCTTCAAGGCCAAGATGAAGGCGGCGCAGCCCGATATTGAATTTGTCACCGAGCAGGCCACCGTGCAAGGCAAGGTGGATGCCGGCTCGGTGGTGCAGGCGCTGGCCGACGCCAAGCCCGACGCCATCTTCAACGTGCTGTTCGCCACCGACCTGACCAAGTTTGTGCGCGAGGGCAATACGCGCGGTCTGTTCAAAGACCGCCCGGTGGTGAGCGTGCTCAGCGGCGAGCCCGAGTACCTGGACGCGCTGAAAAACGAAACGCCCGATGGCTGGATCGTCACCGGCTACCCCGTGCACACGCTCAAAACGCCCGAGCACAAGGCTTTCTTTGACGCCTACAAGGCCAAGTACAAAGACTATCCGCGCCAAGGCTCGGTGGTCGGTTATGCCGGTATCAAGTCGTTGGCCGAAGGCATGAAAAAAGCCGGCACCACCGAGACCGAAGCGCTGGTGAAAGCCTTTGAGGGCCTGGAGGTGATGTCGCCGTTTGGCAAGGTGACCTGGCGCGCGCAAGACCACCAATCGACGATGGGTGCGTATGTGGGCAAGCTGAAAAAGGTGAAAGGCAAGGGGGCGCTGGTCGATTACAGCTACCGAGACGGCAAGGATTACCTCCCAACCGACGAAGAAGTAAAGAAACTCCGCCCTGGGACATGATCCCCCCTGAGCCGCTGCGCGGCTTCCCCCCAGGGGGACGGCACCTCCGCTGCGGGGCGGCCCTTGCTGGGTGCCCCTGGCGATAGCGCTGTTGGTGGCGTTGAAGCCTGTGTTTGACATCGTGCAAAAAGATCACTTGCTATGAGTTTTTCCGGTCTGCTGGTGCAGCTGCTCAATGGCTTGGCGGGGGCCTCGTCGCTGTTTTTGGTGGCGGCGGGGCTGTCGCTGATCTTTGGCGTGTGCCGTATCGTCAATTTTGCGCACGGCTCGTTTTACATGGTCGGGCTGTATGCGGCCTATGCGCTGGCCGAGGCGCTGCTGCCGCTGGGCGACGGTTGGGCGTTCTGGTTGTCGATTCCGCTGGCGGCGCTGGGCGTGGGCTTGCTGGGCGCGGTGGTCGAGGTGCTGCTGCTGCGGCGCATCTACAAAGCGCCCGAGCTGTTTCAGTTGCTCGCCACTTTTGCGCTGGTGCTGGTGATCAAAGACGCCGTGCTCTGGCTCTGCGGGCCAGACGAACTGCTCGGCCCGCGTGCGCCCGGCCTGGAGGGCGCGGTCGATATTCTGGGCCGCTCCTTCCCCAGCTACGATCTCTTTTTGATAGCAGTCGGCCCACTGGTGCTGGGCGCTACCTGGCTGCTCTTGCACAAAACCCGCTTTGGCATGCTGGTGCGTGCCGCCACGCAAGACCGCGAGATGGTGGGCGCGCTGGGCGTGCGCCAGGCCTGGTTGTTCACGGCCGTGTTTGCGCTGGGCGCGGCCTTGGCGGGCTTGGGCGGTGCTTTGCAGTTGCCACGCGAACCGGCCACGCTGGAGCTGGATCTGCAAACTATCGGCTCGGCCTTTGTCGTGGTGGTGGTGGGCGGCATGGGTTCGCTGACCGGGGCTTTTGTGGCTGCGCTGCTGGTGTCGGTGGTCAAGGCCGTGTGCGTGTGGCTGGGCGTGGTCAATATCGCGGGTGTCGATGTGGCTTTTCCGCAGCTCACTTTGATGGTCGATTTTCTGGTGATGGCCGTGGTGCTGGTGGTGCGGCCCTGGGGGCTGTTTGGCAAACCGCAGGCGGCCAGCCGCTCCCATGGCTGGCGCGAGCAGCCCATGCGCCCATTGCAACCGGCTTTCTGGGCCGCTGCGGGCGTGGTTTTGCTGGGCTTGTTGGCCGTGCCCTGGGTGGTGGGCGCGGAGTCTTACACGCTGGTGCTTTTGGTCGATTTGCTGATTGCTGCGCTGTTCGCCGTCAGCCTGCATTTTTTGATGGGCCCGGCCGGCCTGCATTCTTTCGGCCACGCGGCCTACTTTGGCCTGGGCGCTTATGGCGCGGCCTTATTGCTGACGGCGCTGCGTTTGCCGATGGAGCTGGCTCTGCTGCTGGCGCCTCTGCTCGCAGCGGCTGGCGGCCTGTTGTTCGGCTGGTTTGCGGTGCGGCTGACGGGCGTGTATTTCTCCATGCTCACCCTGGCTTTTGCGCAAATCACCTGGGCCACCACTTTTCAGTGGGATTCGGTCACCGGCGGCAGCAATGGCCTGACCGGCGTGTGGCCCGCCGCCTGGCTGGAAGACAAGCGCTGGTTCTACCTGCTGACTTTGCTGCTGGTGGTGTTGGGCGTTCTGTGGTTGTGGCGCGTGCTGCAAGCGCCTTTGGGCTATGCGCTGCGGGCGGGCCGTGATTCGCCTTTGCGCGCCGAAGCCATTGGCATTCCCGTGGCCAAGGTGCAGTGGCTGGGCTTTGTGCTGGCCGCTGCGGTGGCGGGTTTGGCGGGTGCGCTGTTCGCTTTTTCCAAAGGCAGTATTTCGCCAGAAACCATGTCGGTGGCCAAATCGGTCGATGGTTTGGTGATGGTGTTGCTCGGCGGCGTGCAAACCCTGGTGGGCCCCATTGTGGGTGCTTTCAGCTTTACCTGGCTGCACGATGCCATGGCGCGCAACACCGATTACTGGCGTGCTGCGCTGGGTGGCATCGTGCTGCTGCTGGTGCTGCTTTTCCCGCGTGGCATGGCTGGCTATGGGGCGCAGCTGCTCAGCTGGCTGCGCAACCGCCAAGCCAAATAACAAACCAAAGCGGCCGCACAAGCCTCTCGCCAGCGGCGCTCAGGCTGCCTGGTTGGCGGCCTGCAAGGCGTCGTCGATCACCTCGATCCAGTGGCGCACCGGCACATCGGTGCCCGCTTGCAAGTGGCTGATGCAGCCGATGTTGGCCGACAGAATGGCCGCAGGCGGCGTCTCCTTGGTGCAGGCCTCGTGCAAGGTGCCCAGTTTGCGCTCGCGCAGCTGGTGCGAAATCTCGGGTTGCAGCAGCGAATAGGTGCCGGCCGAGCCGCAGCACAGATGCGATTCGACGCGCGAGACGCGGATGTCAAAACCCAGCTGGCGCAGGCTGGCTTCCACGCTGCCGCGCAGCTTTTGGCCGTGCTGCAAGGTGCAGGGCGGGTGGTAGGCCAGCGGTGCTTCGGGCACTTGCAAGCGGCCTTGCAGGCGCTCGGTCAGCTCGGGCAACAAATCGGGCAGCAGCTCGCTCAGGTCGCGGGCCAGGGCGCTGATGGTGGTGGCGCGCTCGGCATAGGCCGGGTCGTGGCGCAGCAGGTGGCCGTAGTCTTTCACCATCACGCCGCAGCCCGAGGCGGTGCTGATGATGGCCTCGATCTGCTTTTTCTCTACCCAGGGCCACCAGGCGTCGATATTGGCGCGGGCCTGCGCCAGCGCGCCTTGCGGGTCGCTCAAATGCTGCTGCACTGCGCCGCAGCACTTGGCCGCCGGCGTTACCAGGGTTTGGATGCCAGCCGCGTCCAGCACGCGGGCGGTGGCGGCGTTGATGTTGGGCAGCATGGCCGGTTGCACGCAGCCGGCCAGCATCATCACCTTGCGCTCGTGTTCACGCGAAGGCCAGCGGCCGGCGCTGCGGGCTTTGGGCAGCTTGTCTTTGAGCGCCTCGGGCAGCAGCGGGCGCGCCACGCGGCCCAGCGCCAGGGCAGCGCCAAAGGCTTTCGATGTCATGCCTTTGCGCAAGGCCCAGCGGGCGGCGCGCTCGCCCAGCGGGCGCTCCACCTTGCTGTCAACAATGTGGCGGCCAATGTCGAGCAGCTTGCCGTATTGCACGCCGCTTGGGCAGGTGGATTCGCAGTTGCGGCAGGTCAGGCACTTGTCCAGGTGCTGCTGCGTGGAGCGCGTGGGCTCTTGGCCTTCGAGCACCTGCTTGATCAGGTAGATGCGGCCGCGCGGGCCGTCGAGCTCGTCGCCCAGCAACTGGTAGGTGGGGCAGGTGGCGGTGCAAAAACCGCAGTGCACGCATTTGCGCAGAATCGCCTCGGCCTCCTGGCCTTCGGGGGTGTTCTGGAATTCGGGGGCTAATTGGGTTTGCATGGGCAGGGGTACCTGGATCAGCGGGCAGCCGGCGGCGCGGCGTGCAAGGCCCAGTCGCCCAGGCGGCCGGGGTTGAAGATGCCGTTCGGATCAAAAGCCTGCTTGAGCCGCTGCTGCACCTGGCGCAGCGCGGGCGAGGCAGGCGTGTAGCCAAAATCGTCGGACGAAGTCCAGGCCACGGCTGCGCCGGGCCGGAAGCACACCGCGCTGCCGCCCACGCTGGCGGCCAGGCTGTGCAGGGCCGCCGCATGCTGCATGGGCGCTTGTACCCAGCGCAGCGCGCCGCCCCATTCCACGAGCGGCTGAATGTGTTGTTCGGTGCAGGGCAGCGCAGGCGTGGTGGCCGGTACCGACAAGCGCCACAGCGCGTGGTCGGGCTCCATCTGTGTGAACCAGGGCAGTTGCTGCTCGCGGCAGGCGAGCCAGGCGCCTTCGGCCAGGCCGTGGTCGAGCATGGTGCCGCCCATGCGCTCCAGCGCCGCCTCTACCGCAGCCATGGCGCCGCGCAGGCGCACTAGCAGGTGGCCGCTGCCGTTTTCGCCGCCATCGGCCTGCCACAGGCTGGCGTTGATCGGCAAGGGCTGGGCGCGCCAGCTGGCCAGCATGTCCAGCGCCTGCTGCTGTTGGCATTCGTAATAGAGCGTGGCCTGGGCGCGCTGCATGGGCAGCACTTTGATGCTGATGTCGGTGAGCAGGCCCAGCGTGCCCCAGGAGCCGGCCATCAGGCGCGATACGTCGTAGCCGGCCACGTTCTTCATCACCTGGCCGCCAAAGGTGAGGTGCTCGCCCACGCCGTTGATCAGCGACAGGCCCAGAATGTAATCGCGCACCGCGCCAGCCGACACCCGCGCCGGCCCCGACAAACCGGCCGCCACCATGCCGCCCACCGTGGCGTCGGCCTGGCTGGCGCCAAAGTGTGGTGGCTCAAACGCCAGGCATTGGCCGCGCTCGGCCAGTATTTGCTCCAGCTGCAGCAGCGGTGTGCCGCTGCGCACCGTGACTACCAGCTCGCTCGGTTCGTAGTTGACGATGCCGCTGTAGCTGCGCGTTTCGAGCAGCTCGCCGCCCAGGCGCACGCCATAAAAATCCTTGCTGCCACCGCCGCGAATGCGCAGCGGTGTCTTGTGGGCATGGGCAGATCGAACGCGCTCTTGCCAGTCGAGCACAGTGGGGTGTTGGGGGGCGGCAGCCTCAGCATGGTCCATGGGGCCTGATGGTAGCCGCAGTTATGGCCGCCGTGCAGCGCTCAAGTTAGATGGGTGACTGGGGCAAATACTGAATTTCACATGCTTCCGTGCGGCGTCATCGGCTGTTGGGAGGTCATTGCAGCATTGCCCTGCAGCGAAGTGGGCCTTCGAATCTCTAACCTCAATGGCGACAGAGGTGGTCAGGCGCGACGCCGATGGTGCAGACAGTACCTTGGTACGGCAAACCATTGCAACAAAGCCTGAGCGCCTCTGTCGCCACCCCAAAACGAAAACTGCAAACGCCCCATCATCACTCGTTTCGTCACCGTGGTTAAGTCCTCACGGAAATGGCAAAGCCATCAAAACCCATGCCCCAGTTCTCGCCAGGGTTGGGTGGGCAGTCCTGCTACTCCTACCCTCATCGCAAACACACAGCCCGACAACGGCAGCTGCGCCAGCTCTTCTTTGCTGCGGCCGTGGCGGGCAGAGGTCAGGTACAGCGTGCGCCCGTCGCTGCCGCCAAAGCAGGGCATGGTGGGGCAGAGCGCGGGTGTGTAGTGCTGGGCGAGGATGTCGCCGCGTGGCGATATTTGCAGCACGCGCCCGCCTTCGAACATGGCGCACCAGTAGTTGCCGTCCACGTCTACTGCTGCGCCATCGGGGCGGCCGCCGTAGCCGGGCTCGCCCGGTTGCCAGCCCTCGGGCTTGGGCTCGAACTCGATGAACACCTCGCCCGCGCCTTGCGGGTTGCCGTTCACGTCGCACTGGTAGCGCTTGACGGTGTGCGTTGGCGTGTCTGCCCAGTACATGGTGCGGCGGTCGGGCGACCAGGCCAGGCCGTTGGCGTTGGCCACGCCGCTCAGCACCTGGCGCACCACGGTGGTGCCACTGCTGCCATCTACACAGTAGAGCGCGCCTACGGGCTGGCGCGGGCCGCTGGCCGGCTCGTGGATGGTGCCTACCCAGAGGCGCCCCTGGGCGTCGCAGCGGCCATCGTTGCCACGCTCGGTGGCCGGGTCGATCGGCAGGCGTGCAATCTCGTGCAGCTCGCCGCCCCAATCGGTGGCGCGGCACACGCGGTCGCGCAGCACCACCACCCAGCCGTCCAGCACGCCGCCGCTGCGGGCGGGTGCCACGCAGCCGGGTTCGGCCGGCAGGTCCCAGCGGTCCAGGTAGCCTGAGCCGGGCATGGTGCGCCAGAGTTTTTTGCCCGCCACGTCCACGCCGTAGAGCACACCACCGCTGGCCTGCCAGAACGGGGATTCGCCCAGCGCAAAGGGTTGGGAGACGACGGTATGCCAAGCCATGAGAAATTCCTGAAAAACGTTGCACGCGCGCAGTACCGCATGCTACTGCCTGTACTGCCAAAAATACCAGGCACCCCAGGGCTCTTTACAGAACCCGGCCATGGCCGCAGCCACCGCCCCTGAAGCACCAAAAACCGCAAGAAAAAACGCCCCGGGCTTGCGGCACCGGGGCGCTGAAGTCACTCGCAAATCTTGTGGCGGCCGGGCCCCGCTTGGCCCCAGCCGCCGGTTCGGGCTCAGCGGCCGTAGGCGGCTTCGCCGTGGCTGCTGATGTCCAGGCCTTCGCGCTCGGACTCTTCCGACACACGCAGACCGATGGTGTACTTGCAGATCGCAAACGACACCGCTGCCACTACGCCCGACCATACCAGGGTCACCAGCACGCTCTTGACCTGCACCCACACTTGGTGCGCCATGTTGTAATCGGCCGGCTCCACACCGCCCAGGCTGCCAGCGCAGAACACGCCGGTGAGCACCGCACCCAAGATACCGCCCACACCGTGCACGCCGAACACGTCGCAGGTGTCGTCAGCCTTGAGCATGCGCTTGAGGCCGGACACGCCCCACAGGCACAGCGGGCCAGCGATGATGCCCATCACGATGGAACCCATCGGGCCCACAAAACCGGCTGCCGGGGTGATGCACACCAGGCCGGCCACAGCGCCCGAGGCGGCGCCCAGCATCGAAGCCTTGCCCTTGTGCAGCGCTTCGGCGGCAATCCACGCCACAGCGGCTGCGCCGGTGGCCAAAATGGTGTTGATGAAAGCCAGGCCGGCAATACCGTTGGCAGCGCCTGCCGAGCCGGCGTTGAAGCCGAACCAGCCCACCCACAGCAGCGATGCGCCCACCATGGTCAGCGTCAGGCTGTGCGGTGCCAGCGCTTCGCGGCCAAAGCCGATGCGCTTGCCCACCATGTACGAGCCCACCAGGCCGGCCACAGCGGCGTTGATGTGCACCACGGTGCCGCCGGCAAAATCCAGCGCGCCGTCCTTGGCCAGCAGGCCGCCGCCCCAGACCATGTGCGCCATCGGGATGTAGCTGAAGGTGAACCACAGCACCGAGAACAGCATCACCGCCGAGAACTTGATGCGCTCGGCAAACGCGCCCACGATCAGCGCCACGGTAATGGCCGCAAAGGTCGACTGGAACGAGACAAACACAAACTCCGGAATCGTGGCCAGCGCCGTCGACAGCGTGTCGGGCTTGATACCGGCGAGGAAGAGCTTGTCAAAGCCGCCGTAGAAATTGCCTTCGCCGGCAAAGGTGAGCGAATAGCCGTACACCGCCCACAGCACGGTGATCAGCGAAAAAATCACAAACACCTGGGCCAGCACCGACAGCATGTTCTTGCTGCGCACCAGGCCGCCGTAGAACAGCGCCAGGCCGGGAATCACCATCAAGATCACCAGCATGGTGGAGGTCAGCATCCACGCGGTATCGCCGCTGTTGAGCACGGGCGCCGCATCGGCTGCCATTGCGCTACCGGCAGCAGCCAGGGCTGTTGCGGCCAAGCCGGCCAGAGAAAGTAGTCGTCGCATGTTGTTCACACCCTTGGAAGATAAGTTCGGCTCCGCGCCCGTTGCCCAGGCACTCAGCTACTGAATGAATAGCGTTTCAAATGGCGTTGGTGCCGGTTTCGCCGGTCCGGATACGCACCACCTGCTCCAGCGTCGAGACAAAAATCTTGCCGTCGCCGATCTTGCCGGTGCGCGCCGCGCTCTCGATGGCCTCGATCACCCGGTCCACCAGGTCCTCGCTCACCGCGATCTCCAGCTTCACCTTGGGCAAAAAGTCCACCACGTACTCGGCGCCGCGGTACAGCTCGGTATGGCCTTTTTGGCGGCCAAAGCCCTTCACCTCGCTCACCGTGATGCCTTGCACCCCAATATCGGACAGCGCCTCACGCACCTCGTCGAGCTTGAAGGGCTTGATCACCGCCACTACCAGTTTCATCGTCATAGCTAACTCCTCGTCACATGCTGCAGCGGCGCTGCATCAGAAAGTTTTGGCCAGCGTCACAATCGCCCGGCCCTTGTTCACAAAACCAAAATCGCTGCTCTTGTTGGCGCCCACCCAGGCCGCGCTCAGCGACAGACCATCGCCCAGGTCGTAGCTGCCGCCCACGCTGTAATCAAAGTAGTTGGGCACGCCCAGATCCTTGATGTCGCTGGAAAAGCGCGTGTAACCCACGGCCAGCTTCAGCGTTGTCTTGGGCGCCACTTCCTGGGCAAAAGCCACATTCAAATAACCGGTGTTGCGGCCCTTCATCGAGCCGTCCACCTTGTTGCCGGCCCAGCCGAAATAGTCTTTCGACACCGTGTGCGAATACTTCACCGTCACCGGGCCGTAAGTACCAGCGCCATACAGCTCGGTGGTATTGCCCGAGGTGTTGCCGGGGTAGATATAGGTGAGCACGCCCACATCCCAATCCACGTCGGCGGCCTTGAACTTGTAGCCGCCGTACAGATCCATCTCCACGCGGTTGCCGTCGAGCCACTGCACGGTCGAGTTCCAGTTGCCCACATAAAAGCCCGAATCGCCAAACGCGTAATCCACACCGCCTTGCAGCGCCGGCTTCACCCACTGGGCGCTGGAGGTCTTCTGGTCCTGACCACGGAACTTGTAATTGGTCGTCAGTGCCACGTTGGCCGACAACTGCGCGCTAGCCACCACCGGCAGCGCCAGACACGCTGCAGCTACCAACCCCATCCAACCCCTGTTGCTCATCGCCATTGCCACACTCCTTGGTTTGTGATCTCGTTGCTCGTTGCCCAAGCAATGCACAGAGCGTGCCAATTCCGCTGGCAACCCGCTGTAAATGCACCGCCAACAAGCGCTGGCTGCTCCTTTTTTTATGCTGACCGGGCGGCGTCCTGCACAGGTTTTGACCAAGGTGGCTTGTCGCCAGCGCCCGCATTGGCCATGCTGGCCCAGCCCTGGCACCGCCGGGGCGTGCAATGCACCAATTTGGTGCAATAAGGGAGCCCCGCATGAGTCTCGCCGTGGTGCACAGCCGCGCCCTGGTCGGTCTGACCGCCCATCCCGTGTCCGTTGAGGTGCATTTGGCCAATGGCCTGCCCAGCTTCACCCTGGTGGGCCTGGCGGATACCGAAGTCAAAGAAGCGCGCGAGCGCGTGCGTTCGGCCCTGCAAAACAGCGGGCTGGAGTTTCCGCACAGCAAGCGCATCACCGTCAACCTGGCGCCGGCCGATCTGCCCAAGGATTCGGGCCGCTACGACTTGCCCATTGCCATCGGCATCCTGGCCGCCTCGGGCCAGTTGCCGAGCCAGGGGCTCGAAGGCTATGAGTTCGCGGGCGAGCTGTCGCTCTCTGGCGCGCTGCGCCCGGTGCGCGGCTCCCTGGCCGCCAGCATGGATCTGCACCAGCGTGGTCAGCGCGTGCGCCAGGTGCTGCCGCCGGGCAGTGCCGAAGAAGCCGCCCTGGTGCCCGATGCCGAGGTCTACCGCGCCGCCCACCTGCTGGACGTGGTGCAGCACCTGGCGCCGGCCAGCACGCACCACAATGCAGCAGATAACAACAACGGCCAGCAGGGCATTGCCAGCCAGTGGCAGCGCGTACCGCCGCAAGCGCCCATGGCGGACGAAGCCGCTGCCGACATGCGCGACGTCAAAGGCCAGGCCGCCAGCAAGCGGGCGCTGGAGATAGCGGCCTGCGGCGGCCACAACGTGCTCAAGCTGTGGCTGATTAAAATGATGGCATGCCAAAGGCTTACTCGTACATCCGCATGTCTACGCCGGAACAGATCACCGGTGATTCCTTGCGGCGGCAAATTGCTGCTGCTGACGCCTACGCACTGCGCAAAGGCCTAGAAATTGAACAACGCTTCGATGACATTGGCGTCTCCGGTTTCCGTGGAAAGAACGCACAGATAGGCGCGTTGAAGAACTTCCTTGAACAAGTTGAAAGCGGCAAGATCGCGCAGGGAAGTTACCTGATCGTGGAATCTATTGACCGCTTGTCGCGCGACAAGGTGTCCAACGCTCTTCAACTACTGACTTCGATCATCCATGCTGGAATAGTCGTCGTTGCCCTGAGTGAGAACAAGGAGTTCTCCACCAAGAATGTCGATCAAGACTCCTTTTCGTTGATGTACGCACTTCTTTCCATGGTGCGTGCCCATGATGAGTCACGCCGGAAATCGTCCATGCTCGGCGCTGCGTGGTCTGAAAAACGAAGTGAAGCGCGGAAGATCGGCAAACCCCTGACCAAGCTTGCACCGGCGTGGCTGAAGATGAAATCCGACCGATCAGGGTACGAAATCATTCATGACCGAGCCGAAATTGTTCGAAGGATTTTTGATGAAATCCTTGCTGGACGTGGTGCAGGAAGCATCGCCAAAGACTTAACAATGAACGGGCCTAAACCATGGGGTCGCAGCAAGGTCTGGAACGAGTCGTACATCAAAAAAATCGCTGACTCACTCGCGGTCTTCGGGGACTACCAACCCCACGTGTACAAGGAAAATGATCAGGGAAATTTGAAACGTGTACCGGAGGGAGAACCAATTGTTGGCTACTACCCGGCGATTCTGGACAAGGAGACGTTCCTACGAGCCAAGATTGCAATGCGTCAACGAAGGGTAACTGGCCGTGGCCGGAAAGGCGCTGCCTTCAGGAACCCGCTGACCGGATTAATGAAATGCCGATGCGGCTCCGGAATCCAGTTCATCGACAAAGGAAAGCTACCGAAAGGTGGAACTTACTTGAGGTGCAGTCAGGCAGTAAGAAAAGGTGATTGCACCTGTCCCGCCTTTAAATTCGATGTTGTTCTTCAGGTGATCATTGGCTGTGTCAAACAGTTGGATGTACGACGCTTCCTGAACAACCATGAATCGCAGGTTCAGAGCGATGAAATTGCCAACAAACTTCAAGCCCTCCGAAGCGAACGCCAGCTTTCAAAAGAGAAGGCCCAGCGGCTGACGGATGCCATAGCTGATGGGGCATCCGATATGCCTTCGATTGTCATCAACACCATCAGAGAGCAAGAACGAAGAGTCATTGCAATTGATGGGCTTTGTTGCACAACCCGACCTGAGAGCACACGTCCCCAAACCCCAGACGGAGTTATGCCACGACCACCGTCACGG